>CAZUVO010000051.1:0-21874 GCA_964623955.1 uncultured Rhizobiaceae bacterium
CCGACATACCGCCCCCACCAGGCGACATAGCTGACGGCGATGACGATGAGGATCGGGATCACCGGCCCGGTGGCGCGGCGCGCCAGCTCGATGGCGAACAGGATAAGGGCGAAGCCGGCGATGTAATCGAGGGTCGAATATTCGAAGCCGCGCGCCGCCAGCGGCACCTCGGCGAGAACCACATGGAGCGCCGCCAGGCCGAGCGCGGCGGCCAGCGCGATTTCCAGGCCGAGCGAGAGGCGCGCCATGCCGCGCCGCGCCGGTCGGCCGAAGAGCGGCATGCCCAAAAAGCAAATCAGACCGAAGCCGGCGAAATGGATCGCCGCGAGCCAAAGCTCCGGCAAAGTAGCGATAACGTTGAAATAGACATGCGCCAGCGAGAGCGCCGCGCCGAACCAATAGATGAAGCGGTTGACCGCCCCGCCTTCACTTGCCTTTACGGCCATCAGCCGCCGAGCAGCGCTCCGGGAATATCCAGGCCGCGCTCTTTATAATAGCGCGCGGCGCCCGCGTGGAGGGGTACCGGCAGGCCGCCAAGGGCGCTCTCCAGCGAGATCGCCTTCGTCGCCTTGTGGATGTTGTTGAGGAAGGGCAGGTTTTCGTGCATCGCCTGGGTGATGCGGTAGACCGCCTCAGTATCGACATCGGCACGCACCGCGAGGAAGTTGGGCTGGGCGATGGTGGTGATGTCGCTCGCCTGCTCCGGATAGGTGCCGGCGGGGATCGTATAGGGCGTCCACAGATCGAAGCCGCCATTGGCTCGGATGCGCTCGTCTTCGGTGAAAGACAGAATCCTGATATCGCTACCGAGCCCGGCGAAGGCGCGGGTGACGGCGGAGACCGGCGGCCCCGCCGGGGTGCTCATGCCGGCGATCTTGCCGTTGATCAGGGCATCGGCGCTCGGCCCGTAGCCGAGATAGGCGAGATCGAATTCCGCCTCCGGATCGATGCCGAGACCGGCCAGGATATGGCGGTTCGAGCCCTCGGTGCCGGAATTGCGCTTGCCGATGGAAAAGCCCTTGCCGGAAAGGTTCTTGAGATCCGCCACCGTGCCGCTTGCGGCATATTCGGCACGCACGATGAAATGCTCGACATTCGGCCACAGCATCGAGACGCCGCGCAGGTGCTCCTGCGGCCCGGCGCTGGCGAGCGGCCCGGTGCCGGCCCGCGCATGGGCGCCCCATAAGCCCTGGACGATGGCGAACTGCACCTGATCCTCGCGCAACAGCTTGAGATTCTCTCCCGAGCCGGCGGAGGTGATCGCCGACATGGCGATGCCCGCCTTGGGCTGCAGCTTGACCTTGACCAGAGTGGCGATGGCGACGCCGACCGGATAATAGGTGCCGCCGGTGGTGCCGGTGCCGAGCAGATAGGAGAGCTGATCCTCGGCGCGCAGCGGCGCGCCCACTGCGCCTACCGCGCTCGCCGCGCCGACAGCGAGCGCCGCGCCGGAGTGGCACAGGAAAGCGCGCCGGGTAATGCGGAAGCTTTTCATCATGGCGGCGATGTTACACCAATACCCGCATAAAGGTAGCGCTCGAATTGCCACCCGATTTGGCTCTATAGTATGGCTGCGGAAGGATTCGAAGAGGAGAGGGAACATGGCCGAGAAGCAGATCGTACAGGGCGTTTGCCCGCTGGATTGCCCCGATACCTGCGCCTGGCAGGCCCATGTCGAGGACGGCAAGGTGGTGCGCGTCGAAGGCGACAAGGCGCACCCCTTCACGCGCGGCGTGCTGTGCGCCAAGGTCAATGATTATCCCACCCGCACCTATTCGCCGGAGCGCGTGTTGCACCCGCTACGCCGCACCGGCGCCAAGGGGAGCGGCGAGTTCGAACGTATCTCGTGGGAGGAAGCGGTCGACACCATCGCCGAACGGTTCGACGAGATCATCACCCGCCACGGCGCCGAGGCGATCATGCCGGTGACCTATTACGGCTCCATGGGCGCGGTGCAAAAATTCGCGCCGCTGCGCCTCCTCAATGCGCTTGGCACCTCGGACATGCACGGCGCCATTTGCGGCGCGCCCGGTCTCGCCCTGTTGGGCGCCGGCCATTCGATCGGCTTCGACCCGGAAGATTATGGCCACGCCAAACTCATCATCCTGTGGGGCGTGAACGTGCTCACCACCGGCCATCATCATTGGCATCATCTTGACGAGGCGCGCAAAAAGAATGGCGCGCGCATCGTCTGCATCGATCCAAGGCGCACCCGCACGGCAGCGAAATGCGACGAGCATGTCGCGCTCCGCCCCGGCACCGATGCGGCGTTCGCCGCCGGCATGGCGCGGGTCATGTTCGAAGAGGGCCTGATCGATCTCGAAACTGCCGGACGCGCGGTGAATGACATCGATGAATACCGCGCGCAGATCGAGCCCTGGACGCCGGAGCGCGTCGCCGAGGAATGCGGCATCGATGCCGACCTGGTGGTCAGCCTCGCGCGCGAATTCGCCGCCGCCAAACCGGCGATGATCCGCAGCGGCATCGGCCCGCAACAGACCGCCAATGGCGAGGCCTATGTTTGGGCGCTCTCGGCACTGTGTATTTTGGCGGGGCATGATGGCGTGCCGGGCGGCGGGCTTTCGCTGTTCAATCTGCCCAACGCCGACTTCTCGCGCACCGCGCGGGCCGATCTCAAACAGGAAAAGACGCGCAGTCTCGATATCGCCCGGCTCGGTCCCATTCTCACCGGCGAGGATTCCGGGCCTGCCGTGCACGGCATTATGGTGTGGGGCATCAATCCGGCCGTGGTGCTCAACGATTCGGCGCAGGTCCGCCGCGGGTTGGAGCGCGAGGATTTGTTCACCGTGGTGCTCGAGCATTTCATGACCGACACGGCGCGACACGCCGATATCGTCCTGCCGGCGACCACCCAGTTGGAGCATTTCGATGTGCACAGCGCCTGGGGGCATTTCTACCTGATGCTCAACAAGCCGCCCATCGCGCCGCTCGGCGAAGCCAAATCGCATGGCGAGATCGTCCGCGTCATCGCCCGGCGCATGGGATTGAATCATCCCGCGTTGCAGGAAAGCGACGAGGAAATCGCCGCGGCCGCCCTGCCGCCGGAGGTGACATTGGCGGATCTCGAGGCCACCGGGTGGCGCAAGCACGCCGCGCTGCCGCGCCCGGCCGCGGACAAGCGCGTCGCCCTCGCCGGCCATCCCGTCACCGCGGCGCCGGCAACCAACGGCGCGCTGCAAATGCTGACGCCGAAAGCGCACTACTTCCTCAATTCGAGCTTCGCCAATATGGCGCGGCAGAGGAAAGCCGAGGGCGGGCCGGCGCTCGAGATGAACGGCGAGGACGCGGCGCGGCGCGGCCTGTCGGACGGCCAGCGAATCCGCATCCGCAACGGGCAGGGCTCGATTCAGGCCGGGTTGAAAGTGACGGAGCATATCCGCACCGGCACGGTCTCGCTCGCCGGCAAATGGTGGTCGCACCCGGAGGAGACCGCCGCGGTCGGCAACATGCTGACGCCGGCCATCTGGTCGCCTTCCGGCCAGCCCGCCTATAACGACACCTTCGTCGAAGTCGAAGGCGCGGACTAAAACCACAAGAAAAAAAGAGGCTACATGAGCGAGAACGACCCCACGGCACTGGCTGACCAGTGCCTGACGGATGCCCATTTTCCCGAACTCCCCGGATTCTACCGCGGCAAGGTGCGCGACACATACCATCTGCCAGACGGCCGCCAGGTGATGGTCGCGACGGACCGGCAATCGGCCTTCGACAAAGTATTGGCGGCGGTGCCCTATAAGGGCCAGGTGCTCAATCAGACGGCGCGCTTCTGGTTCGAGGCGACCGAAGACATCTGCCCCAACCATGTGCTCACCTACCCCGACCCCAATGTGGTGATCGCGCGGCATTTGGAGATGATGCCGATCGAGATGATCGTGCGCGACTATATGACCGGCTCGACCGAAACCTCGATCTGGACCATGTATCAGCGCGGCGAACGCCTGCTCTACGGCCATCAATTCGCCGACGGGCTGGTGAAAAACCAGAAACTGCCCGAGACCATCCTGACACCGACCACCAAGGGCGAGCGCGACGCGCCGATCACCGCTGAAGAAATCGTCGCCGAGGGTCTCCTCACCCAAGAGCAGTGGGACGCGGTGGCGGAAATCAGCTTCAAGCTGTTCGCCCGGGGGCGCGAAATCGCCGCCAAGAACGGCCTCATCCTGGTCGACACCAAATATGAATTCGGCTTCGATAAGGACGGCCGCATCACCGTCGCCGACGAGCTGCACACGCCGGATTCGAGCCGCTATTGGCGTCAGGCGAGTTACGACGAACGCCTCGCCGCCGGCGAGGAGCCGGAGGGCCTGGATAAGGAATTCCTCCGCCTCTGGGTGCGCGAGCGCTGCGATCCCTACAAGGACCCCATCCCCGACATCCCGGATGCGACCCTCGAGGAATTCTCGCAGAAATATATCTCGCTCTATGAGGCGGTTACCGGCCAGAGCTTCGACTATGCCGACAGCGGCGCCTCGGTGCGCGACCGCGTCCGCGCCAACCTCGCCAAGGCCCTGCCGGATTATTTCGCTTAGTTCCTCGTGCCCGCCGTGCGCCAGCGGGGGAATTTGCAGCTGACGACCGTGCCCTTGCCGACGGCGCTGATGATGTTGAGTTCGCCGCCATGGAGCTCGATCAGGCGTTTGACCAGGGAAAGACCGAGGCCCGAGCCTTCATATTTTCGGCTGAGCGATGTGTCGAGGTGATAGAACGGCTCGACCACTCTGGAGATTTCCGCTTCGGGAATGCCGATGCCCGTATCGGCGACCTCGAACACCAGGCCGCCATCCGGGGCGAGCTCGGCGCGGAGCGTGATGTGCCCGCCGCTCGCGGTGAATTTGCGCGCATTCGACACTAGATTGATCGCGATCTGGCGCAGCGCGCGCATATCGCCCATCAGCCGCGGCAGGTCCGGCGAGATCTCCGAGCGTATGTCCAACTCGCCGCCGAATTTATCGGCGGCGGTCATATGCATTGCGTCCTCGGCGATCTGGGCGAGCGGCACCGCCTCGACCTGAAGCTCCATGCGGCCGGCCTCGATCTTGGCGATATCGAGGGTATCGTCCACCATCGCCAGCAGATGCGCGCCGGCCTGGTGAATGTCCTTGACATATTCGCGGTATTTTTCGTTGCCCAATTCGCCGAACATCTCCCTGGACATGATCTCGGAAAAACCGTTGATGGCGTTGAGCGGCGTGCGCAATTCATGGCTCATGCCGGCGAGAAAATGGGATTTCGCCTGGTTCGCCGCCTCGACCTGGCGGTAAGCCTCCTGCTCGCGCGCCACGGCCGCCTCCAAATCCGCCGCGATCTTGCGGAATTCCGTGCTGCGTTCGGATTCGTGGCGGAAGCGCTCGCGATAGACCCGGATGAAATACATCAGCCCGAGAGTGCCGGCCTGCGTGACGGCGGACTGAACGAGTAGATTGAAGCGCTCGGCATCCGGATTTGCGACGAGCTCGGTCAGGCCATGGACGAGGAACATCATCGCCACAGCGGCAAAACAGCCCCAACCGAAATAGAACGCCAGCCGGCCGCTCAGCAAGACGCTGAGAAAAATATAAAACAAGGGCAGCCAGAGCAGATAGTAGACCAGATTTGGCGACGGCGAGATGAACAAGGAATTGGCCACTGCCATCAAATTGAACAGGCAGGAGAAGGCGACCCAGCCAAGGGCAATTTCGCGGTAGTAGCGGCTGCCGGTGAAGAGGATGAGAATAAACAGAGAGGAGAAAAGGACCGTCGCCGCGGGCATCGTTACCAGTTCGAACGGCGTCGCCAGTTCCGGCGCCCATGACGACGCCACAATTCCCACCGCCGCGCCCACGGCGCTGACGAAACTGCCGGCCAGCAGCACGAAGGACGACACCCGCCGCTCCACGGCCTGCGCCGTCGGCTGCCTAAAGCTCAGCCAGTCCGCGATCAAGGACCGGATGGGAAGCGTGTTTATCGACATGTTTATGGTCAACTACCCCTGCGAAACCGATTCGCCTGCGGCATTCGGCGCGCTTGCGCGCTTCAACCGCACGGTGTCGGATCGATGAAGGGGTCACATTATATATTTATGTTAACAGTGTCTATATTGGGCTTGAAAAAATAAGGGATTGAGCCGTTTAGGGCTCCAACGTGCGACTTAGCTATCTGCCCAGCACGTCCCGGGCGATGATTTCCTTCATGATTTCCGACGTGCCGCCGTAAATGCGCTGTACCCGCGCGTCGACGAAAGCGCGCGAGATGGGGAATTCGCGCATATAGCCATAGCCGCCGAACAATTGCAGGCAGCCATCGATGATCTCGCCCTGGAGCTCGGTGGATTTGAGCTTGGCCATGCTGGCGGTCGCGGTATCCAGCACCCCGGCGGATAGCAACACGGTGCAGTCGTCGATAAAGGAGCGCAGCGCGCGGGCTTCGGTCACCATGTCGGCGATCTTGAACCGGGTGTTCTGGAAGCTCGCCAGGGGCTGGCCGAAGGCCTGCCGCTCACGGATATAGTCGACCGTCCAGCCGAGGGCGCCCTCGATGGCGCCGAGCGCGCCGATCGCCAGCGTCAGCCGCTCGCGCGGCAACTCGCCCATGAGCACGCCGAATCCGCCATGTTCGGCGCCGAGCACCGCATCGCCCTCGACCCGCACATTGTCGAAGAAAAGCTCCGAGGTATCCGCCGAATGAAGGCCTATTTTTTCGAGATTGCGGCCGCGGGCGAAGCCGTCGGCGCCGCCATCGACCATCAGCAGGCTGGTGCCTTTCGAGCCGGCGACCGAGCGGTCGGTCTTGGCAACGACGATCACCATGTCGCAATGCTGGCCGTTGGAGATGAAGGTCTTGGAGCCGTTCAGGATATAGCCATTGCCGTCGCGCTCGGCGACAGTCTGGATGCCTTGCAGGTCCGAGCCCGCGGCGGGCTCCGTCATGGCGATGGCGGTGACGGTTTCGCCCGACGCCATGCCCGGCAGATAGCGCCGCTTCTGCTCCTCGCTGCCGTGATTCAAGATGTAGTGATTGGCGATGCCGGAATGAACGCCGAGCATGCTGCCGGCGAAGGCGGCATAACCGTGACGGGAGAACGCGTCGAGAATGACGGCGAGATGCTCGAAGGAGCCGCCGGCGCCGCCATATTCCTCCGGCATGTCCGGCGAGAGCAGGCCATGGGCGCCGAGCTTGTTCCACACCTCGCGCGGCACGATCCCGGCCGCCTCCCAATCCTCGTAATGGGGCGCGATCTCGGCGGCGATAAATTTCTCGACCGAATCGCGCAGCATCTCATGCTCTTCACTCATCCATGACGGCTCGGCCAGGCGCATCCGGCGCACTCCTTTAGAAATTTTCCCGCATCTTACTAGATTTTCGCCGGCTTTAACGCCGCGTTAACCATGGGTCGTGTCTTATGTGGGCATGGTTAACATCAATTAACGCTCAGATAACAGGGGGCATGAATGCGGGTTTTACTGGTTGAAGACGACAGCGCGGCGGCGAGCGGGATCAAGGCGATTATGACCGGCGGCGGCCATCAATGCGATGTCGTGGATATGGGCGAAAGCGGTCTCGAATCCGCCACCGGGCGGGAATATGACATTATCATCCTCGATCTGATGCTGCCCGATATGGATGGCTGCGAGATGTTGCGCCGGCTCCGCGCCACCAATATCGCCACGCCGGTTCTCGTCCTCTCCGGCCAGTCCCAGCCCGATGAGAAGGTCCGCGCCCTGCATGGCGGCGCTGACGATTATCTCACCAAGCCCTACGACAGGGGCGAGTTGATCGCGCGCATCGAGGCGGTGCTGCGGCGCGCCGCGCGCAGCGATGATGCGATCGTCCAGATCGGGCCGATGACGCTCAATATGGACAAGCGCGTGCTGGATATCGGCGGCAAGCCGGTGCATCTGACCGTCAAGGAATTCGGCATTCTCGAGTTTCTCGCCCAGCACAAGGGCACGACGCTGTCGAAGGACGCGATCCTCAACCATCTCTATAGCGGCATCGACGTGCCGGAGCTTAAGATCATCGACGTGTTCGTCTGCAAGCTGCGCCGCAAATTGTCGCAAGCGACGGGCGGACAGAACTATATCGGCACCGTCTGGGGCGCCGGCTATGCCCTGCAGGATTGTTCCGAGGAGAGCCCGCTGAGCGAGGCGGCTTAAGTTAGCCCGCCCGGGCGGCGGGCGAGTTTCGCGACCTCGCCATCCGCGCCCGGGGTGTTCGGAATATCGGCGAGATCGAATGGGGTCGATTGGTAGAGATCGTTGATCCAGTTGCAGAACAGCAGACTGGCATGGGCGCGCCAACGATTGACCGGCTCGGCCGCCGGATCGTCGCCGGGGAAATAATCCTTCGGGACCGCGATCTTCGCGCCGGCGGCGACGTCGCGGCGATATTCGTCGCCCAGCGTGCCGGTCTCATATTCCAAATGATTGAACATATAGGTCTGGCGCTTGGCTTCGTCGCGCACCAGGCAGATGCCCGCGTCTTCCGATTCGAGCAGCACGCTAAGCCCCGCATCGCGCGGCAGGTCGGCGCCGCGGATTTCCGTGTGGCGGCTTACCGGCACGGCGATATCGTCATTGAAGCCGCGCAGCAATCCGTCCCGCCCGCCGCGTACATGATGGTAGAAGATGCCGAACATCTTCTCCGCCAGCTCATATTTCGGTACGCCGTAAAAATGCTGCAGCGCCGCCTGCCCGGCCCAGCAGATATCGAAGGTCTCCTGCACATGGCTTTGCGACCAGTCGAAGATCTGGGTCAGTTCGCGCCAATAGATGACATCCTGGAACGGCAGGGTTTCGATCGGCGCGCCGGTGATGATGAGGCCGTCGAACCGGCGCTCGCGCACGGTCTCCCAGGGCTGATAGAAAGCGAGCATATGTTCGGCCGAGGTATTCTTCGGCGCATAGCTCGACGTCGTCACCAGGGTCAGCGAGATCTGCAGCGGCGTCGCGCCGAGCAGGCGGGAAATCTGCGTCTCGGTCTTGATCTTTTCCGGCATCAGATTGAGGAGCGCGATCTCGAGCGGCCGCACGTCCTGCCTGAGCGCTGCCCGCTCGGTGATCAGCAGAACGCCTTCCTCTTCCAGCGCGGTCTGCGCCGGCAGATTATCCGGAACCTTTATCGGCATAAACTCAATCCCTTACGCGCCGCCCACCCCGGGGCGGCAGTGGCGCAAACCTACTCTTCGTTGGCAATGAACAACAGTTAAAAGTTTGGTTCGCCAAGGTGATTTGGCAAGGGGTCAAACCACATCCGGAAAATCCGGGGAATCCGCGCACGGACGTGATATCACTTGATTTCACGCCGGCGGGGGCAAATAAGCCGCGGCGCGACAGGGAGGAATATCTAATGCGCTATCTCATCATCGCACTGGCATTGGCGGCATTGGCACTGTTCGGCGCCCCGGCGGCGGTCGCCGACGAGCCGATTACCATCAAATTCTCCCATGTCGTGGCGGAAAACACGCCCAAGGGCCAAGGCGCCCTGAAATTCAAGGAACTGGCGGAAGAGCGGCTCAAGGGCCGGGTCGAGGTTGAGGTCTTCCCCAACTCCCAGCTTTACGGCGACAACAAAGTGCTCGAGGCGCTGCTCCTCGGCGACGTGCATCTGGCGGCGCCATCGCTGTCCAAATTCAAGCGTTACACCAAGAAACTCCAGCTCTTCGACCTGCCCTTCCTGTTCACCGACATCTCCGCCGTCGACCGTTTCCAGAAAAGCGCGGCAGGGCGGGAATTGCTTGGCGCCACGACGGCGCGCGGCCTCTTGGGTCTCGGCTATTGGCACAATGGCATGAAGCAGCTTTCCGCCAATAGACCGCTCAAGCTCCCGCAAGACGCGGCGGGGCTCAAGTTCCGCATCCAGGCCTCCGACGTGATCGCGGCGCAGTTCGAGGCGGTCGACGCGACGCCCCTCAAAAAGCCGTTCTCGGAGGTTTTCATCCTGCTGCAGACCAAGGGCATCGACGGCCAGGAAAACACCTGGTCGAACATCTATTCCAAGAAGTTCTTCGAGGTGCAGGAATACATCACCGAATCGAACCACGGCCTGGTCGACTATATGGTGGTGACCAGCGTCGAGTTCTGGGAAAGCCTGCCCGACGACATGCGCGCCGTGCTCGAGCAATGCATCGATGATGCCACCGACTATGCCAACAAGGTGGCGTTCCTGAAGGCGGTGGATGACAAGGAGAAGATCCTCGAATCCGGGCGCAGCGAAATCCTCCAGCTCGACGCCGCCCAGCGCCAACAATGGGTCGAGGCGATGAAGCCGGTCTGGGCCCAGTTTGAAGAGGAAATCGGCGCCGATCTGATCGCCGCCGCGGTGGCCGCCAACGACAAATAAGATTCCCGGCGCTCTGTTCGGAAGATAATGACTCAGATCAATGCCGGCTGAGCATGCCTCGCCTTAATCTCCGCCCCACACAACAACCGCCCCCTTTCGCGGGGAGGGAGAGGAGATAAGAGATGGCAGGAAAACTGGGAACGGAAAAAGTTTTCGAGAACGATCAGGTGATCGTGTGGAATTTCGAGCTCGCCCCCGGCGAGGAGACCGAAATGCATACCCATGAGCATAGCTATATGTGGTACGCGGTCGCCGGCTCCACGCTGCAGGTCCTCGACGAGAACGAAGAGGATTTGGGCGAGATCGAGATCCCGACCGGCGCGGTGTTCTCGCTCAAGGTCGAGGATGGCGAGATCGAGGTGCTCTCCGAATTGTCGAAGGGCGTGCGCATTCCCGCCAAGCATAGGGCGCGCAATGTCGGCCCCTCGGCCTATCGCGAGGTGCTTGTCGAATATAAGCACTAGCCGAGCCCGGCGCGGCGCGCCGGTACTTGCCTAACGACCCAGGAGCGAGCGCGCGAGCGCGGTTCCTTCCCGGGCGCAACTGGGGTTCAATGAGACTCCAGGGTAAGCGGGAAGGATTCGCCTGACATGTCGCATCGCGGACGGGATAGCTACGCCAATTCGGCCGGCGCCTGGTAATGATTCCGCGCTTTTTCGCCAAGCTCGAAGAGAACCTCGTCGCCCTTCTCCTGGCGGCGATGACGCTCCTGGTGATCGTCGAGGTGATCCTGCGCTACGGCTTCTCCTCGGGCCTGCTCTGGATCCAGGAGCTGACCCTGCTGCTCGCCGCCTGGCTGGTGCTGGTCGGCGCGGCCTACGGCGTCAAGAAAGGCGCTCATATCGGCATGGATATGGCGGTGCGCCGCCTCGCCCTCCCCTGGCGGCGGCGCGCCGGGATGGTGGCGGCGCTCCTTTGCCTCGCCTATTGCGCCTTTCTCCTCGCCGGCTCGTGGGAATATCTCAGTAAAATAAAACGCTTCGGCATCGAGATGGAAGACCTGCCGGTGCCGCTCTGGCTCGCCCACGGCATCCTGCTGCCGGGCTTTCTGCTGCTGGCGTTCCGCTTTGTGCAATTGCTCTGGCGCATCCAGACCAAGCGCGCCGACGGCATCCTCGTCGCCGATGAAGCGGGCGATGCGCTAACGGAAGGCGCAAAAGACGAAGACAAAGACGCGGAACAAGACCGGGAGCGCGGCGCATGACGACCCTCGCGCTCTTCGTCATGCTGTTCGCTTTTCTGATCCTCGGTCTGCCGGTCGCCGTCGCGCTTGGCCTCTCGTCGGTCCTCACCATCTTCTTTTTCTCCAACGACACCCTGGCTTCGGTCGCGCTCAAACTGTTCGAGGCGCTGTCCGAGCATTACACCCTGCTGGCGATTCCGTTCTTCATCCTGTCCTCGGCCTTTCTCTCCACCGGCGGCATTGCGCGCCGGCTGATCCGCTTCGCTATCGCCATCGTCGGCCATGTGCGGGGCGGCCTCGCCATGGCCTCGGTGCTCGCCTGCATGCTGTTCGCCGCCGTCTCCGGCTCGTCGCCGGCGACCGTGGCGGCGATCGGTTCGATCGTCATCGTCGGCATGGTGAAAGCCGGCTATCCCGAGCGCTTCGCCGCCGGGGTCATCGCCAATGCCGGCACCCTCGGCATTCTCATCCCGCCTTCCATCGTCATGCTGGTCTATGCCGCGGCGACGGAAGTCTCGGCGGCCAAAATGTTCGCCGCCGGCCTGTTGCCCGGCCTCACCATGGGCTTGATGCTGATGGTCGCGATCTATGCCTGGGCGCGCTACAAGCGCCTGCCGCGCCAGGACTGGGCCGGCTTCGGCGAAATCCTCCGCGCCGGCGCCAGCGCGACGGGCGGCTTGCTGCTGATCGTCATCGTCCTCGGCGCGATCTATGGCGGCGTCGCCAGCCCGACCGAGGCCGCCGCCGTCTCGGCGCTCTACGCCTTTCTCGTCGCCGTCCTGTTCTACCGCGATATGGGCCCGCTCAAAGACGTGCCGTGGCGCGGCGACGGCGAAGCGCTGACCGGCGCGGCCCTGCGCAATTTGGCGCTGATGGCCCTAGCGCTGTTCCAATCCGCCATCGATGGCGAAGTGCGCCGCACCGTGCTCGCCGGCGCCAAGACCAGCATCATGCTGCTCTTCGTCATCGCCAATGCCATGCTGTTCGCCCATGTGCTCACCACCGAGCGCATCCCGCATGAGCTCGCCGAGACGATCACCAGCTGGGGCCTCAGCCCGTGGCAATTCCTCATCGCCGTCAACATCCTGCTGCTGATCGCCGGCAATTTCATGGAGCCTTCGGCGATCCTGCTGATCATGGCGCCGATCCTCTTCCCCATCGCGACGCAGCTCGGCGTCGATCCGATCCATCTCGGCATTATCATGGTCGTCAATATGGAGATCGGCATGATCACCCCGCCGGTCGGCCTCAACCTGTTCGTCACCGCCGGCATCACGGGGAGAAGTATGTCCTGGGCGATGCGCGCCGCGCTGCCCTGGCTCGCCATCCTCCTGGTGTTTCTGGTGATTGTGACTTACGTGCCGCAACTCTCGCTGGTCATCCCCGATCTGATCGATCACTGGCGCGGGGTCAAATAGCAACGGGCGGGCGCCCGTTTCCGGCGCCCGCCCGTCCGTCTCTATATTAAGCGCGTGCGGCTCAGCGACCGTAGAGCCCCATGATCGTCGCTTTCTCGATGGTGTTGAAATGGAGGAAGAAGCCGACCAATGCCGGTGACACCTGGGCGTTGATATCGAGCTTCTCGACGCTCAGCGCATGCACGGTGAAGAAATAGCGGTGCGCGTGATCGCCTTGCGGCGGGCATGGGCCGCCATAGCCCGGCGCGCCGAAATCGGTCCGCACCTGCAGCGAGCCGGCGGGCAGCGTTGTGGAATCCCCCGCGCCCGCGCCCTTGGCCAGGCCATTGGCGCTCGCCGGAATATTGGCCACCACCCAATGCCGCCAGCCGCTGCCGGTCGGCGCGTCCGGGTCGTAGGCGGTTACCGCGATGCTCTTGGTGCCGGCCGGCAGATTGCTCCAATTGAGCTCCGGCGACACATTGCCGCCCTCGCAGCCGAAGCCGGCGAACACCTGCTCATTGCCGATAAAGCTGCTTTCGGCGATTTGCGGGCTTGAGAGCGTCAGCCCGTCGGCCATGGCGCCGGTCGAAAAACTCAACATTGCGACAACACCAATCGCCGCCAGAGAGCGTTTCAGAAATTTCGCTGTGCGCATAATCAATCTCCCCATAAAGACCAGCGGAGCGCGTTCGGCTCCGTTCGCGCCAAGGTTAGGCAACCCGCATCGGCACAACAAGGGCGCGCGGCGTTTCCTCGCGATGAGTTGATCGGCTGGAACTGGTCGCCCAAGCGGATTTACTTCGCCGGTGCGGGCCGCTACTTTCGCCCGCAAGCAACCAAATAAATATCGTTCACTTAACACTGGGAGACAAAATCGATGTCGATTAAAGAAACCGCATGGGATTTCTACGAAGCCTGCGATAGCGGCAAGGGTTGGGAAGTGTGCCAGGCATGGTGCCATGACGATGCCACCTTCTCCTGCCAGGCCGCGGCTCTCGGCGAGGTGACCACCGTCGCCGCCTATGCCGATTGGATGAAAGGGCTGCTCGTCCCGCTCCCCGACGGCCGTTATGAGCTGAAATCCTTTTCAGCGGACGATGAGCGCAACGCGGTGACCGTCGTCGGCGTGTTTCACGGCACCCATACCGGCGAAGGCGGACCCATCCCGCCGACCGGCAAGAGCGTCGCCACAGATTACTCCTACACCTTCGAGTTCGACGGCGGAAAAATCCGCCACATGACCAAGGTGTGGAACGACACCCCCGCGCTCCAGGCGCTCGGCTGGGCCTAAGCTACAGCAAATCCCGAGCAGGTGATTTCCACCTGCGACGACGCATTTGCTTCAATACAAAAGAGCTAGAACGTGTCGGGTGCGCGCGAGCGAGCCCGACATGATCTAGCGGAGCCTGCTATTCGAAGACGATGTTCGGCAGATAGCAGGACACCACCCAGTTGGGCTGATCGACGATCTCGCTAATTCGCATATCGGCGCACACGCTGCACAGCATATAGGCCTGATCGGCGCTGAGCCCCTTTGACTTGGCGAGGCGCTCGATCATGCCGCGCACGGCGTTCTGGCTCGCCTCCATCAGATCCGGGCCGATCCCGGTGGTGACCTCATAGCCCTTGCCGTCGAGGTGGCGCGACACCGGGCCTGAGGTCTCGAAGCGCGGGAATTTGAGGTTCTCGCCCTTCACCAGATCGATCTTCGCCGTCACCCCCATGGGCGATTCGATCGCCGTGCCGCACACTTCGCCGTCGCCCTGCGCGCAATGGGGATCGCCGATCGAGAACAGCGCGCCCTCGACCTCTACCGGCAGATAGAGATCGACGCCCAATGTGAGATCGCGGATATCCATATTGCCGCCGGTCGCATAGGGCGGGATGGTGCTGTGCGCGCCCGGCTCGGCGCGTGCCACGCCGGTGGTGCCGCAGAAGGGCTTGAGCGGCACGCGGGCGAAATCGCCCATTGCCGCGGGCTCCTTGAACGCCTTGTCGACTTTCCAGATATTGATCGACGCCTCGGGAAAATCATCGGCCAACAGACCGAAACCGGGGACAATCGCCGTCCAGGCCCAGCCCGAGGGGGCGAAATCCAAAAGCGTCACCTTGAGCGCGTCGCCCGGCTCGGCGCCGTCGACATAGACCGGCCCGGCGACCGGATTGACGCGGGCGAAATCCATGTTGGTCACGTCATCGACGCCGGATTGCGGCGTAATCTGGCCCATCAACGCATCGATCTCGTCGAATTCCACGACATCGCCCGGCGCGATGGTGATCGCCGGCGGCGTCGCATTGTCCCAGCTCAGATGCAGATGCTCGTTGTGGATGGTGTGTTTGTTGCCCAGCCCCTTGTTCATGGCTTCGCTCCTTTTTATGCGCGCTGGCCCGGAGCGTAGCACTGGCGGGCGGCGCTTTGTAAGATGGTCGTGGAGCAAGATTGAGCGAACCGGGAAACAATGGCGAATATTTCCATTCTGCCCAAGGACGACCGCACCAATGGCTGGAGCGCCATCCTGCCCGCGCGCACCGCCGCGCCGGCGCTGAAGGGAGACCAGCACAGTGATTGGGTCGTCATCGGCGCCGGTTATGCCGGGCTCGCGGCGGCGCGCCGGCTCGCCGAGATGCGCCCCGACGACAAGGTGATCCTGCTCGAGGCTCATGAGGTCGGCGAAGGCGCATCCGGGCGCAATTCCGGCTTCGCCATCGATCTGCCGCACAATGTCGGCTCCTCGCTGCAGGAGCTCGAAGGCTCGCACCGCTTCATCCGCCTCAGCCGCGCCGCGATCAAATATCTCGAAGGGGCCGTCGCCGACGGTAATATCCAATGCAATTGGGCCGAACGCGGCAAATATCACGCCGCCGTCCATGCCAGCGGGCGCAAGGGCACGTTGGTGCCTTACACCAAGGAACTCGACGCGCTGGGCGAGGAATATCGCTGGCTCGACCGCGACCAGCTCGCCACGGAAATCGGCACCAGCTATTTCCATTCCGCGCTCTATACCAAGGGCGGCTATCTGATGAACCCGGCGGCGCTCACCCGCGGCCTCGCCGATTGCCTGCCGGAAAATGTCAGCCTGCATGAGCACACCCCGGTGACGAACGCGGAATTCTCCAACGGCGTGCGGCTGGAAACACCCGAGGGCAGCGTCTCGGCGCTGACCGCGATCCTCGCGGTCAACGGTTTCGCCACCCAATTCGGCTTTTATAAAAACGCGCTCTTGAGCTTCGTCTCCCATGCCAGCCTGACCCGCCGGCTCACCCCGGAGGAACGCACGGCGCTGGGCGGCGAGGAGGATTGGGGCCTGACGCCGGTCAACGCCATCTCCGGCGTCACCATGCGTTTCACCCAGGACCACCGCATCCTGATGCGCCAACGCTTCCGCTACGCGCCGAGCTTCCGCCGCCCGGACGCGGAAGCCGCGCAATCCCGCGCCGATCACGAAAAGCTCTTCCAAAAGCGCTTCCCGATGCTGCCGGACGTGCGCATGGAGCACACCTGGCGCGGCTTCGTCTGCCTCTCGCGCAACCACGCGCCCGGTTTCGGCCGCCTCGGCCCCAATGTGCTCGGCGCGGTCTGCCAAAACGCGGTCGGCGTCACCAAGGGCACCATCGGCGGCCTCTTGGCGGCAGACATGGCCTTGGGCGAGGACAATCCGCTGATCGCCGATATGGAAAGCCAGGGCACCCCTGAACGCCTGCCGCCCCGGCCCTTCCTCGATCTCGGCGTCCATGCCCGCTTCGTCATGGAGATGTGGCGCGGCCGCAACGAAAAATAACGTGGTCACATTTATTCCGAAGCTACTGGCCGGCGCGCTGGCCGCCCTGATGACACTGTCAGGGGCGGCGGCGAACGCGGAGGACTGGCCGAGCCTCGACCTCGCCGCCCTCGCCGCCGCCGGAAAACTGCCGGAGGCCACGATTGAGGTGACGGTCGACGATCCGGTCTATCGCGCTGAGAAAACCTATACCGGCTATGCCCTGGCGCCGGTCCTCGCGCTCATTCCCGGATTGGACGAATTGCGCCGCCGGGGCGCGGTGGCGATCTTCGAGGCGGCCGACGGCTATAAGGCGGTGATGAGCCTGGAGAAGGCGCTCGGGCCCGGCGGCGTCATTGCGCTCCGTGACACCGACGCACCGCCCGGCAGCGACTGGCTGCCCTTCAAGCAGGGCAAGGAAAGCCTGACGCCGGCGCCCTACTATCTCGTCTGGCCCGGCCGGTCGCATGACGATTGGACCCATGTCTGGCCCTATCAGCTCATCCGCATCATTGTGGAACCCTTCGCCTCGGCCTTCGGCGCCGCCGCCCCGCCGAAAGAGGCGGCGGTGGAGGTGCGCAAGGGGTTCGACCTGTTCCGCACCTATTGCCTGAGATGCCACTCGATTAATTTGGCCGGCGGCGAACTCGCGCCCGAACTCAACGTGCCGCTGAATGTCGGCGAATATTGGCCGGCGGAGCATCTCCGCGGCTTTATCGCGAACCCGGCGGCCTACCGCGCGCGCAGCAAAATGCCCGGCTTTGGAGAGGTTCTGGACGAAGCGGAACTGGACGCGCTGCTCGCCTATATCGGCGCGATGGCGGCGCACAAGACATGCGGCGGCGAAAAGCCGTGTGAATAGAGCCTGTCAGTCCCGGCTCTGGCCGCGTTCCTCCACGACTTGCTTGGCTTTGCGCACCGCGCGGAGGACGAATTCCGAGGCCTTCTTGTCGCCGCGCTGAACCGCGAGGAGCGCCTGGGCATAGACCTTGAGCAGGGCGAAGACATCCGGATTGGCGCTCTCGCTGGTCAAGATCGCCTGGCGGATATCGCCCATGGAAGCGATCAATTCCGACACATCGACCCGGCCTTCATCGCCGGTTCTATTTTCGATCTCGTCGACCAGGGTGAGCAATTCCTCGAGCGGCGTGTTGGGCAGCGGCGTTCCCGGATGGGCGGCGGTGAAACGTTCCGCCTGGGCCGCCAATTGCTCGAGGCGCAGGGTCACCCGGCGCAGGCGATGGGTCGCGACGAGGTCGTTGGCATGCTTCATATGGGCCGAATTCGGCTTCGCGGTCTCATCGCCGGTCGCCTTGAAACGCAAGCCGTTGGGCACCTTGAACGTGCCCAGCTCGTCGTTCGGGTTGCGCTTGCCGCTGCGCCGGTCCGGTCCGATATATTTTGTCGTCACGACGAACTCGCGACGATGATCGATCAATTGATCGACCCGCCCGGAGGTGAAGCGGGTGGAGGCCGGCATGACTACGACATCGTCGGTGCCGGCTTCGATGAAATCCTGGATCATCCGCCCATCGGGGCGCCAGGTGACGATGGTAACCACCAGATAGGGGTTGGCGCCGATCCGGCCATGGCGGATATCGCGGACAAAATCGCACATATTGTCGGGATTCTCGTCGGCTTCCATGACAAGAAAATCTATCTCGCCGCCAACGACGGCGGAGCGCAGCTTGTCGGGCGTGCCCAATATGCTGGTCTTGAGCGGACGGAAGCCGATATTGCGGAACGATTCGGTCAGAATCCCGCGCGTCTGGGTGGCCTCATTGTAGAGGGTGAAATCGACATCGGTGAGGTCATGCCCTTCGATGCCGAGGGCGTTCACCGAATGGGGTTTGGCGACGTTGGGTACGGATATTTGATTTAGCAATTTCTGCACTTTTTTGTTTCGTCGGTCGTATGACCTTCAGGCGGGAATTTTGGGATATCTGAAGGCGGAAACCCCTTTTCAGGAGAGGCGCTAATTTGTTCCCTGTCGCCATAATGAACAAAAATCGTAAACGGTAAATTACGATTTATGCTTAATACGAGCTCGAAATGGCGCTAAAAACTGGGAAATAAACAGGAATTACATTTTCCGTCCGCCCGCGCCGAGAACGCCGCAAAGCCGTAACGGATGGGACGTTTGGACCGCTGGCCGCGCCTGAGGACATAAACGGCAAACGAAAAACAGGTCTAAAGTAATAATCCTATGGATTAGAATTATTATGTTTCATGCGGATAATAATTTTATGAGATTGAATAAAATTATTCGCGGAATTCCCTCTATGACGCCGCCGGCGCGCAGCCGCGCACGATTTTCTCAAACGCCTCCTTGGCGCCCGGGCCCTTGGCGGACGGCGCGATGATGGGGACGTCGATGCCGGAGTCGCGGTATTGCTGGATTTTGGCACGGCATTGCTCGGGCGTGCCGGCGATGGCGGAGGCGTCGATCAACGCGTCGCTCACCGCCGCCGCCGCGGCATCGAAGTCGCCGCGCGCCCAGGCTTGCGTGATCGCCTCGGCCTCGGCGGCGAAGCCCTGCTCGGCGGTCATGCGGGCGTAGCGCGGGAAATATCCGGTATAGGCCGCGAAGCCGGGGCGCAGGCTGTCGAGCGCCGCTTGCCGGTTGTCGGCGAGGGCCGTCGGCAAGAGCGAGGTGACGGTGACCGCGCCCGCATCGCGCCCGGCCCGCGCGGCGCCGGTGGCGAGATGGCGGCGCACCGTGGCGCCGCTCTCCAGGGTGCTGCGCGTCAGGATGAGGCCGTCGGCGATTTCACCGGTGACTTCCGTCATCTTGGGGAACACCGCCGAGAGATAGATCGGCAGGCTCGGACGGTGCGGCTCAAACCACAGCTCGAAATTCTCGATCTTCACCGTCTCGCCGTCATACTGCGCGCGGCCTTCGGCCAACAGCGCGCGCACGAATTCCACCGTCTCGCGCACCCGCGTCAGGGGCTTGGTGTATTCCATGCCGTGCTCGGGACCGACCTGGACCTTGTGGCTCGATCCGATGCCAAGGATGAAGCGCCCGCCCGAAAGCTGATCGACCGTCGCCGCCGCCATGGCGATGGTCGGCGCCGAGCGCACATAGGCACTGGTGATGCTGGTGCCCAACTGGATGCGCGAGGTCGCCGTGGCGCAGGCGGCGAGAATGGCGAACTGATCGCCGCCATGGCCCTCCGCCACCCAGGCCGATTCATAGCCGAGTTCCTCCGCGAGCTTGACGCATTCGACGATTTCGGACGCGTTGGGTCCGCCGGAAAAACTGATACCGAGCCGTGCCATGAGGTGTCCTCCCGCTTGTTGGCGGCGGGATGTTACACGCCGCAGCGGCTCTCCGCCCGACATTTTGTTATCCCGGGCCGGCGCGCCGTGCTACTAGCAGTGCGCCATGCAATTGACCGACAAAAACAAATTCTTTTTCATCCCCGTGCTGGCGGTGATGGGCGTGACCTATAGCGCGCTCTTCCCGGTCAACCAGATGAGCATCGAGGCGGGCCTGCCTTATATCGGCTATGTTTTCTGGTTCACCTTGCTGGCGACGCTGGTGCTGTTGGCCGTGTCCGCGTTCAAGCGCGAATTGCCGCGCCTTACCTGGCCGCATCTCCGCGCCTATCTGATCCTCGGCGTAATCGGCGTCGCGCTGCCGGTGCCGCTCCTGACGTTTCTCTCGCCCAAGGTGCCGGTCGGTATCATCACCCTCCTGATGGTGCTGGTGCCGCTCCTGACCTATGCGATGTCCTATTTCCTGCGCATCGAAAAATTCCGCGTATCCGGCGTGTTCGGCCTGTTGCTCGGCTTGGCCGGCCTCCTGTTCGTGCTCGTTCCCGATACCGGCCTGCCGACGCCGGACATGGTGGGCTGGGTGCTCCTGGCGTTGATTGGGCCGCTCTGTTTCGCCTCCTGCAACGCCTTCGTCATCATCCTGCGGCCGCCCGGCACGCCCGCCCTCATGATGGCGACCGGGATGTCGGCCGGCGCGACCGTGCTGCTCGCGCCGGTGATGATCGCGAGCGGCCATACGGTGACGTTTCCCACCGCCGCGCTCGTTGCCGACCTGCCGATCCTCTACGCCGCCGCGATCACCGCCTCCACCATGGTCGCGTGGTTTTACGTGGTGCGCATCACCGGGCCGGTGTTCTTCTCGCAGTTCAACTATTTCATCGTCTTGGGCGGCTTCGGCTGGGGCTATTTGCTGAACGACGAACGTCACAGTTTCTGGGTCTGGATCGCAACCGCCATGGCTTTCGCCGGCCTCGCCATCTTCACCCACGGCGCCAAGAGCCGCGAGGTAGCGGAAAAAGCGCCGGCGCCGGCGCAGTAGCGCTCCCCCATTACACCCCCACCCCGCTTCAATTTCAGCCTCTGTTCCCTGCATATCGCCGGCATGAAGGCACCATATCGCTTGGTTGCAGATCGAACTGAGATTTGCGACCATAGCCACGTTCTGCGGGGAAGAGACCATCGAGGGCTGAATGCGGTACCGGATCGCCGCGATCTTGCTGATCTCGCTCGCCTTTTTCGGCGGCGCGCTGTTGCACGCGCACGCCGCCGCCGCCGCATCCGTGAACAAAGACGCCATCGCGGTGATCATCGGCAACAAGGACTATGCCGGCACCGTGCCGGATGTGGATTTCGCCCATAACGACGCCGAAGCGATGAAGCGCTTCGTTGTCGAGATAATGGGCTTCCGCGAAGGCAATATCATCGACCTCAGAGACGCCACCAAGGGCCGGCTGGAGGCGGTGTTCGGCACCGACGATCATGCCGAGGGCCAGTTGCACGACTGGGTGAAGGCGGGCAAGTCGGATGTCGTGGTGTTCTATTCCGGCCATGGCGCGCCGGGGCTCAAGGACCGGCGGGGTTATTTGGTACCGGCGGATGCCGACCCGCGGCGCATAGAGCTCACAGGCTATCCGGTGGATCTGCTTTACAGCAATCTGGCGCAGGTCCCGGCACGGCGGATGACGGTTTTCTTGGACGCCTGCTTCTCGGGCGAAACGCCGAAGGGCATGATCGTCGATGCCGCGTCCGGTATTCTGGTGCAGCCAAGGCTGCCGGCGGCGGCGGGCTTGACGGTGCTCACGGCGGCGCGCCGCGACCAAGTGGCCAATTGGGACACCAAGGCCAAACACGGCCTCTTCACACGCTACTTGTTGCAGGGCCTGCGCGGCGCGGCTGACGCGGACCCGTTCGGC
>CAZUVO010000052.1:0-21843 GCA_964623955.1 uncultured Rhizobiaceae bacterium
GCCGGAAAGGGTGCGGCCCTCGATCTGAATGGTCGCGACGCGCTCGCCGCGAGAGAACGCCAGCACGCTCGATTCAGCTTGCACACTGGTGATCAGGCGCCAGCCGAAGCGCTGCATATCCTGATGGTAGAGCGCGAAGGCATCGGCCGAGGATTCGCCGACGGAGAACACCAGCCGCCCGGTCCAATTATCCTCTCCGCCGAGCACCAGGCTGCGCCCGCTATCGAGCCGCGCGCCTTCGGGGATCGGCACATCGGTAATTGGCTGGAACGCCGCGTTTGTCTCGCCATCGCTTTGCACCGGCGCCGAACTTGCCGCGAGCTCAGGGCCACGGTCGCAGGCTGCGAGCACGAGCATGGCGCCCGCGATGAGGACTATCGGGAATCGCGCAGTCATGCTCCGGAGCCTAGCATTCTCCGGCGCGATGCCGAAAGCGATTACAAGGTCAATTCGATATCGCGCAGCACCGCGTCGCTTGTCACCGCGATCTCATTATCGACCTGGCTACCGCAGCTGGGGCAGTAGAACAGGCGGAAGGTGACCGCATCGTCGACAAAATCCGCCGGGTCGCCGACCAGAGGATTGGAATCCGAGACCGGGCGGTCGTCGCGCAGACACACTTCTTTGTAATTTTCACCGAGCGGCCCGAGATCGGCGGCGCACTGGGCGCAGCCCCAGCGCGCATCGCCGCCCGAGCCGAAGACGGCGAGATTGTCGCCGGCGGGAAATCCCGTTTCGCCCGCGTGACTGTCGCGCGGGCCATGGCCGTTGCCGAGGCGCTTGAGGCGCTCTTTGCGGATCTTGGCGCGGTTTTCTTCCGTCGCGGCGACATCGACCTGTTCGTCGGCGTCGAGCACCGCGCCAAAAATCTCGCGCGCCGCCTCGGGCGTGATGTTGAGATGTTCGAGGTCATGGGCGACGCGTTCCGGGTCGCGCTGCATCGGATCGCCGAAGCCGCCGCCGCCGGACCAGCGCACGGCATAAACATCCGCCGCGTTCTGCACGAAATTTTCCTGGCGCAGCTCAAGGAGTTCGGGCTTGCCGTCGACCTCGGAGCTGTCCTCGATCAGCCGCGCCTCTTTCATGCGCTCGAGAATGTCGCTTTCGCGGATGAAGGTGTAGGCGTTGGTGGTCGAGGGATAACCGCCCATCATGCCGGTCGAGGTCGGGATGGCGTTGCCCGAGGAGAGCGTGTCCTGGGTGATGTAATCCGTATTGTGCGGGATGAAGCAGCTTTCCGCCGAGAGGCCGCCCCTGAATTTCCCCGCGCCGCCCGAATCCGGCAGTTCCTTGCGGTAGAGGAAGAGGAGCGGGAAGAGCTGCTCATTGTGCTCGACATTCGGCAATTGGCCGATCGGCGTGCGCGCCTGGCCGCCGGTATTGATGCCGTCGCCTTGCGCAAACGCGCCGATCGAGCCGCCGATCGGGTCGATCAGGAGATAGCCGTAACGCTCGCCCCACTGGTCGATGCCGCGGAAGATGGTGGTCGGCCACTGGCTGGTGCCGCCGATGCCCATAATGTCCTGGCGTAGCTCTTCGTCCGAATAGAGCATCTTGGAGATGATGTTGTAGGCGGGGTAGAGCGAGATCTCCATCGACTGGGTCGGCGCGGTGGAAACCGAGGCCGGGAAGTCGGCGCAGTTGAGCGTGCCCGGCACCGGGTCGAACTCGATATGCCTGAGCGCGCCGCCGACGGCAAAATATTGGTCCCAACTGAGGAGCTCGTTGATCGCCACCATCACCGAGCCGCGCCAGCCGGAATAGGTCGCGTTCATGGCGCCGTCCTGCGGCGCGGTGCCTTCATTGTCGAAGATCAGCTTATTGTCTTTTTTGGTCAGCGCGATCTGCACCCGGTGGGTGCGCCGGTCGTCGGGGCGGCAGGCCTCGACATAGGTGCGGTCGCGCCACACGCCGTCGGGGATCTTCTCCAGCTTGGCGAGGAAGGCGGCCTCGGAATTGTCGATCACCTTCTTCATCACGCTCTTCACGGTCTTGGCGCCGTAGCGCGTGATAAGCTGCTCGATGCGCGCCTTGGCGGTCATGTTGCCGGCGAGCTGGGCGCGGAAGTCGAGCGCCACCATCTCGGGCTTGCGCGAGGAACGCAGATAAAGCGCCTCGATATCCTTCCTGACCACATCGTTCTCGACGATCTTCACTGGCGGGATGAGGATGCCCTCGTCGAAGGCGCTCTCCGCCGCCGGACAGAAGCTGCCGGGCGTAATGCCGCCGATATCATATTGATGCAGGCAGTTGGTGATCCAGCAAAACAGCTCGTCCCCGTGGAACACCGGACAGATCAGCATGACATCCATCTGATGCGCCGCGCCCACCCAGGGGTCGTTGGCGAGGAACATGTCGCCCGGCTTAATGCCGGGATTGTCCGAGCGGTATTCGAGAATCCACTTCACTTGCGTGTCGGTGACGCCGGACATGTACTGCATGTAGGGGCCGAAATAGACGAACTCGGCATCCTCGGTGAGGATCGACGGGTTGAGGTCGAGGGCGAACATGGCGACCGGCGAGCCGGAGATGCGCTGGATCGTCGCGCCATGCTCTTCATTGATGTTCCACAGATTGTGGCGGATCACCTCATAGGTGACCGGGTCCACCGTCTCGTCCCAATCGCGGTGCAATTTCAGGGTTGGCGAGATGCTGAGTTCCTTCGGCGGCACATAAGGATTATCGAGGCCGTCGAAGTCACGGTCGGTGATCTGGCTGATGCGCGGCATGTCTCGCCCTCTATTCTGCTGCTTCGAGCGTGAGCTCGAAATTTCCGAACTCGTCCACCGCGAGCGTTTGCCCGGGATGCACGACAACGGTGGTGTCCGCCGTCTCGACGATGGCCGGGCCGGGAACGCTGTTGCCGGGCACGAGTTTCTCGCCCTCGAATACTTGCGTCTCTTTGGTTTCGCCGGATTCGGTCCAGAACACCGGGCGGGCCGGGCGCGAGGCGGCGGTGTCGATGGTGGCGGTCATATTGTCGGCCCGGGTGAGGCGGGGCTTGGCCGTATCCGCCGCGGCACGGCAGCGGAAGGTGACGATTTCGAGACGCGCGCCGGGCAGCGAGGCGCCCCGACCATATTGGCGCTCATATTGCGCGACGAAGGCGTCATGCAGACCGGGCAAATCCGCCTCGGTCAATTCGCTACCGGCGATCTCGACCTCGACCTCGTTGATCTGGCCCTTGTGACGCATGTCGAGGGCGAAGCTGAGATGCTGGCGGTCGGGCGGGATATCGTCCGCCGTCAATTCCGCCTTGGCATGGCGCTCCAATTCGCCGAGCACGCCGTTCAACTCGGCCACATCGAAGGGCGAGCGCATCATATTGACGCGCTCATGCACGTGGAGCACATCCGCCGCCGCGGCGCCGAAGGCGCACCACACCGAGGCGGTCTCGCGTTGCGGCACGACGACCTTGGAGACGCCGAGCTCCTTGGCGAACACGCCGGCATGGACCGGCCCGGCGCCGCCGAAGGCGAACAGCACGAAATCGCGCGGATCGAAGCCCTTCTGGATGGTCACCTTGCGAATGAGATCGGCCATCTGAAACTCGGCGATCTTGACGATGCCGGCGGCGGCCTCGAGCAGGCTGATGCCGAGGGGATCGGCGATATTCTTGATCGCCGCTTCCGCCGCCGCGCGGTCGAGAGCCAGCGTGCCGCCGGCGAAATTATCCGCGTCCAAATAGCCGAGCAGCAAATCCGCATCGGTCACCGTCGCGACCTCGCCGCCGCGCCCGTAACAGGCCGGGCCGGGATCGGCGCCGGCGCTTTCCGGGCCGACGCGCAGCATGCCGCTCGTCTCGTCGATCCACGCCTTGGAGCCGCCGCCCGCGCCGATGGTCTGAATATCCACCTTGGAGAGGTAATAGGCGTATTGATGCACCAGGCTGGTATAGGAAAAGGCCGGCTTGCCGTCATGAATGACGCCGACATCGAACGAAGTGCCGCCCATATCGGTGGTGATGATATTGTCATAGCCCATCAGCCCGCCGGCATATTGCGAACCGGTGACGCCGGCGACAGGGCCGGAATCGAGGGTGAGCAGGGGCGCCGCCATGGCGCGCTCGACCGAGATGGTGCCGCCGGCGCATTGCGTGATCTGCAGCGGCTGGTGATAGCCGAGACCCTTCACGTCGCGCGCGACGCCGGCGATATAGCCGGTGGTTAAGGGGCCGATATAGGCGTTGAGCGCGACCGCCGCGGTGCGCTCATATTCGCCCCATTTCGGCACCAGCTCGTGGCTGGTGGTGACGAACATATCGGGCGCGATATCGCCGATCATCTCTTTCACCCGTGCCTCGTGTTGGGGCGCCAGAAACGACCATAGGAAGCAGACGGCGATGGCCTCCACGTCTTTTTCGAGCAGGCGGCGGATCGCCGTCTCGGCCTCGGCCTCGTTGAGCTCGACGATCACCTTGCCGAAGCAGTCGACACGCTCGGAGACCCCCTCGATCAGCCGCTTGGGGATGATCGGATCGGGCTTCTGACTCTCCGGGATATGTACCACCAGGCGAATCTCATTGCCGGTCAGGCCGCGCGAGCCGCGCATGATGTGGATTACGTCATTATGGCCGCGCGTGGTGATGAGCCCGACCTTGGCGCCGCGCTTCTGAATAATGGCATTGGTGCCGACCGTGGTGCCATGGCTCAGCATGGTGATTTCGGAACAGAGCCCGTCCAATTCCAGGCCGAGCTTGGTGCTGGCGGCTTTCAGCGCGTCCTGCACCCCTTGGGCAAAATTATGCGGTGTGGAGGGCGCCTTGGCCGTTGTCACGGCGCCCGCGCCATCGACGATCACGCAATCGGTAAACGTGCCGCCGATATCGATACCGCAAAGATAACTCGCCATGCGGCGCCTCTTTCACTGTGATGTCATTAGATTATCTAGGGCCGCTGTCGCGGCGGCGCCTTTGTGCCGCATGAGACCGGACTTGTCGAGCGCGGAAAGTCGTTTAAGACCATTTGCATAGACTCGCCCTATTCCGGCGATTAGATTCACAAAAAAGAAGACCTTCTACGGGCCGGAATCAAGGCTCGAGGGCAGACGCAGGAGGCGCTATAGGGTGGCCACTATTCCCGCTGCCGGCGCCGGAGTAATGGGAGGATCTACGCCAATGAACGATATTTCGGGCGCGGCGGTGCGCGTCGCTTGCGATGTGGGCGGCACTTTTACCGACGTCTGTGTGCTCAACGAAGCATCGGGCAATATTCATGTCGCCAAGACGCCGACCACGCCGGACCCAATCGACGGGGTGTTGGAGGGTATTTCGGCGGCGGGCGTGGATCTGAAAGACGTCGTGCTTTTTTCCCACGGCACCACCCTCTCCACCAATGCGCTGATCACGCGCAACTTCCCGCCGGCGATCATGGTCACCACCAAGGGCTTCCGCGACGTCATCGAGATTCGCCGCGGCACGCGCGACGATCTGTGGGACACCTATAAGGAAATGGCGCCGCCCTACATCCCGCGCCGCAACCGCCTGGTGGTGAGCGAGCGCATCGATTATGCCGGCAAGGTGTTGGAGCCGGTAAACGAGGACGAGGCGCGCGAAGTCGCGCGTATCATCCGCAAGCGCGGCGTCAACACCATCGCCGTCTGCTTCGCCAATGCCTTCGCCAGCCCGGTCAATGAAGAGCGCATGCGCGATATTCTCAAGGAAGAATTGCCGGATGCGAATATTTCGCTTTCGAGCGAGATCATGCCGGAAATTTTCGAGCATGAGCGCTTCTCGACGACCGTCGCCAACGCGGTGCTCGCCCCCGTGGTCGGCGAATATACCGGACGCCTGGAGGAGCGCATGGCGGCCGGCGGCTACAAGGAGGATGTGCTGCTGCTCCATTCCGGCGGTGGCGTGATGACCAGCAAGGGGGCGGCGAAATTTCCCGCCCGCCTCGCGGCCTCGGGCATTGCCGCGGGCGCTATCGCCAGCCGCTTCGTCGCCGAACGCGCCGGCTATGAGAATTCGATCAGCCTCGATATGGGCGGCACCAGCACCGATGTGTCGCTCTGCGACCGGGGCAATCTGCGCGTCACCACGGATTGGTATATCGAATATGGTTATCCGATCTGCTTTCCCAGCATCGAGGTGCTGACCATCGGCGCCGGCGGCGGCTCGCTGGCTTGGATCGACGAGGCGAACTCGCTGCGCAACGGGCCGCAATCCGCCGGCTCGACGCCGGGGCCGGCGTGCTATGGCCGGGGCGGCACGGAGCCGACCAATTGCGATGCCAATGTGGTGCTCGGGCGCTTGAGCGACCGCCTCGCCGGTGGCGCGGTGGCGCTCGACAAATCGCTCTCCGCCGAAGCAATCAATCGCGCCGTCGCCGAGCCGCTCGGCCTCTCGCTGCAGGAGGCGGCGGTTTCCATCCTCAAGGTCGCCAACGCCAATATGGCCGATGCGGTCCGCCTGGTGTCGATTCGCCGCGGCTACGATCCGCGCGATTTCGCCCTGGTGACCTTTGGCGGCGCCGGGCCGCTGCATGGCGTGGCGCTGGCGCGCGATCTCTCGATCCCGACCGTGCTGGTGCCGCCGGCGCCGGGCGTTACCTCGGCACTGGGCTGCCTCTTGGTGGATATCAAGCATGATATTTCACGCATGTATCTGCGCGCTCTCGAAGACGTGGATATTTCCGAGGTCGATGCCGCGTTCCAGGAATTGGAGACGGAAGGCCGTCAGCATCTCTCGCATGAGGGCGTGACGGAGGATCGCATGTCGTTCCAGCGCCATATCGATATGCGTTATCTCGGCCAGTGGCGCGCCATGTCGATCGATGTCGGCGAGAACATCACCTCGCTCGACGACGCCGTGGCGCTATTCCATGAGGAGCATGGCCGCGAGCATAATTATTCCCGCCCCGACGCGCCGGTCGAGGTCTACCGCCTCACCGTCACCGCCACCGGGCAGACGCCGAAAGCGGAATTCGCCGAGCATGAGCGCGATGCCACGCCGCCGGAGCCGGTCGACAAGCGCGATGTGGTGTTCGACGAGGCGCCCGAGCCGATAAAGACGCCGGTTTACGACCGTGATAATCTGAAGGCCGGCGCCGTGGTGGAGGGACCGGCGATCATCGAACAGCTCGATTCGACCATTCTCGTGCCGCCCGGTTTGAAGGCGGAGGTCGACCCCTCCCTGACCATCGTCATCGACGTGCCCCTGGCGCAAAGCTGAAGAGGAAATAGACATGGCAACGAACGCGAACAAAGACGGCTACACCCTCGATCCGGTCACCTTCGAGGTGCTGAAGAACGCCTATGTCAACATCGTCGATCAAATGGCGGAGCAGATTTTCCGGACCTGCTATTCCTTCGTCATCTGGTCGCGCGATTTCTCTTCGGCGATCTGCGACACCGAGGGCAATACGGTCATGCAGGGAAGCGGCGATATCGCTGCACATGTGGGGACGCTGCATTACACCGCCCAGGCCGTGATCAACAAGTTCGGCGACGACATCCATCCCGGCGATACCTTCGTCGTCAACGATGTCTATCAGGGCGGTACCCATTTCAACGATACCCGCATCGTGCGCCCGATCTTCTACAAGGATGTCCATCTCGGTTTCGCCCAGGCCAATGGCCATTGGGCCGATGTCGGCGGCGCCGTGCCGGGCTCGTTCAACGTCAATGCGCTCGACCATATGGCCGAGGGTCTCCGCATCACGCCGGTCCGGGTCTACAGCAAGGGCGTCTATCTCTCCGACGTCGCCGAGCTCATCGCCAGCAACACCCGCGCGCCGGACGATATCATCGGCGACCTGCAAGCCCAGGCCGAGGCCTGCAATCTGGCGGAGAAGGAAATAAACCGCCTGTGCGACAAATACGGCGTCGATGTCATCCAGACCTCCTTCGCCGAGGTGCAGGATTATGTCGAGACGCTGACCCGCCAGCGCGTCGCCAAGCTGCCCGACGGCGTGTGGGAGACGGAAGACTATATCGATGTCGATCCGGTGCTCGGCGAGGGCCTGATCCCGATCCGCATCAAGATGACGATCGAAGGCGATTCGGTGCATTACGACCTCTCGGAATCGCATCCGAAAACCATCTCGACCTTTCTCAATTGCTGCTATGGCGGCGCCTTCGCGGCGATTGTCGCCGGCACCAAGATGCAGTCGCCGGACATCCCGCTCAATTCCGGATTTTACCGGGTCGTCACCGTCGATCTCGGGCCGGTCGGGTCCGTCGTCAATGCCGATTGGCCGACGCCGGTCGCCGGATTCTGTTCCGGGCCGTTCGAAAAAATCATGAATTCGGTGTTCGAATTATGGGCCGAGATCCTGCCCGAGCGCGCCATGGCGTGTACGTTCAATCTCGAATATCTCCTGATCGGTGGGCGCGACGGGCGCAAGGAAGGGCGGCCCTATTTCATGTGGTACGACTGGATGGTCGGCGGCTGGGGCGCGCGCAACGGGCGCGACGGCTGGGCCGCCTCCGGCCCGGTGTTTGGCGTCCAGCTCGGCACCCAGCCTTTCGAGGGCCAGGAGCGGCTTGCGCCGGTGGTCACTACCGAGCATGAGCTGATCGTCGATTCCGGCGGCCCCGGTTCGTCGCGCGGCGGCATGGGCGTCGAGAAGGGCGTGACCCTGACCGACGCGGAACGCTCCGTCGTCTCCTATTGCTGCGATCGCGAGCGCTCGGTCACCTGGGGCTTGTGGGGCGGCCTGCCGTCGATCCCGCATGGCGTCTGGGTTAATCCGGGCAGCCAGGGCGAGCGTTATCTCGGCTCGCTGTTCTCCGGCGTGCCGGTCGAATCCGGCGATGTGCTGACCCGGCCCTCGGCCGGCGGCGGCGGCCTCGGCGATCCGCTGGAGCGCGATATTCAAGACGTGTGCGACGATGTGCGCGAAGGCTATGTGTCGATCTCGCGGGCGGAAAAAGATTATGGCGTGATCGTCCGCGAAGTGGATGCGGACCTGGCGGAATATGAGGTCGATGAAGGCGAGACCGATGCCAGGCGCCAGTATATCCGCGACAACCGCCATCTCTGGCTGGAGGAGGACGCCGAGGCGATCGCCGCCAAATACCGCGCCAAGGAGCTCGATACCCTTGATCTCATTCGCCAATACGGCGTCATCGTCGATTGGGGCACCGGCGAGCTGCTGCCCAAAACCACCCAGCAGTTCCGTGACATGCTGAAACGCCGCACCGCCGCCCACTGGAACATTCCCGGCGAGGCACGCAACGAGACACCGACACTCCGCGTCGCCTGACGGCGCTTGCGCTGAATCAAGGCCCTCTCCGGCCGCGAATGGTAGGTTTCGCTTATCAGGCTTTCCTATATGCGAGGGGAAAAGCGCATGGCGAAATACCGGGTTTGGCGTCTCAGTTTGGCGGGTCTGTTCGCCCTTCTCCTCATGGGCGGGCTCGCCGCCGGTGCGCTGGCGGATGACACGAAATCGTTCGATCTTGTTTTCACCGGCGGCAAGCTGAGCGGCACGGAAAATGTGCTGCGCGTCGAGGAGGGCGATCATGTCGAGATCGGCATACGCTCGGATGAGAGCATCGGGCTCCATCTGCACGGCTACGATATCGAAGTGCATGTGAGCCCGAGCGGCGACATGCGCATGACGTTCGAGGCCCATGCGACGGGGCGCTTTCCCGTCATGCTGCATGGCGAGCACGGCCATGGCCATGCACTGTTTTATGTGGAAGTGCATCCGCGCTAAACAGTGCGAGCCATGCGGAAATTCGCAACCATAGCGGCGTGGTGCGCGCTGTTTTCCGCGGCCGCGCTCTTCGCGTCGCCGCCGGTCGCCGCCCATGCCTTCGGCGCGCGCTACGATTTACCGGTGCCGCTCTCGCTCTATCTCGTTGCCGCCGGCGCGGCGGTCGCGCTTTCCTTCGTCATCGCCGCGGTCTTTCTGCGTGCACGCGCCGACGCGCCCGAGCGGCTGCGCCTGATGCTGCCGGGCCTGGCGCATCTCCTTGGCGGCTGGCCGCTGCGCCGCTTGGTGCAACTCGCATCGGCGGCGCTCTTTCTGCTGATCGTCATCGCCGGCCTGATCGGCGATCAGGACCCCTACCGCAATCTCGCGCCGACCATGGTGTGGATCATCTGGTGGGTCGGCATGGCCTATATCTCCGCCCTCTTGGGCAATCTCTGGGCGCTGGTCAATCCGTGGAATAGCCTGTTCGCCGGCTGCGAGCGGCTTTATGGGGTCCTACGGCCGGGGCGGCGGTTCGGCTTCGGGTTCGCCTATCCGGGGTGGCTCGGCGTCTGGCCGGCCTGTGTTCTATTCCTGGTCTTTGCCTGGACCGAGTTGATCTGGCCGGCGCGCGCCGACCCGTCGAGCCTGGCGGTCCTCATTCTGATCTATTCGGCCATCACCTGGGGCGGCATGCTGCTGTTCGGGCGCCGCGCCTGGCTCGCCGGCGGCGAGGTTTTTTCGACAGTTTTCGGATTGATCTCCCGCTTCGCGCCGCTCGACGCAGGCGCGGGCGGTGCCTGGCGCTTGCGCCTCCCCGCCGCCGGGCTGGCGCAAGGCGGCCCGGCCTCGCCGTCGCTTATCGCCTTCGTGTTGCTGCTGCTTTCCAGCGTCACCTATGACGGCTTCAAGGAAACCCCGGCCTGGGCGTCGCTGACGGGCGACGCGTCCGGAGAAATATTGCCGCTGACGCTCGGCCTAATCGTCTTCGCCCTGCTCTTCCTCGCGGTCTTTCTGATCACCTGTCGCCTGATGGCGTTCGCCGGGGGCGGCGGGCAGGGGACGGCGGCGCTGGCGGCCCGCTTCGTCACCAGCCTGGTGCCGATCGCCATCGCCTATCATCTCGCGCATTATCTCTCGTTCCTACTGATCAACGGCCAGCTTCTCGTGCCGCTCGCCTCCGATCCGTTCGGCTTCGGCTGGGACCTGTTCGGCACCGCCGGCTACCAAGCCGATATCGCCATCGTCGGCGCGAAATTCGCCTGGTATGCGGCGCTGGCCGCAATCACCGCCGGCCATGTCATCGCCGTCTCCCTCGCCCACATCGTGGCACTCCGGGTGTATGGCGATGGCTGGCTCGCCATGCGCAGCCAATACCCCATGTTGGTCCTGATGGTCGGCTATACCGTCGCCGGCCTGTGGATTCTGGCGCAGCCGTTGGTCTAACTCAGTAAGAGCGCGGCAAATCCAAAACCCGTTCGGCGATGAAGTTGAGGATCATCTCACGGCTCACCGGCGCAATGCGGGCGATATAGCTTTCGCGCAAATAGCGCTCGACGTGATATTCGCGGGCATAGCCCATGCCGCCGAGGGTGAGCACCGCACGCTCGCAGGCCTTGTGCGCCGCCTCGGCGGCGAGATATTTGCCGGCATTGGCTTCGGCGCCGCACGGCTCGCCCGAATCGTAGAGCCGCGCCGCCTTGAACACCATCAAATCCGCCGCTTCCAACTCCGCCCAGGCCTCGGCGAGGGGATGCTGGATCGCCTGATTCTGGCCGATTGGCCGGCCGAACACCTCGCGCTCGCGGGCATAGTCCACCGCTTTGGCGAGGGCCGCGCGGCCCAACCCGACCGCCTCGGCGCCGATCAGGATGCGCTCGGGATTGAGGCCGTCGAGCAAGCACCGGAAGCCTTGGCCTTCCTCGCCGATTAAATCTTCCGTCGGGATTTTCAGGCCGTCAATGAACAGAGAATTCGAATCGACCGCCTTGCGCCCCATCTTGGCAATCTCGCGGATCTCGACATGGTCCCGGTCGAGATCGCTATAGAACAGCGAGAGACCATCGGTGCCTTTGCCGCTCGTATCCCGTGGCGCGGTGCGGGCGAGCAGCATGATCTTGTTGGCGCGCTGGGCCGTCGAGGTCCACAGCTTCTGGCCATGCACGACATAGTGGCTGCCGTCCCACTCGGCGCGGGTCTCGATGGCGCCGGTATCGAGGCCGGCATTGGGCTCGGTGACGCCGAAGCAGGTGCGGTCTTCGCCGCGGATGAGGGGCGGCAGCAAGCGCGCCTGCTGCTCCGGCGTGCCGAATTTGACGATCGGATGCGGCCCGAAAATATTGATATGCAGCGATGACGCGGCGGCGAACCCACCGCCGGATTGCGCGATACGGCGCATCATGATCGCCGCCTCGGTAACGCCGAGGCCGGCGCCGCCATGGGCTTCCGGCATGGCAATACCGAGCCAGCCGCCGGTCGCGATGGCGGCAACGAAATCCTCCGGATAGTCGCCATCCGTATCCCGCGCCAGCCAATAATCATCGCCGAAATCAGCGCAGATACGCGCAATCGCCTCGTCGAGCGCCTGCTGGTCGGGAGTGAGCGAATCCGTCATGGCCCCGCTTTATAACACGGGCCGCCGTTACCCCCAGAATGCGATGCGCGAAGCGCGGCGCATTCTGAAAGCGCGACCGCGCGCCCGAGTTAATACGAGGTAAGCCAGCGCGCGGAGGCGCGCGCCCGGCGTTTGAGGGCGTTGCGAAGGGTCATGCTTATGACCCGCAGCGACTAAAAATGGTAAGTTAAGTCCAACTGCAAAAAACTATCTTTGCGCAGGGCGAATTGGTTGTCCGCGTCGTCGACATTGAGGAAGACGGTGCCTTCGAGGCCGAGGGAGAGATTGTCGCTGAGGCGACGATTGGCCTCGATAAAGAGGCTGCGCGTCGGCTTGTCGAGATCCTGCAGGATGCCGAACAGAATGTCCGTGCTGGCTTCGTCGTTGAAGGCAAGCCGGGCCGCGATGAAGAGATCCTCCTCGGTGGCAACGGTGGCGCGCTCGTCGCGTCCGTCATAGAGAAACTCCATGAGAAGGCCGAGATCGATATCGCTATCGGAAATGCCGTACCAGGTATATTCGAAGCCGCCGACGAGGGAGAGGTAATCCTCCTCCAGCGCCGCCGCGTCGCGCTCGCCCTCGCGCCAGGTGGTTTCGAATTTGATCAGCCAGGCATCGGTGGTGATCTGCGCATCCACGCTGTATTGGCGTATTTGCTCATAGAGCGGCAGCAGCACCACGCCGCCGCCGGAATCGAGGCCGAGGCTGAAGGTCGGGTCGCGGTTGGTGCCGTCGAAAAAGGACAGGCCGAAATCGAGCACGTCGATGCTGTGACTGTAGCGCGCGGCGACATCGAAATGATGCTGCTCGGCGCCGCTCTCATAATCGGTCTGCTCACCGTCGATGGGGATCGCACCGCGCAGGCGCCCGGCGCGCCCTTGGAATGTGCGCTTGCGAAAATAGGGCAGGGCGAAGGCCTCGAAGGCGCCGAGATCGTTGAGCCAGGTGGCGTGCAGCATGGGCTGGCCGAGCTTTTCCTCCTGGTCGGGGTCCTCGATCAGATCGGTCTGGTTGACGATATCGACCAAATGGCGCGATTCGACGACGCCCCAGAACACCTTGTCGAAGCCGGCGCGGAGCTCCCATTCGCTGTCTTCGAACTCACCGAAAAAAAGGCCGTAGGCTTCACGCATATCCCAATGGGTGCGGCGCGTATCGGCGCTGTCATAGCGCAAGAAGGGTTTAAAGAGGAGGCCCTGGCCGGCCTCGTTTTCGAAATAGGCTTCCGGCTCGGCGACCAGCGAGAGGCTCTGCTCGCGCTGCCCGTCATGCAGGCTGTGCTGCGGGAAGTAGCGGCCTTCCAGGGTGACGCGCCCGGTGATCTCCTGAAATACCGAATCGTCATCGGCGGCGGCCGGTACGGCCAGGCAGAGGAGAAGCCCCGCCATTAAACTTGCCAGCGCCGCCCGGCGCATGGTTAGCGCGCCCGCTTCAGGCTGACCTTGGAGAAATCCTTTTCGTCGAGATCGGCGCCGAATTGATAATTGGTCCAGACCAGCCGGGTGCTCTTGCCGGTGAGATGATTGACCATCTGCATTTCGTCGGCACGCCAATATTTGCCGAGATATTGCTGATGGCTCGGCACGGTAAGCGTCTTCAGATGGGCATCCTTGCGGTCGTAATATTCGACTTTCCAAATACGGTATTCCTCCTGGTCGACCCAGGAGACCTGCCGCGTATAGCCCGAGCTCTTACCGATGGGCGCGCGTTCCGATACCCAGCAGGTCAATTCGCCGCACGGCTCGTCGCGTAACCAGCGATAGGTATATTTCTCGATCTCCTGGCTGGTCATATCCTCGTAGGCGAATTCGCTGCCCATGAAAGAGCCCGCCTGGTTTGAAGAAGAAATTCGCTTCACGCGCTTCAGCGCGGGCAGATAAAGCCATTGGTCGTCATCCTCCACCTTGTGCGAATGGGTCAGCATGGCGGTGCCTTTGACGTCGCGCGGCCGGTCGAAAACGATCAGGCTCATATCGCCGTCGGCATCGTTTTCGAGCACGCTGATGCGGAGATGCCGCTCGCTCTCCTGGCCGCGCTTGTTGCGCAAGATCATGGTTTGATCGGCGGTGTAATTGCCGAAGCCCTGGTCGCGCGCCTGGCCTTCCTGGGCGAGGCGCAGACCCTTTTCCTCCGGCGTTTCGGCGAGGCCGGGAAGCGCGCCGAAAGCGAGCGCCGCCACGAGCGCGAGGGCTGAGAGGGCTAGCGGTTTCATGACTTGCTCCGGTCGAGTTTCATAAGAAGAGGCGGCAGGAAGAAGAAATCGGCGGCGAGCGCGATGACGATGGTCATCGCGGTGAGGAGTCCAAGGCTCCAATTGACTTCGAAGCCCGAGGTCGAGAGCACGATAAAGCCCGCCGCGAGCACCGCCGTGGTGGTCCACAGCGCATGGCCGACCGAGCGGAAGGCGAAGCGCACCGCCGGCTGCGGCTCGAGCCCGCGTTCGCGCCGGGCACGGAGATATTTGCTTAAAAAGTGGATTGTGTCGTCGACCACGATGCCGAAGGTCACCGCCGTCACCACCGAGGCGGCGACGCCGACATTGCCGATCAGATAACCCCACAGACCGAAGCTCATCGCCGCCGGGACGAAATTGGGCACCAAGCTCATGAGCCCGATGGGTATGCTCTTGAGGGCGATGATCAGGATCAGCGAAATGATCGCCATGGCGATCACCGTGCCGCGCAGCATGCCCTCGATATTGCGCTTGGAAATATAGGCGAACATCATCGTCAGGCCCGTCGCCTCGCTCGCCATGGTCTCCGGCATATTTTCCTTGAGCCAGGCATTCGCCCGGTCGGCGGAGTCGCGCTGCTCCTTGGCTGACATGTCACGGCCGATCACGGTCATGCGCGTCGCCGATTTGCTGACGTCGATCTGATCGTTGAGATCGCGCCCGAAAGGCAGCGACAGCTCATAAAGCAGCAGATATTGCGCCGCGAGTTCGCGCTCCTGCGGGATACGGTAATAGGCCGGATCGTCGCCATGCATATTCTTGTTCAGCCGTTTCATGATGTCGGAAAAGGCCGAGACATGAACGATCTTGGGCTGGCCGCGATACCAATCGGCGAAGCGCTCGACCCGGGCGATATAGTCGGGATCGTTGATCCCGCCCTCTTCGCCGGCCGGGAGCGAGAACTCGAACGCCTCCACGCCGGTCAGATTGTCGATGATGTAATCGGTATCGCGGCGGAACTCGTAACGCTCGTCGAAATATTTCGTCCAATTGTCGTTGAGCTCGACCTGCGGCACGCCGGCCGCCAAGCCGATAATGATCGCCGCCATGCCCCAGAGAAGCGGCGTGCGCCGGCGCACGACGAACTCGCCGAAGCCTTCGAAGAAAGCTTGCTTGCCTTCCTTGCGCGGCTTCACGCGAAGCGGCAGCACATAGACGAAGGCGGGCACGAAGGTAAGCGCGAAGACCATGGCGCTGACCACGCCGAGGGCGACCAGATTGCCGAGATTGTGGAACGGCGGCGCGTCGGAGAAATTCATGCTCAAAAAGCCGATCGCCGTGGTGAGCGTGGTGAGAAACACGGGATGCACATTGACGCGGAGCGATTCGAGGATCGCCTCGCGCTTCTCCAGCCCGGAGCGCATGCCGAGCATGATGGTCGAGATGACATGCACCGAATGGGCGATGGCGACGGTCATGATGATGGTCGGCGCGCCGACATTGCCGGACGACAACACCATGCCCGACCAGCCGGCGAAGCCCATCGCCGTCAGCGCCGCGAACAGGACGACGAGGAGGGTGGCGATCGTGCCGGTGATCGAGCGCAGCAATACCGCCATGACGATGAAGATCACCAGGATGATGATCGGCCCGAGGGTCGTCAGATCGTCGAAGGTGGCGTCGCCGAAGGCGCGGCTGGTGATGACGCTGCCGGTGACGTAGTAGGCGAGGTCGGGATGCTGGGCGCGCGCCGCGTCGACAATCGTCTTGACCCGGTCGGAAATCTCGGTGACCGGTTCAGGGGAATCGTCGGGCAGGACGAAATTGACGAGCACAGCCGTGGTGCGGCCATCCGCGCCGACCAGCCGGTCGACCAACTGGGTTTCGCTCAGCGCGACATCTTCGATGCGCCGGAGATCCTCCGCGCTCAAATCCGTCACGTCCGGCACGAGATCCTCGACGATCAGCTCGTCGCCCTCGGCCCAGGTGTGGGAGAAATTGGTCAGCGAATCGACGCGCGTCGAATAGGGCAGCTGCCAGCCCTCTTCGGTCAGCTCGGCGACCGCTTCCAGCGCGTCGGGCGTGAATATGCCGGGCGCGTCCGATTCCGGCTTGGGGGCGATGGCGATGAGGACCGTATTGGCTTCCGTATAGGTCGCTTCCAGCGCTTCGAAGGCGATGAGCTGGGGATTGTCCTCGCTGAAGAAGATGCGGCTGTCATTGCTGATCGTGAGGTAGCGCCCGCCGGCGGCCATAAGGACGACGAAAATCACCGTCAGCGCCAGGATCGGCCAGCGCCAGCGCAGCACGCCGGCGCCGAAGCGCTCAAGCCGGGTGGCTCCCATGGCGATATCGGTCAAACCAACCCTGCTTTCCGTTGCGCTGTTTCGCGCTTTTGATTATTGAATAAAATCATTTTTATTTACTAGGGTGTTAAGTGGTGAGGCGCCGCTGGGAATTCAAGATATGGCGTTGGCCGGCTGGCCGCGCAGGCCATCGACGATGAGAGAGACCAGGTCGCGCGCTTCCGCTTCGAAGTCGGTATCGCCGCTGAGAGCGAGGAGCGGCGGATATTCGAAGCGGACGATGGCATTCAATACGGCGCGCGCGGTGGTGGCGATATCGGCGATGTCGAAGGCGCCGCGCTTGACGCCCTCGGTCAGAATGCCGGCGACGATTTCATGGCAACTGTCGAGGTGACCCTCGAGCAGGTCGCGCCGCTCCTCGCAGAGAAAGTCCACCATTTCCTGAATATGTGGCGTATTTCTAAGGCTTTCGACGGTGAAGCGGTTGACCGCGAGGACATAGGCTTCGAGCTTTTGCCTGGGGCTCAGGCCGGGCTGGGCGATCGCCGCGCGCACCGCCTGATGGAGCGCTTCGAACCAGGCGATGCTGACCGCCGCGCCGATATCCGATTTGCTCTCAAAATAGCGGTAAAGATTGCCCGCCGACATGGAACAATCCCCGGCGACCTCCGCCATGGTGGTTTTGCGATAGCCGTAATGGCGGAAGCGCTCCGTCGCCGCGTCGAGGATCTGCGCCTGGATGTCGCCCGCCGGTTCGCTGGCTGTCTTGCTCATATCGGTTTCGGGCCTGAATAATTACGAATTCGTTCAATTATAATTCATTATATTCCCGGGGCAATCCGTATTTGCTGCGCGCCGGACATTATGCCGCAGCGAACTTGGCGTTCCGGGAAAACCATGAAATATTGCGCGGAATTAGAAAAACCGAGTCACAGCCACGCGGCCGGACCGCGTGACGTCATGCTTTGAAGGAGCGGAAAATGGTCGAACGGATCGATGCCTCGCCGGAATATATGGAAAGTGAACGGGTCGGGCGCTTCAGCGAATTGAAATCGAGCGCCAAGGCGTTCATCGACGCGCTCATCCCCGGTTACGAGCGCGATCTCTACAATGTCATCGGCCGCGGCGTGGTCGAGGACAAAGAGCTGCTGCCGCCGATCAAGGACAATCGCGATTTCAATCTCGGCATCGCCAAGGCCGATCCCGGCAAGGGTGCATCGCTCCATATCCACGCCACCAACGAGGTGTTCTTCGCGCTGACCGGCAAATGGGCGATCTATTGGCAAAATCAGGATGGCTCCCAGCATGAAGTCATCCTTGAGCCCTATGACACGGTCTCCGTGCCGATCGGCCTCAGCCGCGGCTTCCGCAACGCCAGCGACGAGACGGCCTATCTCTTGGCCATCGTCGGCGGTACCGATCCGGGCAAGGTCGAATGGCCGCAGGAGACCGTCGACATGGCGGCCGAGCATGGCATCAGCCTGGACGAGAACGGCGATCTGGTCATGACGGAGGGCAGCGCATGACAAATAAAGTGATCAGCGTCGAGGAGTTCGAGCGTACCCGCGTGGCGCGCTTCAACGCCCTTCAAGGCTCCGACCGGCCGATGCTGGATGCGGTCATTCCCGGTCAGGAGCGCACCATCTATCAGGTCATCGGCAAGGGCGTCAGCGAGGACCCCAATCAGGAAATTCCGATCACCGACAATCGCGGCTTCAACGTCGCCATCGTGCGCTGCGCCCCGGGCAAGGGCACGCTGCATCACGACCACAAGACCAACGAGGTCTTCATGGCGCTGACCGGAAAATGGAAAATCTTCTGGGGCGACGATGAAGAGACGAATTACATCATTCTCGAGCCGTTCGACACCGCCTCCGTGCCGCCCAATCTGATGCGCGGCTTCCGCAATGTCGGCGACGAGGAGGCGCTCCTGCTCGGCACCATCGAGGGCGCCGAACCCGGCGGCGTGCAATGGCGCGACGATGTGCTGGAAGAGGCCGCCAACCGGGGCCTCGGGCTCGACGAAGACGGTCAGATCACCAAGACGACCGCTGCCGCCGAATAGCCCGACACCTGTTTTCTACCCGTAGCGCCTGAGCCGGCTGCCATTGCGGCTGAGCCAGGCGCGTTCGGCTTTCGGATCGCCGACCAGTTCTGCGACCAGGCGCCAAAAGCGCGCGCCGTGTTTCATCTCTCTGAGATGGGCGATCTCGTGCGCCACGACATAATCGAGCACCCGCGGCGGCGCGAGGATGAGGCGCCAGGAAAAAGACAAGCCGCCCCCCGTCGAACAGCTTCCCCAGCGGGTCGAGGTGTCGCGGATGGCGAGGCGGCGGATCGGCCGGTCTACCCGCACGGCGAGCGTTTCCGCCCGCCCGCCGATTTCGCGCCGCGCCTCGGCGATCAGCCAGCGCCTGACGCGCTCGGCGAATTTCGTCTCCGTGCCCGGCACTTCGAGCAGGCCGCCCACCCGCTTGACGCGCTTGGCGCCGTTTAGCGGCCGGCCTAAGAGGAGCGGCTCGCCCATCAGCGGCAGCACCGTGCCGGCGCGGAACGGCACCGCCGCCGGCAAGGCGCCGAGCCGGTCCTCGATCCAGCCCGCCCGCTCCCGGGCGAAGGCGAGGCCGTCGCGGATCGCCGCGCGCCTCGGCAGCACCAGTTCCACCTCGCCGCTGGCATCGTCGATTTTGATCAGGATATGCCGCGCCCGGGTGCTGCGGCGGAGCAGGAGCGAGATGTCGCCGCCGCCCGGCAGGGCAAGCGTACGGATCGGATCGGCGGGCTGGAGAATCGACATGGTTTCGTAAAGTGTCGGCGATTCGCATGCGCTTGGCCATAGCTTTTCCGCACTAGCCCATGCTATGAGCCCCGCCGGCAAGCCATGTTGACAATCTCCTCTCTCACCTATCGCATCGGCGGGCGGCCGTTGCTGGAAGACGCAACGGCGCGCATCGCGCGCGGCCGGCGTATCGGCCTGGTCGGGCGCAATGGCAGCGGCAAGACGACGCTGTTGCGTCTTATCTCCGGCACGATCGAGCCCGATGCGGGCAGCCTTGCGCTGGCCAAGGGCGGGACGCTGGCGAGCGTCGCCCAGGAGGCGCCGGGCGGCACGGCGACCCCGCTCGAGACGGTACTCGCCGCCCATGGTGAGCGACATGCGCTCCTCACTGAGACCGAAGCGACAGACGACGCCCACCGCATCGCCGAGATCGAGAACCGGCTGCACGAAATCGGCGCCCATGCGGCGCCGGCGCGGGCGGCGGCAATCCTCGCCGGGCTTGGCTTCGCGGAGGCGGAACAGCACCGCGCGCTGGCGGATTTTTCCGGCGGCTGGCGCATGCGTGTCGCCCTCGCCGCGGCGCTCTTCGCCGACGCGGATTTGCTGCTGCTCGACGAGCCGACCAACCATCTCGATCTCGAAGCGGCCATGTGGCTCGAAAATCATCTGCGCCAATATCCCCGCACCCTGCTGCTGGTCAGCCATGACCGCCATATTCTGAACGCCGTGCCCGACGGCATCCTGCATCTTTCCGACCGCGCGCTGACGCTTTATCCCGGCGGCTATGACGATTTCGCCCGGGTTCATGCCGAGCGCCGCGCCGCCGAGGCCGCGACCCAGGCGCGCGCGGCGGCGAAGCGGCAGAAGCTCGAAGGCTTCGTCGCGCGCTTTCGTTATAACGCCAGCAAGGCGCGCCAGGCGCAGAGCCGGCTGAAGGCGCTCGCCCGCCTGAACGACGCGCCGCCGACCGCAGAGGCCGCCGGCATCGAAATCGATTTTCCCGCGCCGAAAATCCTCGCGCCGCCGCTCATCACGCTTTTCGGCGCTCAGGCGGGATACGAGCCCGGCAAGCCGGTCCTCAAGGGCCTCGATCTCCGCCTCGATCCGGATGACCGCATTGCCCTCCTCGGCGCCAACGGCAATGGCAAGACCACGTTTGCCAAGCTGCTCGCCGGTGAGCTCACGCCGATGGCGGGCGAGGTGCGCCGCGCGCCCAAGCTCTCCGTCGGCTATTTCGCCCAGCATCAGATCGACACGCTCGACGCGGGCGAAAGCGCCTTCCAGCAGCTTGGCCGCCTGATGGCCAAAGCCGAGCCGCATCAGGTGCGCGCGCGGCTCGGCGCCTTCGGCTTCAGCCAGGACAAGGCCGATGTCACCGCGCGCGATCTCTCCGGCGGCGAGAAGGCGCGGCTCAATCTGGCGCTGATCAGCTATGGGGTGCCGCAAATTCTCGTGCTCGACGAGCCGACCAACCATCTCGATCTGGAAACCCGCGACGCCCTGGTGCAGGCGCTGAACGGCTTCCCCGGCGCCGTGGTGGTGATCAGCCATGATTGGGACTTGCTGGAGTTGACGGCGGAGCGCCTCTGGCTGGTGGCGGACGGTACGGTGCTTCCCTATGACGGCGATCTCGACGATTACCGCCGCCTCGTGCTCGGCAACGGCGCGGGCGCGGAAAAGAAGGCGCCGCGCGAAAAGCCCGCCAAGGGCAAATCCCAGCGCCGCGACGCCGCGCAAGTGCGGGCCAAGCGCGCGCCACTCAAACGCGCCGCCGAGAGCGCCGAGCACCGTCTTCATCAGGCGGAGCGTGACAAGGCCAGGATCGAAGCCAAGATGGCGGACAGCAGCCTCTACGAAGGCGCGCCGGAACGCCTCGCCGAGTTGGGCCGCAAGCTGAGCGCGGCGGAGCGCGCCATCGCCCAGGCCGAAGCGGATTGGCTCGAAGCGGAAGAGGCGCTCGAAGCCTTCAAGGCGGAAGACGCCTCAGCCGACGGCTAGCACCTCGCGGGCGAATTTGGGATAGACCTCGGCGATATCGCCGCCCACTTCGCCGCGAATCAGCGCGAGGGTTTCCGCCGAAGGCGGCGGCGTCTCCGGCACCTCCCGAGGGCAGTCGAACTCGAAGCCGGTATGTTCTCGGATGCACTCCACCGACTCGCCTTCATGGATGGATTGCAGGCGGAAGCGGCGCGCTTCTTTGTCGAAAGAGAAGACGCAGCGTTCCGTCACGAGCGCATAAGGCCCGCCGGGGCGATAGAGGCCGGGCGGGCTGGTGCCCGGCGCGGAGATCAAATCGACCTTCGGCACCAGCACCCGGCGGCTATGCTCGG
>CAZUVO010000053.1:0-21796 GCA_964623955.1 uncultured Rhizobiaceae bacterium
GGGCCCGCGCCGAGGGGCGCTATCTCGGCCTCGGCCTTGGCTTCTATGTCGAAGGCACCGGGCTCGGCCCCTATGAGGGCAGCCATATCCGCATCCACCCGATCACCGGCAAGGTCTATGTCAATACCGGCCTGACCAGCCAGGGCCAGGGCCATGAAACCGTGTTCGCGCAGATCGCCGCCGATCAGCTCGGTGTCGAGCCGAGCGATGTGATCGTCGTCGAGGGCGATACCGGCGCGTTCGATTGGGGCGTCGCCACCTTCGCCAGCCGCGCCGCGGTGGTGAGCGGCAATGCCGTGCACAAGGCGGCGGCGCTGGTGCGCGAGCAAATTTTGGAGGCCGCCTCCAACATGCTCGAGGCCGACAAGGAGGATCTTGTGCTCGAAGGCGGCAAGGCCTTCGTGAGCGGTGTGCCCGACATGGCGGTGACCCTCGCCGAGGTCGCAACCGCGTCGAACCCGTTGCGCTACGCCTTCAACGAAGCGGCCAAGACCTCGACCCAGTTCGCGCCGGCGAGCCGCCATGACGGCCCGGCCCTGGCCGAAGGCGAAGCCCCCGGCCTGGAGGCGACGGATTACTACTCACCGCCCCATGCCGCCTGGGCTTACGGCGTGCATGCGGCGATCATCGAAGTCGATCCCGGCCTCTGCTCGATCGACTTCAAGCGCTATATCTGCGTTCATGATTGCGGCAATATGATCAATCCCACCCTGGTCGAGGGGCAGATCCTGGGCGGCGTCGCGCAAGGCGTCGGCGGCGCCCATTACGAACGCATCGAATTCGACGAGGAGGGAAATCCGCGCAACGCCAACTTCATGGATTTCCTCATGCCCTACGCCACCGAAGTGCCCGAGGTGGAAATCTGCCATCTCGAGACACCCTCGCCGCTCAATCCCCTGGGCGTCAAAGGCGTTGGCGAGGCGGGCTGCATTCCGGTCGGCCAGGTCGTCGCCTCCGGTGTCGAGGACGCGCTCCGCCCGCTCGGCGTCGCGCCGCTCGAACATGTGCCCCTCACGCCGGACATGATCTTCCAGGCGCTTGGCGGCGAAAAAGAGGATTAGGCACCAAGCGCCTGCTCGACCTCTTCCAGCGTCGGCATGGATTGCGCCGCGCCCGGGCGCGTCACCGAAAGTCCCGCCACCGCGTTGGCGAATTTGACCGCCTCGAGTGGCGTATCGCCGCGCGCCAGCGCCACGGCGAAGGCGCCGTTGAAGGCATCGCCCGCGCCCGTCGTTTCGGCCACGGGCGCGAATGTTTGCGCCGGGCAAAGCTCGGATATTTTTTTCGTGTGCAACAGCGCGCCCTCGGCGCCGAGGGTAATGATCGCCGCGCCGACGCCTTTCTCCAACAGCTTGTCGCCGGCGTGTCGCGCCTCGCTGACGATTCGGACCGTCATGCCGGTCAGGTCTCCGGCCTCGGTTTCATTCGGCGTGAGATAATCGCAAAGCGTAAAGGTCGCCGGGTCCAACTCCGCCGCCGGTGCCGGATTTAGAATCGTGGTCGCGCCCGCTTCGCGGGCGATTTCGAGGGCGCGGCGCACTGTCGGCAAAGGCACTTCGAGCTGGGTGACGAACACCGATGCGGCGCGGATATCGTCGCCCGCCGCTTCGATATCGGCAGGCGAGAGGGTGGCCGACGCGCCGGGGCAGACGATGATCGCATTGTCGCCGGTTGCCTCCTCAAGAAAGATCGAGGCGGCGCCGGTGTAGCTGTCGGCGTCTCGCTCGACGGCCGGTTTGACCCCGGCCTCGTCCCACAATGCCATCGCCATATCGCCGAACGGGTCCTGGCCGATCTTGGAGATGAAGGTCACATCGCCGCCGAGGCGGGCGGCGGCAACCGCCTGGTTGGAGCCCTTGCCGCCGGGGCCAAGCGCAAAGCTCGAGCCGAGCAGCGTCTCGCCCATGCGCGGCTGGCGCGATGCGCGGAAGTTGGCGTCGGCGACGAAGATGCCGAGGATGGCGATGGCGCTCACGGCCAAATCCTAGGTTCGCGGCCAGTCACCGGCGAAGGGTTGCGCCAGCGCGCGCTCGACCATTTCCAGCCGGTCCTGGCCGTAGAACATGTCGCCATCGACGAAATAGGTCGGCGAGCCGAACACCGAACGGGCAATCGCCTCTTCGGTATTTTTTTCGTAGAGCGCGGCGATTTGCGGCGAGCGCGCGGCGTCGAGCAGGGGCGCGGCGTCCACGCCGACTTCTTTTGCCAGCGCCGCCAACGTACCGGCGTCGGCGAAATCCGCATCGTCGCGCCAATGGGCTTCGAGAATGCGGTGCGACAGCGCGCCGATATCGATGCCCTGCTCGAGGCCGGCGATCAGCATGCAATTGGCCAGCGTCGTATCATTGTCGTGATGGGTCGGGCGGTGGTCGAGAATCGGTGCGCCGCGATATTCGGCCCAACGCTCTTCCTCACGGCCGAAAAAATAGGCGTAATGCGCCTTGCTGCGGGCGCTGAACGGCGTCGCGCCGATGCCCTCCATTACTTTGTGCAAATCCATCGGCCGGTGCGCGACGGTGCGCCCGGCGGCGGCGGCGATCTCCGTCAGGCGGGCCGCGCCGAAATAGGCGAAAAGGGAATGGGCGGAATAGAAATATTCGATATCGGCCATGAAGCTCTCGGCATGTTCACAGACAGGCGCGAAAGCCTAACCCGGCGCAAGGGGCGATGAAACGCTTTTGGCCTATCCGCGCCCGAGGCCGAACAGGGCGAGGAGGCGCCGCCAGATAATTTTCAGGAGCAGCGCTTCGCCGCGAATTTCGCGCGGTGCGGCCGGCGGTGGCGGCGGCGCCGGTTCGACTTCCTCTCCCGATGCGGCCGGACTTTCCGCCGCCAGGGTGGCGCGCAAGGAGTTGGCGAATTGTTCGGTGATCTGCGCCGCGACATCCTGCACGATGCCGGTGCGGCCCATCTGCGCCAGCGCCCCGGAAAGCTTGATATCGGCGTCGATCTTCACCCGGCTGCCGGCGCCGTTCTCCTCAATCTTGTAGAGCACCGAGGCGCTGGCGCGGCTGCCGCCGCGCTTGTCGATGCCCTTGCCCTCGATGCGCGCCGAGCGCGCGCCCGCGTCGGTCTCAAGGATGGTGGCTTCGCCCTCGAAGGCGGCGCTCACCGGGCCGAGCTTGATGCGCACTTTGCCGCGATGGGTCTCCGCACCGGCTTCGCCCGCCTCCGCGCCACCATATTCCAGGCCCGGCATGCAGGTCACCACGCGCGGCACATCCTGAAAGATGCGCCACACCGTTTCCGGCGGCTGATCGATCTCGAAGCTTTGAGCAATTTCCGGCATGGCTGTTCTCAGCGAAGTTTAGTATATCCTTTAAACGGTTATTATATCCGATATGTGAATAAACACAAGTTGTTCTCTCCGGCTGTTTGGATGGTGGGCATTACGCCGGTGGTGCGGCGCCGGGCCGCCAGCCGAGGGCGAGCGAGGCGGATTGCGCGGTGCGCAACAGGGTTTCCAGCATGGCTTCGACCTTGGCGTCGTCGCGGAACACGCTGCGCTGGGCGATGAAGCAGACGGCGCCGATCACCGCCTGGCCACGGTCGAAGACGGGCGCCGAGAGCGAGCCGGTAAATTGTTGCACATCGCCCACCGTTCGGGCGTAGCCCTGGGCCTTGATGTCGCGCAGCAGTTTTCTGAGCGCCTTGGGTTGGGTGACGGTTTCCGGCGTGAGCGCTTCGAGCGGGCCGCTGAGAAATTCCTCGATCTCCTGCTCGGTGGAGTAGGCCAGCAGCACTTGGCCCTTGGAGCCGCAATGCAGCGGAAAATGATAGCCATAGGTCGATTTGGTGATGACCTCGCCGGCGGTCTGATAGGAATAGAGCGTGACCGCGAGGCGGCCCGAGCGCTCGACCAGCTGCACCGTATAATCGCCCCCCTCGGCGGCGGCATCGAGATAGGGCCGCGCCGCCTCGAGCACCTTATGCTCGGCGAGATAGGCGGTGCCGATGAACCACATTCTTGGCCCGATGGTGTAGCGGTTGCTGTCGCCTTCGCGGGCGATAAAGCCGCCCTGTTCCAATTCGCTTAACGTCCGGTGGAGCGTCGCCCAGGAGACATTGAGCCCCTCCGCCACATCGGTCGCGCGGCCTGGATTGAGAGCGAGATATTCCAGCACCTGGAGCGACCGCCGGACGCCTTTCAGCGCCGGTGCTTTGTTTTGCCGCGCGGCGCGATCCCCGCGCGTATTCTTGCCGCCTTGCGTCATGTTTTCCGCGAAATGTTGCAAACAGTGTATCCGTATATCGGATAATGTGGCGCCAGGGTCAAGGCCGCGCCAATTTATCCGTCACAGCTTGGGCAGTATTTCGCGCGAGATGATATCGAGCTGCTCGGGCAATTCTTCCGAAGGGACGACGCAGAGAACGACGGAGGTCGAACCGGCGGCGAACTGATCCTGGATGCCCTTGAGACAGGCCTCCGGCTCGCCGGCGATGGCCAGCCAGTCGAGCCAATCATCGGGCATGTTTTTTGCCAGCGAATCTGCGCCGCCCGCGGCGATCAGTTCGGCCAACTGATCGTTTACGCCATAGGCGCCGGTCAAGAGCGTCGTGCCCATGGCGTCGAGATAAAACACGGTCGCGGCGCGCACCTTGGCGCGGGCCTCCTCGTGGCGAGCAGCCACGGAAGTCAGCACATAGGTGACGAAGCGGAAATCCACACCGCTATCGGCGCGCTGCGATTTGATGCGCTCAGACACGGTGCGGACATATTCTGGCCCGCCCAGAACGGAGATCATCATGCCGTCGGCGATCTCCGCCGCGAGATCGACGGATTTAGGCCCGACGACGGCGGTCAACACCTCGAGCTCCGGGGCGGGGTGGGTGAGCGAGACATTTTCAAAGCCGAAATAGTCCCCTTCGCCGTCCAGCGTCTCGCCGGCGAGCAGGCGCTTGACCGAGGTCACGGATTCGCGCATCGCGGTGAGCACGGATTTGGGATAGAGCTTCATCTGCTTGGTCCAGGCCGGCACGCCGTGGCCCATGCCGAGCGTGAATCGCCCGGGATAGGCGCCGGCGAGCGTCGCCGCTTCCATCGCCGTCACCGCCGGATGGCGCACCACGGCGGAGACCGCGCCGACGCCGACCTGGATCGATTCGGTCGCCTGCAAAGCCATGGCGGCGCTGGAGAAGCCCGATAGCATGAAATAATCCTCGGCGAACCATAGCTCGGAGAAGCCGCAAGCTTCGGTCTGGCGGCTCAACGTCACGATTTTGTCGGGCGCTACGTCGCCGAGAATGAAGATGCCGACGGGGCGAGAATTTCCGCTCATCTTACGTCTCCCTCATCGAATGCCATTTATGCCACCTCTGCACCGGCCGGGGCCGGGAACCCACTGGATTTGGCAAGGGCGAGGGTGGAAATGAATAGAGCATCTGTCAACTCACCCGTCTCGCCGGCTGAAAGTACAGCCTTTCCCGCTGACCCGCCGGTGCGGATCGGTCTAGAATGCCATTCAAGCGCGGCCGGAATGACCCGGTAATGCGCAATGAACAGGGAGGGACCCCGTCCGATGAGCGATAATCCGAAAGCCGTGGTGGATAAATTCCTTGGCCTTCTGGCCGGCGGATCGCGCGATGAGATCGTCGCCTGCTTCACCGAAGACGGCGCCATCGACATGGCCGGCACGTCGGACTTTCCCTGGGCCGGGCGCTGGCAGGGCCGGGCCAAGCTCGAGGAATATTTTACCGTCATGCCCGCCGCGCTCGAGATGATGGACCACCAGGTGACGAGCTGCACGGTGGAGGAGAACCGCGTCGCGGTGACCGGCACCGAGCATGGCCGCAGCCGGCTCTCCGGCAAGGACTATCGCGCCAAGTGGGCATGGGTGTTTCACATCCGCGATGGCGGGATCGAATTCTGGGACGCCTATGAGGACACCCAGGCGTTCGAACATTGCATGCCGTGGAAGTGAGCTCGATCATAGCGACTGCGGACTGAGTCCAGACGCCGCGGGGCAGTGAAATATCGCACTTGACGGGCTTTGCAAAAAACGAATACAATATCCACATAGCGGTTATTTGGCGTAAGCATCGTTGGTTGGAGAGCGATCCCAGGGTGAGAAGCACGCAAACCAAGCAGGGGGTTCAGGACATACCGCACGTTTGGCCGGGCCCCGCGGAGCACCCGGTATTTTACTAAGTGCAATAGGGGCTTGCCGACTGGACAGCGTGTGCCTTACGCTTTAACCGCATAGCGGGACCATGGAAGCGAATGGTTCGCGCAAAAAGAATTAGAACGCATCGTCCGCCGGGGAGGCGGCGTATCGCTTACGGGAGACAACATAAGGGGAGAAGTCATGAAAGTATTACGCCTCGCAATAGCCGCCGCCATGGTTTCGGTCGTGGCTCTAGCGTTCGGGCAAACTGCCAAGGCAGAGCCCTTCAAACTGAACGGTGATCCGAAAGTCGCGTGGCTCTATTTCGACATTAAGAGCGACGGCGGTTGGACCCAAGCCATTCACGAATCCAAGCTCAGAATCGACAAGCATTTCGGCTGGGATATTCCTTACGTCGAGAAGATTCCCGAAGTCGCGTCGATCGTCAAACCGGCCGCCGAGAGATACATCAAGCGCGGCTATAACATTATTTTCGGCAGTGGCTACGGCCACAGCGATCCGTTCCTGGAACTCGCCAATAAATATCCGGACGTGGCCTTTATCGTCCCGGGCGGCGCGACCAATGCCGGGAACCTCGCGGGCATCTATGGCCGGTCCTACGAGCCGCATTATCTCTGCGGCATGGCTGCCGGCGCGCTGACCAAAACCAACAAGATCGGTTTTGTCGCCGCCAATCCCTACGGCATCGTCAACTGGACCGTGAACGGCTATCTGATCGGTGCGCGGACGGTCAATCCGGACGTCAAATTGCATGTCGTCTATACCGGTGCGTGGAACGACCCGGTCAAGGAACGTGCCGCGGCGCAGGCGCTCGTCGAGCAGGGCGTTGACGTGATCGGCCAGCATGTCGACACGCCGACCCCGCAGATCGTCGCCGAAGAGAATGGCATTTACGCCACCGGCCATCATCGCGACATGCGGGAGTTCGCTCCGACCGCGACGCAGTGCTCGCATCTTTGGGTGTGGGACCGTTACCTGATCCCGAAGATTCAGGCGATGGTCGATGGCACCTGGGATCCGGGCAGCCAGCCTTATGGCGATTTCATTCATATCCATGATGGCGGCAACGACATCGCCTGCTGCGGCGACGCGGTGCCGGCGGATATCGTCGCCAAGATCGAGGAAGGCAAGAAAGCCATCGCCAACGGCCTGCATGTTTTTCAGGGTCCGCTTTATGACCAGGAAGGAACCTTGCGCGTCAAAGAGGGTGAAGTGCCGTCCGACGGCGACCTGTGGGGCATGGATTGGTTGCTCCAGGGCGTTGTCGGAACGACAAAGACACTCTAGAGCAAAAGAGAGCGGCGGGCATCTCGGCCCCGAATGAGTTGACGGCATACGGGCCGTAGCGATGACCGCTGCTCTCGAGTTTCACGGCGTCCACAAGAGCTTCGATGGCAATCCGGCTCTTGTGGACGCCTTTTTTGTCGCCGAGCGCGGCGAGGTCCACGCCCTTCTCGGTGAAAACGGCGCCGGCAAATCGACCCTCATGAATATCGCCTGCGGCCTCTATGCGCCGGATCACGGAGAGATCAAGGTCAATGGCGAGCCGGTCGTGATCGATGGTCCGCTGGCGGCGAACGCGCTCGGCATCGGCATGGTGCATCAGCATTTCAAGCTGGTCGAGAATATGACCGTGGCGGAGAATGTCGCCTTCTGCCACATGGAAGCGGTGAAGCGCGAAAGCCTCAATGCGGTGCGCAAACGGATCGGCGAGGCGAGCCGCGAAATCGGTTTCGAAATCGATCCGGACCGGCGCATCGATACGCTCTCGGTCTCCGAACAGCAGCGCACGGAAATCATCAAGGTGATGATGGGTGGCGCCGATATTCTCATTCTCGACGAACCGACGGCGGTGCTGACAGATGAGGAATCGACGCGTTTGTTGGACCAACTGAAGTCCTTCGCCCAGATGGGCAAATGCGTCGTCCTGATCACACACAAACTTCGCGAGGTCTTCAGCCACGCCGACAAGGTGACCGTGATGCGCGCCGGTGCAACCGTTGCCGCCGACCGCGACCCGAGCGAATTGACGCCGGCGGAATTGTCCCGCCTGATGGTCGGCGAGGCAGCCGATTTCGATAATCTCGAGCCGCGCGCCGGCGGCGAAACCGTGCTTGAACTGAGAAACGTCAGCGCTGAGCGCGCCAATGGAGCGACGGCGCTGGACGATTTCTCGATCTCACTCCGCGCCGGGCAGGTTTACGGCTTGGCCGGTGTCGGCGGAAACGGCCAGACCGAATTGGCGGAAATCATGATGGGCCTCCGCCATATGGATTCGGGTGAGTTCGTGCTTGGCGGAGACATACAAGGAAAGCCCACCCCCAGAAAGCTCCGCGCCAAGGGCGTTAAAACCATTCCCGCGGAACGCTATATTTATGGCCTCGCCGGTGATCTCTCGGTGATGGATAATTTCGTTGTCTCACACCTTGCCGACAAGTCGTTTGGTTCCGCGTTCTGGATCAACCGGCGCGCAGTTCTTCGGGGAACGCAAGAAGCCATTGAGGATTACGAGATACTCGGTGCCAACCCTGCCACCCGCGCCCGGCTGCTCTCCGGCGGCAATGCGCAAAAGCTGGTCCTCGCACGGGAAATGTCGGGAGATTCGCGGGTGTTGTTGGCGCACTCGCCGACCCGTGGGCTCGATGTTCGGGCCTGTGCCGCCGTGCACGAATATTTGCGCGAGGCCTGCAAACGGGATGTCGCCATTCTGCTTATCAGTGAAGACCTTGACGAGGTGTTGGCCGTCTCCGACCGGGTTGGCGTTATCAACAGAGGCCGTCTGGTGGGCGAGTTCGATTCTCCCGTGGAGCGCGAAGCCGTCGGCCAATTGATGGTTGGGCACGCCTAGATCGGGCGCGGGACAGAGATGCACGCACTCTCCCTTTCCTTCCTTCGTGGCCGCCGCCTGACGATCGAAGTGCGGCAAAAAATCGGTTGGCTTCCGCGCATCGCCATCATTCTCGGCGCCGTTCTCTTTGGCCTGGGTGTTTGTGTCGCCATTCTGGTCAGCCGCAATGTCGATGTCAGCTCGATCTATGACGAATTCATCGTATTCACGTTTTTGAACGCGAGCGGCGTCAGCACCGTGATCGTCCACAGCACGCCCTTGGTGCTGGTCGGCCTTGCCGCGGCCATGGCCTTTCGGGTGAATTACTGGAATATAGGCATCGAGGGGCAGCTCTTCATGGGCGTGATCGGCTGCACCGTCGTTGCTTATTACGATATCGGGCCGGAGATCATCCGTCTGCCGCTGATGTTCGTCTTCAGCTTGATATTCGGCGCGCTCTGGGCTCTGCCCAGCGCGCTCCTCAAGCTGCGCCTCAATATCAACGAGGTGATATCCACCCTGCTGCTGAATTACATCGCCTACTATTTCGTCCTCAATCAGGTGTTCGGCCCGTGGCGCGACCCGAAGGATAATTTCCCGCACAGCCCGGCCTATGACGATTTTGAGCGCATACCTAAGATCGGTTGGGAGGATGTGCATTTCGGTATCGTCGGCATCGCCCTGGCATTCGCCGTGGTCTGGTGGCTGATCGAGCGCAGCCGTTTCGGTATCCAATCGCGCTTTGTCGGCGTCAATCCCCGCATGGTGTTGGCGATCGGGCTGCCGCTCTCGACGATCACCCTCATTTCCGCCCTGTCCTCGGGCTCTCTCGCGGCGATGGCGGGCTTTACCATGGCGGCGGCGACCGAGGGCCGGCTGACCTTCCAGCTCGCCGCGGGCTACGGTTTTTCCGGCATCGTCATCGCCTTCTTATCAGGCAATCGCCCCTTCATCGTGCTGATCGTGGCCTTTCTCATGGGCGGTCTCTATGTCGCCGGCGAGAGCATGAAAGTGTTTTACAGCCTGCCCGATGCCCTGGTCGGACTGTTCCAGGCGATCATCGTGCTGTCGGTGACGGCGTCTGAATTCTTTGCCCGCTACCGCCTGCGCATGGCGCATTACGAGCAGGTGTAGCGCATGGAGTTTCTCACCCATTGGCTCGCCTTCACCCCGGTCTTCGCGCTGCCCCTGATCGCCGCCTCGCTCGGCTTGATCGTCAACGAGCGCGCGGGACTGCTGAATTTGGGCGCCGAAGGAATCATGCTGTGCGGCGCGCTTGTCGGCGTCGCCGCGTTTATCGAATTTGACGGCAACGCCGCTCTCGGATTCATCTTCGCCATCATTAGCGGCACGTTTTTGGGATTTTGTTTCGGCTTTTTCACGGTCGTGCTGCGCAGCAACCAGGTTCTCACCGGCATTACCTTCGTCTTCCTCGGCGCCGGCCTGACCGGATTGATCGGCATTCCCTGGGTCAACAAGGCGATTTCCGTCATCGACCCGATTCATATTCCGTTCCTCACCGATATCCCGGTCATCGGCCGGTTTCTGTTCGGGCAGGACTATGTGGTCTACATCACGGCCGGTCTGGTCATTCTGGTTTGGCGTTTCCTCTACCATACGCGGACCGGCCTGCGTCTCCGCGCGGTCGGTGAAAATCCGCAAGCGGCGGATGCGGCCGGCATCAATGTCGAGGGCTACCGCCTGCTCGCCGCCACCATCGGCGGCGCCTTCATGGGCCTTGCCGGCGGCTATCTCTCGCTGGTGATCGCCAAAATCTTCGTCCTGGACATGACCCAGGGGCGCGGCTGGATCGCCGTCGCGCTGGTGATTTTCTCGCGCTGGCGGCCGTTCCGGGCCGTTTTGGGCGGCCTCCTGTTCGGCGGTATCGAGGCGCTGATCCCGCGCCTCCAGGCGGAGGGCTATCCCATCCCGCAATATTTCATGGCGATGGCGCCCTATGCCGTCACCCTTTTCGTGTTGATCTACGCCGCCGTGCAAATGCGCGCCGGCCAGGACGCGCCCCGGGCCCTCGGCACCCCCTATGTGCGCGAGGACCGGAAGTAATCTTTAGCTTCAAATATTCGGCAGGACCGTTTCGCTGAAGCGTTGGATCTGCGTGTCGATGTCGTCGGTCGGCATCAGGCAGAGCACGATCGAGCTGGTGCCGGCGGCGAACAGATTGCGGATCGAGCTGATGCAATCCTCCGGCGTGCCGCCGATGGTGAGCCAGTCCATCCATTCGTCGGGCATGTCTTTGGCAATGGCTTCGGCGCCGCCGGCGTCGATCATCTCCTGCAACTGCTCGTTGGCGCCGTAGACGCCGGTCATCAGCGTCGCCCCCATGGCCTCGAGGTAAAAGGCGGCAACACCGCGCAACCCCTTGCGCACCTCTTCCTTGTCGTCGCCGACCGAGGCGAGGACATAGGTGACGATATCGAATTTCGCCGGCAGACCCTTGGCGCCGCGGATCTTCTCGACATTCTCTTTTACCGTCGCGACATATTTCGGGCCGGAGAGCACCGAGAGCACGATGCCGTCGGAAATCTCGGCGCAGAGATCGGTCGAATTCGGGCCGACCACGGCGCCGAGTACGTCGAGATCCGGCGCCGGGTGGGTGAGCTTGACCGCTTCATAGGAATAATATTCGCCGTCCTGCGTGATCTCCTCGCCCTTGAGGAGCCGCTTCACGCCGTTGGTGCATTCAGCGAAGCTGATCAGGAAGGATTTCGGCTTGAGGCGCATTTGGTTGGTCCAAGCCGGAACGCCATGGCCGATCGCGAGCTTGAGGCGGCCGGGATGAACGCCGGCCAGCGTCGCGGCCTCCATCGCGGTGACGGCCGGGTGGCGCACCCGCCCCGAAATCGCGCCGATGCCGATGGTTATCTGCTTGGTCGCCTGCAGCGCCGCGGCGGCGGTGGCGAAACCGGACAGCATGAAATAATCCTCGGCGACCCAAATCTCCGAAAATCCGCTCTGCTCCAGATTGCGGCAGACATCGATAATTTTGCCGGGCGGCGTGTCGCCGAAGATGAGCGCACCGATCGGGTGGGAGCTGTTTGCGGTCATTTTGTTTCCTTGGCTGAGGTTCAGGTATCGCCGCCGTCGAGCGCCGCGAGGACGTCTTCCGGCGTGATGGGAATCTTGTTGATCGGCTTGCCGATCGCATCGGCCACCGCGCAGGCGATCACCGCCGGCGGCAGCAGCACCGGCGCTTCGCCGGAGCCCTTGGCGCCGAACGGGCCTTCGGTGTTGTCCGTCTCCATGACGGTGTATTCGACCTTGGGAATATCGACCGCGAGCGGCAGGCGGTAGAATTGCAGATTGTCTTCGATGATCCTGCCGTCCTCGGCGAAGCGCATGCTTTCATAAAGCGTATAGCCGATGCTCTGGGCCACGGCGCCCTGGATCTGCCCCTCGACGCAGGCGCTGTTGATGACCCGCCCGACATCCTGGGCGACGACATAGCGCGTCACATCGACATTGCCCGACACCGGATTCACCTCGACCTCGGCGTAATGCACGTGATAGGTCGGCGAGGTGAAGAAGGGGAACAACAGGCCGTTGGCGCAGCCCGGATTGAACGGCACGGGCGGCAGCGCCGCGCCGCCACTGCCCTGGATCGGTTCGCCGCCGAAGGTCGCCGCCATCGCCACTTCCGAAAGCGCCATGCGGCTCTCCACCTCTCCGGCGACGCGAATACCGCCATCGACGATATCGAGGGTATCGGCCTCGACCTGAAGCAGCCCCGCAGCGGTTTGCAGCGCCTTGGTGCGTATCTCCTGGGCGCCCTGGATCGCCGCCAGGCCGACCACTTGCGTCGTCCGTCCGCCTTGCGAGCCGCCCTCCCAGGCGGCAATGTCGGTATCCGGGTCGGAGACGCGCACCTGTTCGGGGCGGATGCCGAGAGTCTCGGCGATGATCTGCGGAATGCCCGCCGCCAGCGCGCCGGTGCCATTGTCCGTCGCCGCGGTGACGACGCTGACCGTGCCGTCCTCTTCGAGCTTGAGGCTGAGCGAGCCCGGCAGCGAGTTGACCAGCCAGATCGCGGCGCACAATCCGCGTCCTTTCAGGGCCGCGCGGTCTTTCGTTTTGCCATGCCAGGGCACGATCTTCTCGATCTCGTCGAAGCCGCGCTGGAGCAGCTCCGCATTGTCGAGCATCTGCCCGTTGGGCAGCGCATCGCCATTGCCGAAGAGATGCTTGAGGCGGTATGCCCGCCGGTCGAGGCCAAGCGCGCCGGCGATATGATCCATATGGCCTTCCAGCGCGGCATACATCGCCGGGCCGCTGACGCCGCGCATGGCGCCGGTCGGCGGCGTGTTGGTATAGACCAGCTTGCCGTTGGCGCGGAATTTGCCGACGCGGTAATTGATCGCCCCGCAATGGAACGGGAAGGACGCCATGTAAGACATCTCGCCGGTATAGGCGCCGTTATCCATATAGGCTTCGACGTCGCGCGCGAGGATGTTGCCCTCGCCGTCGAGCGCTGAGCGCATGCGCACCAGGGTGCTTTCGCGGCAATTGGCGGTGATCAGATCCGCCACCCGTGAGTTGGCGATCTTGACGGCCCGCCCGCCCGCGGCTTTGGAGAGGGCGGCGGCATGGGGCTCGACGCTGTAATCGAGCTTGCCGCCGAAACCGCCGCCGATGGCATGGCCGATGACGCGCACATCGGTCGCCGGCACATCAAGGAACTGCGCCACCCGGTCGCGCACATTAAACGGGAATTGATGGCCGGTATGAACGGTGTAGCGCCCGCCGCGATAGCTGGCGACGGCACTCTTCGGTTCGAGATAGGCCTGGTATTGGCGCTGGCTGGTGAACTCGTCCTCAATGACATGCGGCGCGGTGGCGAAGATTTCGTCGATACCGCCCGGGTCCGCCGAGCACTCCGCCGCGACATTGCCGTTCCTCGGAAAATCGCTGCCCGCCGCCGGCACATAATTCTTCCAGTCTGGATGGACGAGCGGCGCGTCCGGCTGGCACGCGGCTTCGAGGTCGAGCACTGGCGTCTCCGGCTCGATCTCGAACGCGATCGTTTCGGCGGCGGCGAACGCCTCGGCCAGGCTGTCGGCGGCGACGGCGGCAATCGGCTCGCCGATATAACGCACCCGGTCGCGGGCGAAGAGCGGCGTGTCGCGCATGCTCCAGCCGGCTAGTACGCCGGGCACGTCCGAAGCAGAGATCGCCGCGCGCACGCCGGGCATGGTGCGCGCCTTGGCGAGGTCGCAGCGCTTCAGCCTGCCCGCTGCGTGGGGCGAGCGCAGCAGCACGCCATAGAGCATGCCGGCTTCCTTGTAGTCGTAGGTATAAACCGTCTCGCCATTCACCTTGCTCCAGGCGTCGGAGCGGATCGCCGCGCTGCCGATATGGCTCATGACGCGCCTGCCTTGCTGACGACCACACTGAGCACCGCGTCGACGATCTGGGCATAGCCGGTGCAGCGGCAGATATTGCCGGCCAGCGCCTCGCGAATGAGCGCTTCGTCCGGCGCCTCCACTTTGCGCAAGAGGGCGGTGAGCATGACGATGATCCCCGGCGTGCAATAACCGCATTGCACGCCGCTGGCCTCGACCACCGCCTGTTTGATGCGCATGGCGAGATCGTCGCCTAGCCCTTCGATGGTTTCGATCTCGCACCCGTCCGCCGCCGCGGCGATATAGGCGCAGGAATTGACCGGTTTGCCGTCGAGGAGCACCGTGCAGGCGCCGCATTCGCCCTCGCGGCAGCCTTCCTTGGTGCCGCTTAAGTACAGCCGGTCGCGCAACGCATCCATCAGGCATTCCAGGCCCACGACCTCGAAACTTTCCTCGCGGCCATTTACCGTCGCCGTAACTTTGTGGATAGCGCTCATCCGATCGCCGCCCGGCAGGTGGAGACCGCATGGGCCAGGGCGCGCGGCAGGACGGCCTTGCGGTAACCGGCGCTGGCGCGCGCATCGTCGCGGAATGTGCTGCGCTGCATCAGCGCATCCGTTGCCGCGGCGAGGGCGTCGCTCTCCGGCACCTGGCCGGCGAGCAGCGCTTCCGCCTCCGCCGCGCGAAAGGCCATCGGCCCGGCGCCGCAAACGGCGATACGCGCTTGCGCCACCCGGTTTAGATCTTCGTCGAGGGCGAGGCGGAGGGCGAGGCCGATAATCGGCCGCTCCATGGCGCTTCGGCGCTGAATGCGCACATAGATATCGGCGCTCCGCTCAGGCTGGGCGGGCAGCAGGAAGGCGGTCGCCATTTCGTCGCCGTCGCGCGCCGTCTTATAGGCATCGGTGAGGAAATCGCCGAGCGGCAGGGTGCGGCTGCCGCGCGCCTTGCTGGCAAGCTCGATTTCCGCATCCTGTACGAGGAGGGTTGGGATGAGATCGGCGTTGGGTGCCGCGCCGCAGACATTGCCGCCGATGGTAGCGACGCTCTGGGTTTGCCAGCCGCCGCATTTCCCCGCCGCTGTGGCGATGGCGGAATAGCCGCTCCGAACATCGCCGTCCTCGGCAATCTCGCGCAGGCTCGTCAGCGCGCCGATGCGCGTCGCGCCGTTCAGGGAGACGCCGCGCAATTCGTCGAGACGCTCGATATGAAGGACCGCCTTCGGCGTGATCTGGCCGCTGGTGATTTGATAGCGCACCGCGGTGCCGCCGGCCACCATGGTGGCGTGGGCGCCGAGCTTCTCCAAGGCTTCGTCCAATGAGGCGAGCGTGAGAAAATCCATGGCGCGGCGATCTTAGATAAGTTTCACGGCGAGGCAAATATCCTCTGCCCTCAGGGAGCCTCTCAAAACTGGACTTGCGTCGCGGTGGGGGCCACACTCTGCCCGGCAACGCAGATGCGGGGAGAAATCGCGTGAGCGATATTTATCTTTACGGCGAAAAGCGGCCGCTGCCCGAGGATGCCAAGTTCGAGAGTTTCCTCGATCCGGCAGGGACGGCGGTCATATCCATCGATATGCATGAAGGGCATTTGAGCGAGGACCCGGACTGCCCCTGCCCGGCGCCAAGGGCGCGCGAGATCGTCGCGCCGATCGATGCGTTTCACGATGCCTGCCGTGCCCGCGGGCTCCCCATCATCCATGTGCGCACGGGGCTGCGCCCTTCGGGGCGCGACGATATCAAGGGCGGCATCAGCGCCTGGCGGCTGGTGTTCCCGCTATATGTCGGCGAGATTCCCGGCGCCGACCAGCATGCCATTCAGGGCAGCAAATGGACGAATTTGCGCACCCGCGTCGAGCCCGGCGACGAGCTCGTCGAGACCAAGAAGCGCCTGTCGATTTTCTATCCCACCGATCTCGATTTTCTGCTGCGCAATATGGGCGTGCGCGCCGTGGTGTTGAATGGCGGCTTTACGGACTGTTGCGTGTTGAACGCCGCCTTCGACGCCTCGAACCATGATTACCGCGTCGTCGTCGCGCGCGATCTGGTGCGCGGCACAAATGAAGAGATGGAGGACGCGGCGCTCAAGATGATGTCGCTCCACATGGCCCTGGTGATGGATGCGGAAGATATTCTCAAAGCCTGGGATGCGCGCGGCGCGAAGGCTTCGCAGGCCGCCGAATAGTCTTTCGTTTCAGATCGGCGTCGACAGCAGGCGCGCAATTCCGAAGGTGTCCGTTACCGCGATCTTCTCGCGGAACATCGGTTTGCCGCCGTCAAAGACGATCAGATCGCGGTAGGTGCCGACGCTGAACAGCTCGCTGATGCCGTCCTGATTGCTTTGATAGACGCTGTAATTCGCCTGCACCCGGTAGCCGCCATTTTCCTCACCCAGGATGCGCACCGCGCCCAACAGATGCTTGTCGAAATGGATGTTGTAGATATTGGCTTCGCGTAACGACAGGACGCGGTCGCGCAGCATGTTCTTGTTGCGGCATGACAGCAGTTCGAGCGGTAGGCCGCCTTCCTCGTTTTCGCGCGAGAGGATCTTGTATTGGCAGTCCTCGGTGAAGAAATCGAGCCACTCCTCGAGACGGTCGTCATCGAGATAGTGGCAGTAATCGGCCATCAGATCATCGATGGCCGTACGCACCTCCGGGCTGGTCATTCGGCGGCTGCTTCCGCGCCGACGGGAAAGCCCATCAGTTCGCAATAATAGGAATAGAAGCCGCGGATCGGCACTTCGGTGACGAGAGATTTCTGTGTCTCGATCTTGCCCTTGCCGCCGATCTCGACCGTGGCATGCTTGTCCTGTTCGCGCTCAATGGCGGTCTGCACCAGTTCCACCGCTTCGCCGTCCTCCATCGAAATCAGACCGCCGGGTCCGACCAGATTGGCTTGGTCCAAGCGATGGCGGGTCATCTCTTCATCATCGTCTTCATAACCGAAATAGGTCCAGTAGAGCTCCATCCGGTCCTTGCTGTCGGTACGGATCTGGCGCGTGCACAGGCTGTTGGAGATTTGCTGGAACACCACATTGGGAAAGACCGAAAGGATCACCAGGGTTACATCGTCGTCATGCTCGGTGCGGTTTTGCAGCATCGACATGTCGTTGAGGGTGAATTTCGCGTCATAGACTTTCTTCGTGCCCTCATAGCCCTCTTCGGTGGTCTTTTCGTCGTCGGTGCCGAGCGCATTCCAGGTGACGTTATGGCGCCCGCGCGCATCCAGCTTTGCGCCACCCTTTTGGCTCAGGCGGTAGAGCCCGAAGGTGGCATGGAACATGTGCAGCAGGCCGCCATGGTTGGGGTCGCGCACATTGTCGTTGTAGAGCTTCCAATTGCCGAAGATGCGCTGGCGCTGATAGCCGAGGATGCGGACCGGCTTGTGAAACAGGCGGTCGATCTCATAGGTAATGACCGGGCCGAGATAGTCGGCCAGCGGCTCGGCCTTGTCGGAGAAGGTGCCGAAAATGACCCCTTTATAGGATTCGATTTTGAGTTCGTGTAGGCGGATGCTCTTGCGGTCGAAATCCTTAGGCAGGCCGCCCTCGCCATTGACACCCTTCGGAAATGGGATGGCGCGGAGCTGGCCCTTCAGATCATAGGTCCATTGATGATAGGGGCAGATGAAATTGGGCGAATTGCCCTGGCGCTCGCGGCACAGCAGCATGCCGCGATGCATGCATCTGTTGACGAAGGCATGCAGTGCGCCGTCATTGTCGCGGTTCACCAAAACCGGCGTTTCGCCCACTTTGGTGGAGAGATAATCCCCGTTTTCGGGGAGTTCCGCCTCGAGCGCGAGATAATTCCAGGTCGGGCCGCGAAAGATCCGCTCCTGCTCCTCTTCATAGATTGCCGGATCGCAATAGGCGGCATAGGGAACGCGGCTCAAATCGGCCGCCGGCCAAGTCAGTGGCGGTTCGTTTCGCATGGCGTTTCCTTAAATATATCGCAGGCCTTGGGCCTACTATCATTGCCGAAACGGGCGCAAGTCAAGCGTTGACCAGCCGGTCGGAAAAGGTGTGAGATGGCGTCGCGCCTAACATGAATTAACCCTTCAGAACCGTTCTAAGGCTTTTGACGCTTCCCGCATGCACGCTCAGTGGGTAAGATTCATTTCGCGCGGCGGGCAAATAAGACCATGAAGCGATGCGAAACTGGGGCATAGCGACCTATATACTTGTCGCGGCCGTAATCGGCTTGGCGATCAGCGTCGTGATCGGCCTCAATCAGATGATCGAGAAACGCGAATCGTTTCGAACCGACCCGCGCGTCGAGGTGTGGCTTGTGTCGCAGGTGGAGTTGGAGCGTCTCAAGCTCGTCAGCACCCTCGATGCCTACCACCATACGGAGATGGGCTCGAATTTAGACGAACTCCTGACCCGGTTCGACATTTTCTGGAGCCGTCTCCTCGTCCTCAAGGAAGGCGGCGAATCGGAAAGACTGCGAGAGGTCGAGGGGCTCAATCAAACCGTTACGCAAGTGATCGCCGGGCTCGAAAAGATCGAGCCGGACATTCTCAATTTAAAGAAGGAGGATTTCGCCACCTATCAGTCGATCCATGAGGATTTGGCCGCCATGGCCCAGCCGATCCATAACATGGTGATCAACACGACCAATCACGATCGCGGGCTGAGAATCGAAACCGCCTCGGCGCGCAGCGATATTTTCTGGCAGGTGGTGGGCTATTTTATCGGCGTTCTGGTCTCCGGGACGATTCTGGTGCTCTTTCTGTTGTGGCAGAACCGCGAGACCAAACGCCTGCTCGCGCGCGAGACCGAGGCCGAGCGCCGCGCCAACGAAGCCAGCACCCATCTCATGCACGCGATCGAAAGCTTCACCGACGGATTTGCCCTGTTCGATCAAGACGGTAATATGCAAATCTGCAATGAGCGCTTTCTGACCTATTTTCCCAAGATTGCGGATATCGCCACACCCGGCCGTTCCATGAACGAATTGGCGCGCGAAATCTATGCGCGCGGGCAATTATGGGATACCGGCATGCGCCTCGATGATTTTGTTCGGGAACAGCTCGACCTGTTCACCCTGGATGAGAGTTTCGAGGAACAGCGGTTGAGCGATGGCCGCTGGATTCACATTCGCGGCCGCAAGACGAGCGACGGCTTCAATGCGGTGGTCTATACCGATGTGACCGATATGAAGGAGCGTGAAACCGAGCTTGCCGAAAATTCGAAACGCCTCGAACTCGCCCTCGAAAAGGAGGTCGAGCTCAGCTCGATGAAATCGAACTTCGTCGCCACCGCCTCGCACGAATTTCGCACACCGCTCACGACGATCTTTTCCGCCGCCGATCTGCTGCATCATTACAGCGATCAGATGGATGAAAAACAGAAGCTGGAATATTTGGAAGAGATCAAGCAGGAGGTGGGCGATATGACGCAATTGCTGGATGACATCCTGCTCGTGCGCAAGATGGAAGCCGGCATGTTTTCCTTCAGCCCGGCAAAGTCCAATATCGAGCTGCTGCTGCGCAATATTGTGCGCGCCTCGCAAAACATGGCGGGCAGTGCGCACGCCATCAATCTCAACATTGCCTGCGACGGAACCAACGTCTCGATCGACGACAGCCTGATCCGCCATATCGTCAACAATCTGCTCTCCAACGCGATTAAATATTCGCCCGACGGCGAATCCATCGAGGTCAGCCTGTCACGCGAGAATGGCGAGATCGTTCTCGATGTTGCCGACCGCGGCATCGGAATTCCGGAATCCGAAATCGACCGGGTGTTCGATACGTTTTTCCGCGCCGACAATTCTTCCGGTATCGGCGGCACGGGGCTTGGCCTCAGCGTCGTTAAAACGGCGGTCGAATTGCATGGCGGCCGGATTCGCGTAGACAGCATCGTCGATGAAGGCACGACCTTCTCCGTGCGCATCCCCGACAGCGCCGCCTGAAAATCGATTTATGCGCGTTTGATCAAGACGGCGGAGGAGAGCAGCGGCAGGTGAACCAAGCTGTCCGGCCGGTCGGCAAAATAGGCGTCGGCCGCGCGCGCGGCGCCGGGGCAGTAGGGGTCGCCGTAATCGTCGAAGACCATCACGCCGCCCGCCGCGAGACGGGGATAGACAAAGGCGCAGCAGTCGAGAACCGAGCGCTCGATATCCACGTCGATATGGGCGAAGCGGAAGGTCATGCCGCGCACCGCTTCGTCCGCGCAATCGGGAAATATGCCTTGGTGTACGAAGCTGTTCGGATTGTCGGCGAGGAGCGTCTGCACGTCTTCGAGCGAACTGTCCGAGAAGGTATTGAGAAAACCGGCTTCGTCTTCGGCGAGCGCATTCGGCATGCCGTCGAACGTATCGAAGGCGTGAAACGCACAATCCATGCCGTGGCGGAGGATCGTCTCCGATATCAGTTTCGCCGTGCCCCCTTTGTAGGAACCGACTTCCAGACAATCTCCAGCGACATTCCGGGTCGTCAGTAGCCACTGATAGAGCATGTAGAGGCGGCTGAGATCGACCAGCGAATTCCGGCAGGCGCCGGAGGCGAGAATATCGTTCAATATGGCGATATCGGGATGGCCGCCACGCTCCGTCAGCGCGCGGCGGGTAAATTCCGTCAGCATCCGGACCTGCTCGGACTGCTGCATGTCGGTGGGCGTCGCCGGCGCCGTACGTTTTTGCAACAGCCGGAGCCCCGATGCGCTCTCGGCGGCGCGCGGCTCGGCAAGATGCTCGATCTGGCCGAGCAACGCGGCCACATCGTCCGGTGGCGCGCTCACCGCGAGATAGCCGCCCGGGCGGATGACCCGGAGCCAATTGGTCAGCGCCGTATACGGATCGGCGCACCCGGCCAGACAATCCGCCGCATAGAGAAAATCTCGGGATTCATCGTCAATATCGGGAATATTTTCCCCAACATCTGCAATTTCCAGCCTATCCACGAGGGCGTTCGGGTCGATTTCGCGCGGCAAAGCCCCGTCTTCCGGAGCGTGGCCGTAAAGCACCAGGCCCCGGCCTGCCAGCTTTAACGCGCCGGATGCCGCTGATTGATCATGTTTTTTTCAATGATTACTGTTTACCTATGCGCTGTATTATGGACAAGTTGACATTGTCAAATTCGATGATCGGCTGTCAACGCGATGGCCGGAAGATGTGCGATTAGCGAGTCCCGTGCGCGGGCGTGAGAAGTTAATCGCACAAATCGACGGAAAGCGTATTCGTTACGCATGAAACCGAAGTGGAGGAATTGATGTTGGTTCTGATGAGTTTGCGAAAAATCATTTTCGGCTCGGCCCTGGCGATGGCGATCGGCGCCCTGGTACTTGCCGGCGGCATCGGCGAACCTGCGGCGGACGAGCACGGATATTCCAACGTATCTTCCCCGACGCTCGCTGCCGGCGACGCGATTCCGGCTCCCGAGGGCCGCAAGGTTCTGACCGTCAGCGGCAATATCGCCGTCGCCCAGAATGTCATCGTCGGAAATCATCACGTCGCCGAGATTGATGCCGATGCGAAAGCGCAT
>CAZUVO010000054.1:0-12923 GCA_964623955.1 uncultured Rhizobiaceae bacterium
AACTCCAAGAGTTCCGCAAGAGACGCGACGGTGTGGTGGGGGTGCTCGTCGGCGGCAGCAGGGGCGGCGCTCGGTCGACCGGGGTGGCTGACGAGGACGGAGGTGACGCCAGCGGCGTGGGCGGCGACGATGTCTCGTCGTGGCTCGTCGCCGACCATGAGGGCGCGCTCGGGTGGAACATCGAGGGCTTCGAGGGCGGCGTGGACGATGGCGGGGTGGGGCTTGAGCCAGCCGACGTCGCCTGCGGTGAGCACCGCGTCGAAGTGGGCGGCGAGACCGTGGTAGCGGAGCTCCTCGGTGATCTGGTCCGCGCTGTGAGAGCGATTGGTCGCGGTCGCGAGACGGGTGCCGGTGGAGCGCAGCGCCTCGATGGTTTCGGGAATGCCTTCGAAGAGGCGGGGGCGGAGAACCGATGGATCGGCGCGGAATTCGTCGAGGACCTGCCGGGCCTGCTGCGGCGTGGCAGTGATGCCGTGAGCGGCGAGGGTTGCGGTAACGTCCTCAACGCGGTCGGGGTGACGGTACCGGTGGATTTCGTCGGCGGCTTCGTCAGAGATGCGGAAGCCACCGATGATCGCGAGGTCGAGCGCGTCGTAGGGGATCGTCGAGTGTTGGCCCCAGCCGGTGATGACACGCTCAAGGCGGGGAGCGATGACGCTGGCGATCTCCTCCGGGGCTGGGGGTGTCGTCGAAGTGCCAGAGGGTGCCGTCGAGGTCGAAGAGGACGGCGTCGTAGTTGAGGGGCATCGCCGGGCACCTCGTTACTCGGCTTTGGCCGCCTTGAGGGTGTTGACCAGGAGCATGGCGCGGGTCATTGGGCCGACGCCGCCGGGGACGGGGGTGATGGCGGAGGCGATTTCTTTGACGGCCTCGAAGTCGACGTCACCGGCGAGGCGGTAGCCGGAGCGCTTCGAGGCGTCGTCGACACGGTTTGTGCCGACATCGATGACGACGGCGCCGGGACGGACCATGTCCGCGGTGATGAGGTTGAGGCGCCCGGCGGCGGCGATGAGGATGTCGGCTTCTCGGGTGATGGCACGGAGGTCGGAAGTGCCGGTGTGGGCGTTGGTGACGGTGGCGTTGGCGCCGGCGGCTTTCTGCGAGAGGAGCAGCGTGAGCGGGCGTCCGACGAGCGTGGAACGACCGACGATGACGACGTGCTTGCCCGCAGGATCAATGTCCGAACGGAGGAGGAGTTGCTGGACTCCAGCGGGGGTGGCGGGAACGAAGCGGGGTGCGCCCTGGACGAGAAGCCCGAGGCTGGTCGGGCCGAGGCCGTCGGCGTCCTTCAGCGGAGTAAGCGTGGCGTCGATGACGACGTCGTCGATGGCGTCGGGGATCGGTTTCTGGATGATGACGCCATCGACCGAGTCATCCGCGTTGAGGCGTTGGATGACGTCGAGCAGTTCGTCCTGGGTTGTGGAGGCGGGTAGCGCTTCGGTGGAACTGGTCATGCCGACTTCGGCGCAGTCCTTTTGCTTGAGGCGGACGTAGGTGGCGGAGGCGGCATCGTCGCCGACGAGGACGGCGGTGAGGTGCGGTGGGCGACGTCCGGCGGCACCGAGGGCGGCGACCTCGGAGGCGACTTCGGCGCGGACGTCAGCGGCGATTGCGTTGCCATCGATGATGCGTGCGGTCATGGGCGGAGTATGACACGCGGTCGTGCTAGATTCCGCCGCATGAGTACACACTCCGTTGGCATCGACATGATTGAGTTAGACCGGGTGCGGCGCGTGCTGCGGAAGTATCCGGAGCGCTTCATCCACCGGGTGTACACGCCGGCTGAGGCTGCGTTCTGCCGGGGGCGAGTGCCAGAGCTGGCTGCTCGGTTCTCCGCGAAAGAGGCAGTGATGAAGGCGCTCGGGACGGGTGCGCGCTCGGTGGCCTGGAAGGACATCGAAGTGCTGCCAGACCGGCGAGGCAAGCCGCTGGTGTACCTCTACGGCGGGGCCGCTGAGCGGGCGGAGCGGATCGGGCTTGAGGCGATCGATATCTCGCTGACACACCTCGACTCGTTCGCCGTGGCCTCGGTGGTGTGCACACAGCAGATCCGCGAGCAGGAGCCAGAGGACGCACGTCCTCGGCTGATCGCGCGGCTGAAAGAGCGCGGACTGCTGCGAGGTGAAGGCAACGAGGAGCGGCTGCCGGACGAGTTGCCGCCGATTCGGAAGTAATCAACGAACGCGAACCGAGGGGGTGGGGCAGTGAGCAAACTGGTCACAACGGAGCAGATGCGCGCGCTCGAGGCGGCGGCAGTGGAGGCCGGCGTCTCGGAGGCTTCGCTGATGGCGGAGGCCGGGCTGGCGGCGGCGCAAGAGGCGTGGATGGCCGTAGGGGCGATGGCTGAACGAGGGATCCTGTTCCTCGTGGGCCCGGGCAACAACGGGGGCGACGCGCTAGTGGCGGCGCGAGAGCTTGCGCAATGGGGCGGCGTGCCGTTCGTGTACCTGCTGCGCGCGCGTGCGGCGGATGATCCGGTGTGGCAGGCGTTCGTCGAGACGGAACTGCCGTTCCTCGTGGCGGGCGATGATGATCCGACGTTCGAGCGGCTGGAGGGGTTGCTGGAAGAGGCATCGGCGATCGTCGACGGGTTACTGGGAATCGGTGGGAACTACGAAGAGCGACCGATCGAGGGCGATCTCGCGGGGGTGTTGACGCGGGTGGCGGCTACACGGGAGCGGATCGCTCCACCACAGGTGATCGCCCTCGACGTGCCGACGGGAGTGGACGCCGATTCCGGTTTCGCGGACCCGCTGGCGGTCGAAGCGGACGTCACGGTGACGTTTGGGTTCGCGAAGGTGGGGCTCTACTCGATCCCTGGGCGCGAAAACGCAGGGCGGGTGGTGCCGGTTGAGATTGGCCTGCCCCCGGGGGCCGGGGACGAGCTGCCGTACGAGGAGCTGCGGTTGCGTGATCTGAAGGCGGCGATGCCGGATCGACCGGCGGACTCACACAAGGGGACGTTCGGGACGGTGACGGTCGCCGCCGGCTCGAAGCGGTACCCAGGTGCCGCACGACTTGCGGCGGAGGCGGCGGCGCGTTCCGGCGCTGGACTCGTGCAACTTGCTGCTCCGGAGGCGATCCAGGCGCTGTTGGTACAGGGGCTGCCCGACGTGATCCACGAGCCGCTGCCCTCGTCCGAGGGTGCGCTGGACTCGGAGGCTGCACGGGGACTGTTGCGAGCGCTCGAGGGCGGGCGCTCGACGGCGCTGCTTGTCGGGCCGGGGCTGTCGCTGACGACGGGGACGCGGGGGTTTGTGCGCGAGCTGCTGGGTGGACTCGATGGCATCGAGGGACTCGAAGCGGTGGTGCTGGATGCGGACGCCCTGAACGCGGTGGCGGAGGAGCCGGAATGGTGGGTTCGGTTGTCGGTGCCTCGTGTGCTGACGCCACACCCGGCGGAGATGGCGCGGCTCACGGGAACGAGCGTGGAGGCGGTGCAATCGGACCGCCTCGGAACTGCCGCGGGCTATGCGGAGCTGACGGGCTCGGTGGTGGTGCTGAAGGGCGCATGCACGGTGGTGGCAGGCCCGGACGGGCGTGCGCGGCTCTCGGATGCGGCGAATGCGATGTTGGCGACCGCCGGGACGGGCGACGTTCTGGCGGGTCTGATCGGTGGGTTGCTGGCACAAGGGATGTCTCCCTACGACGCCGCTTCGACGGCCGTGTATCTGCATGCGGACGCAGGGCGGCGTGTGGCCGACAGCCATGGGACGGCCGCCGGGCTGGCGCAGGATCTGCTGGTGGTGCTGCCGGAGGCTCGGCGGCTGCTCGAGGCAGGCGCGAGCGCTGCGTCTTCGTCTATGCCCGACTTTGGTGGAATGGGTGGTCTTGGAGGGATGGCGGGCGGCATGGGGGGTGGCATGCCGGACCTCGGAGGTGGCGGAATGCCCGGTGGGCCAGGGGGCCCAGGCGGAATGCCCCAGTTCTAGCCTGCGCTGATTGCGTGGGGCGGTTGCTGGAGGCGCGTGAGAGTGAAGTCATGCGGTCTTTGCGATCTGACGCCCGCGGCAGGGCGTGTGGATAGGGTGCTTGGTACACTTCGTGCCCATATGGCGAGGGTCGTTATTCGCGATCCTGCCCGGCGGAAGGCCGCCTTGTGAGCGACGCACGGACGGCGATCGCCGACGTGAGTGAGACCGACCCGATTGCGCTGGTGTTCCCGGGGCAGGGGTCCCAGTCTCCGGGCATGGGTCATCTGGTCTATCAACATTCAGAATCGGCTCGCCTGACGTACGAAGAGGCGAGCGATGTGACGCAGATTGACCTCAAGAAGCTGTGCTTTGAAAGCGACGCCGAGACGCTCTCGGAATCGCGGGCAACTCAGCCGGCGATGCTGACGACCTCTGTGGCGATCCTGCGATCGATGAGGGAGAAGCTGACCGAGGTGGGAGATCGGGTGCGTCCTCGGTCCAGATGGGAAACTCGAAGCCGTAGGGCTGGACGCCGAAGAGACCGGCCACCGGCGTCGTCCGTGGCGTCGGGTCGAACGGCGCGAATTCCGGCAGCTCCTCGAGCAGCGCGCCCAGCTTGGGATCGATGCCCTCGACCCCCATGGCGTCCGACGCAGCCTTGAGATTGCGCAATTGGCCGACCGCCTCGATCATCGCCTGGTTGGGGAAATGACGATAGCCGGCGGCGAGCTCGTCGGCGCCATGGCCGTCGAGCGAGACCACCATGCCGTGGCGGCGCAGCTCGCGGTAAAGCAGCCACTGGCCCGCCGGCAAATGGCCGATCTCCTCGAGATTAAAAACGATATCGTCGATATGGCCGAGCGCATCATCGACATCGGCCGATTTATAGACGCCCTTGGTGCCTGCGAATTGCACCACCGCTTCCGCCGCGGCGCGCTCTTCGTCCGCATCCGCCGCGCCGGAGCCGAGATAAAACGCCGTCTGCCAATCGTCCGGCCGCCGCCGGGCTGCGTCGCCGTCGCTGTTAAGATGGGCGATGACGCCGTGCACGGCGCTCGAATCGAGCCCGCCGCTCAGGCAGGTGGCGAGCGGCACGTCGCTCCGCATGCGCAATTTGCAGGCATCGAACAGAAGTTCGCGGAAATGCTCGATCTGGCGCGCGAGCTGCAGCGGCGGATCGGGCAGATGATCGAGGGTGCGCCACCAGCGCCGGGTTGTAGGCGCCTGGCCGGCGCGGACCATAATTGAATGGCCCGGCGCGAGGCGTTTGACGCCGTTCAGCAGCGCATGGGCTTGGCCCTCGAAGGGAATGGTGTGGAGGATCGCCGTGGCGACGGCGCGGGCATCGAAGCCGGGGTCGAATCCGGGCAAGGCGAGAAAGGCTTTCATTTCCGAGGCGAAGGCGAAGCGCCTGCCGTCGAAATGCCAAAACAGCGGCTTCACGCCGAAGCGGTCGCGCGAGAGAAAGAGCTCCCGCTCCTGGCTGTCCCAGATGGCGAAGGCCCACATGCCGTTGAAGCGGGTCTGGCTCTCCGCGCCCCATTGGGCGTAAGCGGCGAGCAAGACTTCCGAATCGCTGTCGCTCTCAAAGCGGTGGCCGAGGCCGGTCAGCTCTTCGCGCAATTCCAGAAAATTGTAGATCTCGCCGTTATAGGTAAGCCACCAGCGCCCGTCTCCATAAGACATCGGCTGATGGCCGCCTTCGCCGGTATCGAGAATGGCGAGGCGGGTATGACCGAGGCCGAGCGCACCATCGAGATGGACGCCATTGCCGTCGGGGCCGCGATGGGCGAGGAGCGCATTCATATGCTCCAACACCGCCGCCGCGACGGCTGCGCCGTCGAAATTCCAAACGCCCGAAATGCCGCACATGGCGGTGACGCTAGAGAAAATTGGTTAAAATATGTTGACTTCCCTCCGCCGCCGCGCCATCGCTTGGCGCAATAAACGAGAGGTGCCGTCATGGCGGATTTTCCTGGAGTTCACGCTCGCTACCCGGCGACGCGGATGCGGCGCAACCGGCGCTATGATTGGTCGCGCCGGCTGGTGGCGGAAAATGTGCTGACGCCGGACGATTTGATCTGGACCGTTTTCATCCGCCCGGGACAGGGCGAAACGGAACCCGTGCCCTCCATGCCGGGCGTCGAGCGGGTGTCGCCGGACGTCCTCGCCAAGCGCGCCAAGGAGGCCCACGCCCTCGGCATCCCGGCCCTCGCGGTCTTTCCGCAAACCCCGCCCGAGCGCAAATCGCCGGACGGCGAGGAGGCGCTCAATCCCGACAATCTCGTCTGTCAGGCGGTGCGCGCGGTGAAGGACGCGGTGCCGGAGATGGGCGTGGTGTGCGACGTCGCCCTCGACCCCTATACCAGCCACGGCCAGGACTGTTTGGTGCGCGACGGCTATGTGGTGAATGACGAAACCGTGGATGTGCTGTGCAAACAGGCGCTCAATCAGGTCGCGGCGGGCTGCGACGTGATCGCGCCGTCGGACATGATGGATGGGCGCATCGGCGCGCTCAGGGCGGCGCTCGACGCGGCCGGCCATGACAAAGTGCTGCTGCTCTCCTACGCCGCCAAATATGCCAGCGTGTTCTATGGCCCGTTCCGCGACGCGGTGGGCTCCGCCACGTCGCTCGGCGAGGGCGACAAGCGGACCTATCAGATGGATCCGGCCAACAGCGACGAGGCGCTGCGCGAAGTGGCGCTCGATATCGAAGAGGGCGCCGATATGGTGATGATCAAGCCCGGCATGCCCTATCTCGACATCGTGCGCCGGGTGAAGGAGAGTTTCGCCATGCCGACCTATGTCTATCAAGTGTCCGGCGAGTACGCGATGCTGATGGCGGCGGGCGAGCGCGGCTGGCTCGAAGGCGAGCGTGCCATCATGGAATCCCTGCTCGGCTTCAAACGCGCCGGCGCCGACGGCATCCTCACCTACGCCGCCGTCCGCGCCGCGAAGGAATTGAATAATTAGGCGTTAAGCCAGGCCGTCACCGCTTCAATTTGATCTTCCACCATCAGCGACGGCGTGTGGCCGATGCCGGGATATTCGATCACCTCCGCGCCGTCTTGCTTCATCTCCGCCGCCGTCTCGGCGAGGAGGATGTTCGATTCGGCGCCGCGCAGGACCAGCACCGGGCAGTCGATGCGCCGCCACCAGGGCCACAGCTCGATATCGCGCATCGGGCCCATGGCGCGGAGCGAATCGCCGATTCCCGGATCATGGTGATAGGCGAAGCCGCCATCGTCTTTCCGGCGCAGGCTATGCAGCGTGAGGTGCATCCAGGTCTCGTCGGATAGCTCGCCCCATTCGGCGCAGACCTGGCGCTGATAGGCTTCGGCTTCTTCGAGGTCGGCGAAATCCGGCGCCCGGCCGACCCTATCGGCAATCGGCTCCATGCCGCTCGCCGGCAGCAAGGGGCCGATATCGTTGAGCACCAGGCGGCGGATCAGGCCGCGCCCCACCGGGTCTTCGTCGCCGGCGATCATCATGCCGAGGGAGCCGCCGAGCGAGGTGCCGATCCAATCCACCTCCGTCGCGCCGAGCGAGGCCAAGAGCGTGCGCAGGTCCGAGATATATGTCACCGGATGATAACCATCCGATGTGCGCAGCCAGTCGCTGCCGCCCCGGCCGGGCAGATCGACCGAGATCACCCGGTGGGTCTCGCCGAGCGCTTCGGCGAACTGGTCGAAATCATGGCAGTTGCGCGTCATGCCATGGACGCAGATGGCGATGCGCGGATTGTCCGCCGCGCCCCACTCCGTATAGGCCAGCCGGCGGAACGCGCCGAGGCGCTCCGCAAAGCGGTCCGATATCTCAATTTCGCCTTTTCGCATGTCCCTCAAGTTCCTTTGCGCTCAATAGCGTGTATCATCCCGGCCAGGATTCCCAAAGCGGCAAGGACAGGATTTGTTATGACGGTTCCCGGGCCCCTCAGCGGCATTACGGTTATCGATCTCACGCGGGTACTCGCGGGGCCCTATTGCACCATGGTGCTGGCCGATCTCGGCGCCCGCGTGATCAAGGTGGAGGTGCCCGGGACGGGCGACGATTCGCGCGCCTTCGGCCCCTTTATCGAGGGCAAATCCGCCTATTACATGTCGATCAACCGGGGCAAGGAGAGCCTCGCTCTCAACCTCAAGGACGCGGCCGACCGCCAGACCTTCGAGGCGCTGCTGGAGGATGCCGATGTGCTGGTGGAGAATTACCGCGGCGGCACCATGGAGCGCCTCGGCTATGGCTGGGAGGCCCTGCATCCGCGCTATCCCAGGCTGATCTATGCCGCCTGCTCCGGCTTCGGCCATACCGGCCCCTATGCGGCGCGCCCGGCCTACGACATGGTGGTGCAGGGGCTTGGTGGGGTGATGAGCCTGACCGGCCATCCGGGCGGGCCGCCGACCCGGGTCGGCACCTCGATCGGCGATATCACCGCCGGCCTCTTTACCGCGATCGGCGTCTCCAGCGCGCTGCATCACCGCCATGCCAGCGGCGAAGGCATGAAGATCGATGTCGCCATGCTCGATTGCCAGCTCGCCATTCTGGAAAACGCGCTGGCGCGCTATTTCGCCACCGGCGACATACCCGGGCCGCTCGGGGCGCGCCACCCGACCATCGTGCCCTTTCAAAGCTATGAGACGGCGGACGGCCATGTCATCATCGCCGCCGGCAACGACGCGCTGTTCGCCACGCTGTGCGAGGCGCTCGCCTGCCCCGAGATTGCCGGCGAGGCGCGCTTCAAGGACAATTCGGCGCGCGGCGAGCATGTGGAGGAGCTGAAAGTGGCGCTCGAGAGCCGCCTCAAGCAACAGCCGACCGCCCATTGGCTCGAGGTGCTGGCCGAGGCCGGCGTGCCGTCGGCGCCGATCAACAATGTTGAGCAAGTGCTGAACGATCCGCAGATCGCGGCGCGCAACATGGTGATCGAGACCGACGACCCGCAGGCCGGGGCGCTCAGCATGGCGGGCAACCCGATCAAGCTCTCGGCCTTCGACGATCCGGCAACCCGCGCGCCGGCGCCCGGGCTCGATCAGCACCGCGATCAGATATTGGCCGATTTGAAGGACTAGCATGGCGAGAAAGCGCAAGCGCAGGAGCCATTACGGCCTACAGTCCCGGCGACGGGGCTTTCGCTGGTGGTGGCCCTTTGGCGGCCTCGGCGTGCTGATCCTGCTTGCCGTCATCGTCCTCGCGGCGGGCTATCTCTGGCTGCGCGGCTCGCTGCCGGAGCTTGACGGCGAGGTGCGGCTCGCCGGCCTCGACGGCGAGGTGGAGGTGATCCGCGACGATCACGCCATTCCCCATATCTTTGCCGGATCGGTCACCGACGCGGCCTTCGCCATGGGCTATGTGCATGCCCAGGACCGGCTGTGGCAGATGGAGATGCAGCGCCGCATCGGCGCCGGGCGGCTGTCGGAAATGTTCGGCGAGGATTCGCTCGGCTTCGACCGCTTCCTGCGCACCCTCGGCGTCTACCGCTCGGCGGAGCGCAATTTTGAAATACTGAGCGCGGATGCGAAGGCGGTTTATGCAGCCTATGCCGCCGGCGTGAACAGCTATCTCGCGCTGCACGACGGGCCGCTGCCGCTCGAATTCCTGCTCATCTCGCACGAGCCCGAGCCGTGGCGTCCGGCCGATAGTCTGGTCTGGCTCAAGATGATGGCGTGGGATCTCGGCGGCAATGCGGCGGACGAGGCGCTACGCGCCCGCATGGCGCAATTCCTCGACATCGAGCAGATCGCCGAGCTGTGGCCGGGCTATCCCGAGGACGGCCCGGCGGTGCTTGAGAGCGCCGTGCCGCCCGATCTGCCGTGGGAAGCGCTCGCCGCCATCCTGCCGCCGCCGCCGGTGGAAGGTCTCGGCTCGAATAATTGGGTGCTTTCGGGGGCCCATACGGCAAGCGGCAGCACGCTCCTGGCCAACGATCCCCATCTCGGCCTGCAAATCCCCAGTCTTTGGTATCTGGCGCACCTAAACGCGCCGGGGCTCGACATCGCCGGCGCCACCCTGCCGGGCCTTCCGATGCCGATCCTCGGACGCACGCAGAATTTCGCCTGGGGCTTCACCAACACCAACCCGGATGTGCAGGATCTTTTTATCGAGCGCCTCGATCCGGACGATTCGAACAAATATCTCACGCCCGACGGCAGCGTGCCGTTCGAAACCCGGCGTGAGGTCATCCGCGTCAAGGATGGCGAGGATGTGGTGCTCAATGTGCGCGAGACGCGCCACGGGCCAGTGATCTCCGATATCGCCTCCAACTATAGCGGGTTTGAGGATAGCGGCCATGTCGTTGCCTTCGCCTGGACCGCCCTCGACGACGAGGATCGGAGCGCCCAGGCGTCGGCGGAAATCGGCCAGGCGGAGGATTGGGACGGCTTCACGGCGACGCTGCGCCATCTCAACGCGCCGCAGCAGAATATCGTGTTCGCCGATAGCCACGGCAATATCGGCTATATCGCGCCGGCCCGGGTGCCGATCCGGCGCACCGGCAATGGCTGGATGCCGTCCGAGGGCTGGACCGGCGAAGCGGATTGGGTCGGCACCATCCCCTATTCCGCCTTGCCGCGCCTCTTTAACCCGCGCTCCGGGCAAATCGTTACCGCCAACAACAAGGTGGTCGGGCCCTATTACCCCTATTTCATCACCCGCGACTGGGCGCCGCCGCACCGGGCGCGGCGTATCGAGGCCCTGCTCGGCGAGCGCGACGATCACACTATCGACAGCTTCGCCGCGATCCAGGCCGACACCGTCTCGCTCGCCGCGAAATCGATACTGCCGCGCCTCCTTGAGGTCACCCCGCCGGGCGGCGGCACGGCGCAGGCCGCCCTGATCCGGCTCGCCGCCTGGGACCATGTGATGGCGGCGGACCGGCCGGAGCCGCTCATCTACTTCGCCTGGCTGCGCGAATTGATGATCGGCATCTTCAAGGACGAGCTCGGCGGAGAGGTGTTCGACGACTTTTTCTCGATTCGCGAAAGCGCCCTCTATGACGCGCTGAAACCCGGCGCCGAGTGGTGCGACGATATCGCAACCGCGGCGACGGAAGATTGCGGCCATGCCGCGGGCCGTGCGCTGGAGCGCGCCCTGGACGGCCTCGCCGAGCTTTTTGGCGAGGATATGGATGGCTGGGCCTGGGGCCAGGCGCATTATGCCTATAGCGCCCATGAGGTGTTCAGCCGCGTGCCGCTGATCGGCGAGCTGTTCGAGGTCCGCCTGGCCAATGGCGGCGCGCGCAATACGGTGAATGCCGCCGGCTTCACCGTCCGCGATGCGGAAACGCCGTTCGCCCAGAATCACGGACCCGCCTACCGGGCGATTTACGATCTCGACCCGCTGGGACAGTCCTATTTCATCCAAAATACCGGCCAATCGGGCAATCCGCTGTCCTCGCATTACCGCGATTTCGCCGAAATGTGGCGCGACGGCCGCTATGTGCCGATCCTGATGAATCGGGCGCAGATCGAAGCAGGAACCATCGGAACGCTCCGCCTCCTGCCCCGTTAATATCTCCGTAACTTATTGAACCGCCACGGTTTGACCGCATCTTGGTTAACCGTTTTTTCACCCCGTGGGCGGTAGATTGGGCGTTCGGCAACCGGCCGTGCGCGCCCTTTGGACGTGCGCGCCACACCTAATGTAGCGGAGTAGAATTGCATGCTGTTAATCGTTGGCGGTTTGACGGTTTTCATATGCGTCATTGGCGGCTTCGTCATGATGGGCGGCCATATCGAGATTTTGATTCAGCCGGTCGAGTTCATCATCATCATTGGCGCTTCCGTCGGCGCCTTCATCATTGCCAATCCCAAGACCGTCATCAAAGCCTCTTTCAAGGCGTCGATGGGCCTCCTCAAGGCGCCGCGCCACAACAAGGAGAGCTTTCTCGAGCTGCTCACGATGCTCTATGCCGTGTTCAAGCTGGTCCAGATGAAAGGCATGCTGGCGCTTGAGCAGCATGTGGAAAACCCGCAGGAAAGCGATCTCTTCCAGCAGTTTCCGAAATTCTACAATGACGAAACCGCCGTCACCTTCCTTTGCGACTATATCCGCCTGATGACCTTGGGCTCGGACAAGGCGCATGAGATGGAAACGCTGATGGACGAGGAAATCGAAACCCACCACAACGATCAGCTGGAAATATCCGAAGCGATCAACAAGGTCGCCGAGGGCATGCCCGCGCTCGGCATCGTCGCCGCGGTGTTGGGCGTCATTCACACCATGGGCTCGATCACCGAGCCGCCGGAGGTGCTCGGCCACCTCATCGGCGCGGCGCTGGTCGGTACCTTCCTCGGTGTGTTGCTGTCTTATGGTTTCGTCGGCCCGATGGCGGCGGCGCTCAAGGGCCGCGCCAATACCGACACCAAATATTTCGTCTGCATGAAGGCCGGCCTGCTGGCCTATATGCAGGGCTATGCGCCGGCAGTCAGCGTCGAATTCGCGCGCAAGACCCTGTTCGCCCATGAACGCCCCTCCTTCTACGATGTCGAGGAGGCGGTCGCCGAACTGCCCGCGGCGTAGGCCAGCGCCATGGCTACCAATGTCAATGAACTGATCTTCATCAAGAGGGTCAAAAAGAAAGCCCACGAACACGCCCATGGCGGCGCCTGGAAAATCGCCTACGCCGACTTCGTGACCGCGATGATGGCGTTCTTCCTGCTGATGTGGCTGCTGAACGCCACCACCGAAGACCAGCGCACCGCCATCTCCAACTATTTCGCCCCCGCCAGCGTCAGCAAATCGACGAGCGGCGCGGGCGGCGTGCTCGGCGGGCGCTCGCTCGACAGCGAAGGTGCGATGGTCTCGAACGCATCGCGCCCCGGCCTCATCCTCGGCGTCCGCGTGCCCAGCTTCGGCACCATCGACGGCAACACGGACGATGAGCCGGAGGATGCCGATGGCGACTTCCTGATGCGCGGCCCGGTGGATGCGCATGAATATGAAAATGCCGACGGCAGCCATATGGGCACCCTCGAGGCACACGAATTCGAACAAGGCGGCGGCAGCCATCTCGGC
>CAZUVO010000054.1:12993-21792 GCA_964623955.1 uncultured Rhizobiaceae bacterium
CTCGCCCGGGCCGAAAAGGACAAGGGCCCCAAGGACAAATACGGCGTTTCCAACCTCGACGGCGACAAGGAAGGCGCGGGTGACAAAGACGGAAAGGGACAAAGCACCGCGAACGGGGCCGACAACAGGGATATGCGCATGTCGGGCGCCGTCCGCAAGGATTCGCGCTATGCCCATTCGCGCTATGCCGAAGGACGCTACAACCAGCGGTCCAAGGCACGGCAGGAGCAGCGCCGCTTCGCGCAAACCGAAGCGGTGCTCAAAAAGCTCTTCAGCCAGGATTCCAAACTGGCGCCCTACAAGGACAATCTCAGGGTCGAGCAGATCGGCGCCGGCCTGCGCATCCAAATGCTCGACAACCACAAGAACGAGATGTTCCCGCTCGGCAGCGCCGAAATGGAGCAGAAAACAAACGAAATCATGGCCAAGATCGCCGAATCGATCAAAAAGCTGCCCAACAAGATCGCCATCGTCGGCCATACCGACGCGACGCCCTATCGCGCCGATTCCGGATACAGCAATTGGGAGCTCTCGACCGACCGCGCCCATGCCAGCCGGCGCGCCCTTATTGCCGCCGGCCTGCCGGCGGATCGCATCGCGAATGTCACGGGCAAGGCCGATACCGAGCTTTTGAACAAGGCCGATCCCGAATCGCCCGTCAACCGGCGGATCAGCATCCTCCTTCTGCGCGAGGATCCGCCGGCAAACGAGCCGGGCCGCAATGCGCCGAGCCGCCGCTCGTTCAATAGCGGCGACAATCCCTATTCGAGCTACCGTTCATCCGCCGCGCCGCGCCGCACGGTTCCGGCCGTGACACCCACGGTGCCGCAAGCGGCGCAACCGGCCTTCGACGACGACGATGTCGATCCCTTGGAGGAATCGGAAACCAAGGCAGAGGAGACCGAGGAAACGCCGGTGGAGGCCACCAACGAAAGCGCCGACAGCGCGGAAAGCGCCGAAGCGGAAGCCGAGCCGGCGGAAGAAACCGCAGAGGCCGAGGAAGAAAGTGCCGAGGCGGAAGCCGCCGATGCCGAGATCGAAACCGCGCCGGATGAAGAATATGAGCCGGTTCCGGTCGAACGGGAACTGATCGACAGCGACCTCTTTCAGCGCCTCTAGAGCATTTCACGTTCACTTGCGTTCACGCGAACTGCCCTAGCTTTTTTATTCAAGCAAATGCGTCGTCGCAGGTGATTCCACCTGCTCGGGATTTGCTCTTTGTTGTTGAAGCAAATGCGTCGTCGCAGGTGATTCCACCTGCTCGGGATTTGCTCTAACCCAGCTCGGCCGGCGCTTGGCAAGGACGCGGCTGTCTTTCATGATGGCGCGCTATGATCGCCGCCGATCCGTTCCTGCTGATGTGGCTTACCCTGGCGCTGGCCGGGCTCGCCATTATCTCCTATGCGCATCCGCGCATCCCCCTTGAGCTGACCTCGGTCGGCCTGGTGGCGGCGCTCCTGATTCTGTTTCATGTCGCGCCGCTCAGCGATGCGGAAGGCGGCGATCTGCTCGACGCGGTGAGCCTCCTTAAGGGATTCGGCAATCCCGCCATCATTACCGTCGTCGCGCTCCTTATCGTCGGTCAGGGCATGGTGCGCGCCGGCGCCCTGGAGATGATCAGCCAAACGATCTACCGCGCCGCGCGCGGCCGCCCGGCGCCGGCCATCGCGCTCAGTCTGTTCGCCGCCCTCGCCATCAGCGCCGCGCTCAACAATACGCCGGTGGTGGTCATGTTCATCCCGGTGCTCGCCTCGCTCGCCGACCGCCTCGGCCACACCGCGAGCCGGGTCATGATGCCGCTCAGCTATTGCACCATTCTCGGCGGCATGATGACGCTGATCGGCTCGAGCACCAATCTGCTCGTCGCCGGCACGGCGGTCGAGTTCGGCATGGCGCCGCTCGGCTTTTTCGATTTTGTCGTTCCCGGCGCGGTGCTGGCGGCGCTCGGCTTCCTCTATGTGCTGTTTATCGCGCCCCGTCTGATGCCCCGGCGCGATTCCGAGGCTGACGAGCCCGCCACCCGCAGCGGCAAACAATTCATCGCCCAGTTCACCATCGAGCCGGATTCGGCGCTGGCCGGCATCGAGGCCGTGGGCGGCATGTTCCCGGCGCTCAGGGACATGACGGTTCTCATGGTGCAGCGCGGCGCGAAGCAGAGCCAGGCGCCGTTCGAGGATATTGCGCTCCTGCCGGGCGATGTGGTGATCGTCGCGGCTACGCGCAAAGCGCTGATGGATGCGGTCTCGCGCGGCAACGGCCTACAAATCCGCCCCGCCACCGCCGCGGAGGGTGACACCCGGCCGGGCGAAGAAACGGCGGATGACGGCACCACGGCGGAGGCGGCAAGCGGCGGCCATGTCGTCGCCGAAGCCATGGTCTCGCCGGGCTCGCGCCTCATCGGCCTGCCGATCGAGCAAAGCGCCTTTCCCGCAGCGGACGGGGTGCGCGTGCTCGGCGTACAGCGCCGGGCGCGCATGACGCGCGCGCATATGCACGAGGTGCGCCTCCAGGCCGGCGACGTGCTGTTGATATCCGGGCGCAGCCGCGACGTCCGCGGCCTCCGCGCCAACCGCGACGTGGTGCTCATGCAATGGTCGGAAAGCGAGCTGCCGTCCTACGATCACGCCCGGCGCGCCAGCCTGATCTTTCTTGCCGTCGTGGCCGTAGCGGCGAGCGGCGTGCTGCCGATCGTCGTCACCGCCGTCGCCGGCGCGGCGCTGATGGTTTTCTCCGGCACCCTGAACGTGCGCCAGGCGGCGCGCGCCATCGACCGTCAGATTATCCTGGTCGGCGGCGCGGCGCTCGCCCTCAACGCGGCGCTCAGCGCCACCGGCGGCGCCGGCTATATCGCCGGCGGGCTGGTCGACGCCCTCGACGGCGCCGGCGCCGCGGTCATGCTGTCGGGATTCTTTCTGCTCGTGGCGATGCTCACCAATGTGCTCAGCAACAATGCCTGCGCCGTGCTGTTCACCCCCATCGGCATCAATCTGGCGATCGGTCTCGGCATCGACCCGCTGATCTTCGTGATCGCCGTTATTCTCGCCGCCAATTGCTCCTTCGCCACGCCGATCGGCTATGTCACCAATCTCCTAGTCATGAACCCCGGGCGCTACCGGTTCAGCGATTTTCTGCGCGCCGGCAGCCCGCTAATACTCTTACTTTGGATAGGGTTTTCGCTCTTCGCGCCATGGTATTACGGGCTGTGGTGAGCGCCGGAGCGGGCTATAATCGGCGCCATGACCTATCCGAAAACCGTCCACCGCGATAGCGGCGAAGAGAGCAAATATCAGAGCCTCGCGGCGGATCGGCTGGATTTCCTGTTCACCACGCGGATCCTGCCCTGCCCCTATCTGGCGGGCCGGACCGAGCGCAAGATCGTCGCCGACCTGGCCGAGGGCCGCGCCGAGACCGACTATGGCCGCATGATCCGCGCCGGCTACCGGCGAAGCGGCACCATCGCCTACCGCCATGCCTGCCCGGGGTGCCGTGCCTGCGTCCCGGTGCGCCTGCCGGTGGCGGAATTCAGCCCCGGAAAATCCCTCCGCCGAGTCGCGCGCGCCAATCTCGATCTCGACATCGATATCCTGCCACCGAAGGCGCTCAGCGAGCATTACGACCTCTTTCGCCGCTACCAGGATGGCCGTCATGACGGCGGCGAAATGGCGGATATGAGCTATGCGGAGTATCGCGGCCTGGTCGAGGAGAGCGCGATCACCACCCGCGTTGCCGAATTCCGCGAGCCGGGCGGCGCGCTCGCGGCGGTTTGCCTCTATGACGAATTGGCCGATGCGCTTTCCGCCGTCTATACATTTTTCGAGCCTGAGTTCGCCAAACGCAGCCTCGGCAGTTACATGATCCTGTGGCTCGCGGAGACTTGCCGGGAGGCGGGCAAGGGCTACCTCTATCTTGGTTATTGGATCGGCGATTGCGCCAAAATGTCTTACAAGGCGCGGTTTCGCCCGCTGGAAAGGCTCGACCGCGGCGCCTGGCGCCAGATGTCCTAGCATTGCCCCCGATGACCTGGCATTGCCAATGACACGCCGCGAGCGATAAGGTTGCGGCAATTGCAAAAGCGCGCTCAACGCGCCTGGCTTTAAACAGGAGGAACACGGCATGAGCAAATTCATTAAGCGACGTTCTTTTCTAAAAGGCGCGGCGGTCGTCGGCGCCGGCGCTGCCGCGGCGGCAGCATCCAATTTCCCCGCACCGGCCATCGCGCAAGGCAAGCGCGAGTTGAAGATGGTCACCACTTGGCCGAAGAATTTCCCCGGCCTCGGCACCACCGCGGAACGCCTCGCCAAGCGCATCACGGACGGCAGCGGCGGCAGCCTCTCCGTCAAGGTCTATGCGGCGGGCGAGCTGGTGCCGCCCTTCGAATCCTTCGACGCGGTGAGCCAGGGAACGGCCGATATCTATCACGGCGCGGAATATTACTGGCAGGGCAAATCCAAGGCCTTCAACTTCTATGCCGCCGTACCGTTCGGCTTGACGGCGACGGAAATGAACGCCTGGGTCCACCATGCCGGCGGTCAGGAGCTGTGGGACGAGCTCGGCGCGGGTTTCAACATCAAACCCTTCCTCGCGGGCAATACCGGCGTCCAGTGGGGCGGCTGGTTCAATAAGGAAATCAACAGCCTCGAGGACTTCAAAGGCCTCAAGATGCGTATGCCGGGCCTTGGCGGCGAGGTTCTCCGCCGCGTCGGCGCGGCCGCCGTGTCGCTGCCGGGCGGAGAGATTTTCCCGGCGCTTCAGGCCGGCACGATCGACGCCACCGAATGGGTCGGACCGTGGAACGACCTCGCCTTCGGTTTTTACAAGGTCACCAAATATTATTATTGGCCCGGCTTCCATGAGCCCGGCACGGCCTTGTCCGCGGGCATGAACAAAGGCGTTTGGGACAGCCTCGATTCCGGCCAGCAAAGCCTGATCGCATCCTGCATGGCGGCGGACAACGACATCACCCTGGCCGAGTTCAACGCCAAGAACTCGGACGCTCTCGACACCCTGGTCAACAAGCACAATGTCCAGGTGCGCCGCACGCCGAACGAATTGCTCAATGCCTTGGGCGATGCGTCGGGCAAAGTGGTGGCGGAAGTTTCCGGCAGCGACGCCCTCACCAAGCGGGTCTATGACAGCTTCATCGACTTCCGCAAAAAGGCCGTCGCTTACGCCAAGCACTCGGACCAGGCCTTTTGGCAGGCCCGCCTGCTGCCCTTCAAATTCGGCTGAGGGCACTTTGATACCGGCCCGGGCGAACAATCGCCCGGGCCGGACATTCCGGATTAGGATCGTGATTCCTCGTGCAAACGGGCGCTGGGCGTGAACGGGCTCGCCGCCTTCTCGCGCGCCATCGACCGGCTGAACGAGCAAATCGGGCGGGGCGCGGCGTGGTTCGCGCTGGCCATGGTTCTGCTACAATTCGTCGTCGTCGTCATGCGTTACGTCTTCGGCGTCGGCTCGATCCTCATGCAGGAAGGCGTAATTTATCTCCACGCCGCGCTCTTCCTCTGCGGCGCGAGCTACACGCTCCTGCATGGCGGCCATGTGCGGGTGGATATTCTCTATCGCGGCGCCTCGCCCCGGAAGAAGGCGGTTATCGACCTGTTCGGCACGATCTTCCTGCTGCTCCCGGTTTGCGCCATCATCGCCTGGGCCGCCCTGCCCTATGTCGAGCAATCCTGGGGCGTGCTGGAAGGCTCCAAGGAGACCAGCGGCATTCCCGGCGTCTTCGTCCTGAAATCGCTCATCCTTCTGTTCGTGGCATTGATGGCGCTGCAGGGCGTCTCGCTCGCGCTGCGCTCGATCCTCACCCTCTCCGGTCACGCGCCGGAGGATGAGCAGCCGCAGATTGCGCCCTGATATGGCCGCCGAAGCTCTCGTCATCCTGATGTTCGTGGCCACCTTCGGCTGCCTGCTGGCCGGTTTCCCGGTGGCCTTTACGCTGTCCGGCGTGGCGCTCTTGTTTGCGCTCTTCTCCTTCGCCTTCGGCGCCTTCGACATCACCTTCGTGCAGGCCATCCCGCAGCGCATCTTCGGCAATGCCATGTGGAACGAGGTGCTGCTTGCGGTGCCGCTGTTCGTCTTTATGGGGGTGATGCTCGAGCGCTCCAAGGTGGCGGAGGAACTGTTGGAATCGATGGGCCTCCTGTTCGGCCGCTTGCGCGGCGGGCTCGGCATCTCCGTGCTCGTCGTCGGCGCCCTGCTCGCCGCCTCGACGGGCATTGTCGGCGCCACGGTGGTGACCATGGGTCTCTTGTCGCTGCCGACCATGCTGCGCCGGGGCTACGATCCGAAGCTCGCAAGCGGCATGATCTGCGCCTCCGGCACCCTCGGCCAAATCATCCCGCCCTCCATCGTCCTCGTGATCCTGGGCGAGCAGATTTCCAACGCCTATGTCGATGCCCAGCGCGAGATCGGCAATTGGTCGCCCGATCCGGTCTCGGTCGGCGATCTGTTCGCCGGTGCCCTGCTGCCGGGGCTCGTGCTGGTCGGGCTTTATATTCTCTATCAGGTCGCCATGGCCTGGCTCCGGCCGAAATCCTCGCCGGCGATGGACCCGTCGGATTTCGGCGAGGAGCGGGGATTCGCGCTGTGGCGCCGCATCGGACACGCGCTGGTGCCGCCGATCGTGCTGATCATTGCGGTGCTGGGCTCGATCCTGGTCGGCATCGCGACGCCGACCGAGGCGGCCGCGGTGGGCGCGGTGGGATCGATATTGCTGGCCGGGCTTCGGCTCGACGAACATCGCGGCATTCCGATGTATGCCGCCGGCGCGGCCTTGATCGGCATGCTCGCCCTCTCCGCCGCGTTCGACCTTCGCGTCAGCCGCGACGAGATCCCCGCCGGCGATCAGGCAGCGATCTATGCCGCCTATGTGCTCGCGGCGACCCTCGCCTGGGGCACCCTGGCCAGCCTGATGCGCATCTACAAAAGCCGCATCCTGCACGAAGTCGGCCGTTCGACCATGCAGATCAGCGCCATGATCTTCGTCATTCTGATCGGCGCCGCGCTGTTTTCGCTCGTCTTCCGCGGTCTCGGCGGCGACGACATGGTGCACGAGCTGCTGTCCAATGTGCCGGGCGGCATCATCGGCGCCATGCTCGTGGTCATGCTGATCATGTTCCTCTTGGGCTTCTTTCTCGACTTTATCGAGATCACTTTCGTGGTGGTGCCGATCATCGCGCCGGTGCTGCTGCAGATGGACATCAATCCGGTCTGGCTCGGCGTCATGATGGCGGTCAATCTGCAGACCTCGTTCCTGACGCCGCCCTTTGGATTTTCGCTGTTCTATTTGCGCGGCGTCGCGCCGAAGGAAGTCACCACCGGTCAAATATATCGCGGCGTCATACCGTTCGTGCTGATCCAGCTCATCGCGCTCGCCATCATCGGCCTCTTCCCCGGCCTGGTGACCTGGCTGCCGAAGATCGTATTTGGCTGACTAAGCGGGCATCGCCTCGACTCCGAGCCTCGTAAAGAGCGCGGTGTCCCTGTCGGGAAGCGGGTTCGGTGTGGTGAGCAATTTATCGCCGAGGAAGATCGAATTGGCGCCGGCGAGAAAGCACAGTGCCTGGGTCTCGTCGCTCATATGCTCACGCCCGGCCGAGAGCCGCACCATGGAGTGCGGCATGAGAATACGCGCAACCGCGATGGCGCGGACGAATTCGAGGGCGTCCAGCGGCGCGGTGCCGTGCAGGGGCGTGCCCTCGACCTGCACCAGATTGTTGATCGGCACGCTCTCGGGATGGACCGGCATATTGGCCAGGGTGCGCAACAGTTCGGCGCGCTCGGCGCGGCCCTCGCCCATGCCGACGATGCCGCCGCAACAAACATTGATGCCCGCGTCGCGCACATGGTCGAGCGTATCGAGGCGCTCCTGATAGCTCCGCGTGGTGATGATCTCGCCGTAAAATTCCTCGGAGGTATCGAGATTATGGTTGTAATAATCGAGCCCGGCATCGGCGAGGCGTTCGGCCTGCGCCGGCGTCAGCATGCCGAGGGTAACGCAGCTTTCCATGCCGAGATCGCGCACCCCTTCGACCATGCGGCAGACCGCGTCGAGGTCGCGCTCCTTCGGCTCGCGCCAGGCGGCGCCCATGCAATAGCGCGTGGCGCCGGCCTGCTTGGCGCGGCGCGCCTCGGCCAACACCGCCTCGACCTGCATCATCTTCTCCGCTTCGACCGCCGCCTCGTGATGGGCGCTTTGCGGACAATAGGCGCAATCCTCCGGGCAGCCGCCGGTCTTGATGCTGAGGAGCGTCGACATCTGCACCTGATTGGCGGCGAAATTCTCGCGATGCACCGTCTGCGCCCGGTAGATCAGATCGCTGAACGGCAGATCGAACAGCGCGCGGACTTCCGCTTCGCCCCAATCATGGCGGAGGGTGGAATTCTGTGAGTCTTCGGCGGGCATACGGGACCTCTTCTCGGGCGCGGATATCGGTTCCGGAACCTAGCCGAATTTGAGGCCCTTGGGAAAGCCCTTCGGCACGACGCGCCCCGCCTGGCCGCGCTTGCCATGCCACTCCGCCGCCGGCCCCTCATTGCGCACGCCCGCGCCGGTCCGCCAGCTCAGCCCGTCCGCCTTGTCGAACATCTTGGCGTCGCTTAAGGCCCCCTCGCGGAAACGCTGCAGAATGACGCCACGGCCGCGCGCGAGCACCGGCACTTCCGCCGCCGGGAACAGCAGCAGGCGCCGATTGTCGCCGACCACCGCGACGCTGTCGCCCTCGGCGGGGACGCAGACCGAGGCCTCGGCTTGCTTGCCCGGATTGAGAACCTGTTTGCCGGTACGCTTTTCCG
>CAZUVO010000055.1:0-18530 GCA_964623955.1 uncultured Rhizobiaceae bacterium
TGCTTGAATCAAAAAGAGCTAGAGCAGTTCGCGTGAACGCAAGTGAACGTGAAATACTCTAGCCGGCGAGCACTTTCGCCTTCGATCTCGGCAGCACCCAGAGCGTGACGACCGCGGCCGCGGCCAGGATGCCGGCGATCAGAATGGCGATGTTGTAATCGCCCTGCCAGTCATAGAGCACACCGGCGGCGAGCGGGCCGGCGAGACCGGAGATGCCGAACGCGGTCGCCATCCGGCCATAGATGCGCGGCAGCGCCGCGACGCCGTAATAGCCGGCGACGGTCACCGGATAGGCCGAAGCGCTGGCGCCGAAGGCGCCGCCGACGATGGCGAGCGCGATCAGGCTCACGGTGGGGGAGGGCGCGAAGTAAAGCGCCAGCAATGGGATCGCAGTCAGCGCCGCGATGCCGATCAGCACGCGCCGGCCGGTGATCCAGTCGCAGACGATCCCGGCCGTCAGCGCACCGCCGATATAAACCAGGTTGGTCAGCATAGGCGCCCAATAGGCCTGATCGGTGGAGATGCCGAAATCGATGGCGATGCCCGCCGCATGGCCGATCGCCATGAGCGCGGCGAAGCCGATGAAGATAAAGCCGACCCAGAGCAGAATGAAGATGCGCGGCCGGCGCGTGAGCATGTCGCTAAACAGACCGCTGCCCTCGTCGGCGCCGGAATGGGCCGGCGGGCGCGCGGCATGCATCAGCAACCCGCCCACCGCGCCGATCAGCACGATATAGATCGCAAACAGCAGCAGCACCGCATGCGGCCCCTGCCAGTCGATAATCGCGGTGAAGATCGGCGGCCACACCAGGCCGCCGCCGGCGAACGACGACACGCTCAGGCTGAGCGCGATCGAGGGGCGGACGGGCAGTTTCAGGCTGGCCGCCGTCATGGCGAGGAAATAGCCGACCCCGATGGTAAAGCCGAACAGCACGCCGTAGCCGACCAACAGGCTCCACAGCGCCTCGAAATATCCCGCGATCGCCAATCCCACGCCGCCGATCGTGTAGACGGCGAAAAGCACATAGGAGAGCGACGCGACCCTGAGCATGCTGTGGGTAACGAACATGCCGACGGTCATTGCGACGAAACTGATGGAATAGGCCAGGCTGACTTCGGAGCGGGTGGCGCCGAGCACATCCTCGAGCGGCGCGACCATCACGCTCCAGGCATAAAAGGAGCCGATCGAGAAATTGATCAGGACGGCAACGACGAGAGGTACGAGGGACATATGGATTTCAATCGGCGTAACGGAACAAGCGGAGCGGCGCGGGCGCGCCGCCGAGGCGGAATGTTAAGCCTTTGAAGCCGGCGGAGGAAACGTTACTTTGCCGCCACGGTGGTGGAATCAGGCGGATAGAAAGAAAATGGGCATAACGTCCGTTCCAGATAACGTCGAGAGCACGCGCGCGCTGCTGAAGCGCGGCAAATATGTGCCGGATAGCGGTTTGGCGACCGCGCTCTATCTCAGCCTCAAGCTCGGCCGCCCGCTGTTGCTCGAAGGGCGGAGCGGAGTCGGCAAGAGCGAGCTCGCCGAAGTGCTGGCGCGGCAATTGGAGCGCCCGCTCCTCCGCCTGCAATGCCATGAGGGGCTGGATGCGTCCGCCGCGGTCTATGAATGGAATTACGCCCAGCAGATGATCGAAATCCGTCTCGCCGAGCATGGCGAGGCGCGCGGCAGGGATGCCGTCGCGGCGGATATCTTCTCCGAACGCTTTCTCGTCAAGCGCCCCATTCTCCAGGCCCTGGAGAGTCGCGCCGAGGGTGGTGCGCCGGTGCTGCTGATCGACGAGATCGACCGGGCGGATGAAGGCTTCGAGGCTTATCTGTTGGAAATTCTCTCGGACTTTCAGGTCAGCGTGCCGGAACTCGGCACGTTCCGCGCGGAGGAGCGGCCGATCACCGTTCTCACCTCCAACCGCACGCGCGAGATTCACGATGCGCTCAAGCGGCGCTGCATTTATCACTGGATCGATTATCCCAGTGCCGCGCGCGAGGCGGAAATCTTGAAGCTGCGCGCCCCCGGTATTTCGCGCCGCCTGACCGAAAGCCTCGACGCCCTGGTGCAGGAACTGCGCGGCCGCGAGTTTCGCGGCGATCCCTGGGTCACGGCGGAAGCCAAATGGGCCGCCACCCTGGTCGAGATGGACCGCCAGGAGCTCGACCCGAAAAGCACCAGCACCAGCATCGCCGAGATGGTCAAGCAGCATCAGCAACAGGCAGGTGCGAAGAGCGAGCCGGAGGCGGCGTCATGAAGCGGACGACAGAGGAAATCGTTTCCGGCGGCGGCGTTCTGGCGCTCAACATCATGCATTTCGCCCGGGCGCTGCGCGCCGCCGGCCTCCCGGTCGGCCCGGGCAAAACCCTCGAAGCCGTCGAGGCCGTGGCGCTGGTGGGTCTCTCAGCGCGGGCGGATTTCTATTGGGCGCTCCATGCGGTATTTGTCGAGCGCGCGGCCCAACGCGAGATTTTCGACCAGGCCTTCCGCCTCTTTTGGCGCAACCCGGAGGATCTCCGCCGCATGATGGCGGCGGCGCCCTCAAGCGAGGCGCCCAAGGAGGCGGCGGACAATTTCAGCCGCCGGGTCGCCGACGCGCTCTCGCCCGATGAGATCGAACGGCCCGAGGCCGAGAGCGAGGTTGCTATCGAGCTTGACGCCACCCTGACCTATTCCGCCCTTGAGGTGCTGCAGGAGACCGATTTCGACAGCATGACCCAGGAGGAGGCGGAGGAGGCCAAGCGGGTGATCGCCGAGATGCGCCTGCCGATCATGGAGATCCCGACACGCCGCTTCGCCGCCGATCCGCGCGGCGCGAAGATCGATATGCGCGCGACCTTGCGCGCGGGTCTGCGCACCTCCGGCGCTTTGATGCCGCTCAAATACCGCCGCCGCGTCACACGCCATCCGCCGCTCGTGGTGCTGTGCGACATATCGGGCTCGATGAGCCGCTATTCGCGCATGTTTCTTCATTTCGTCCACGCCATCACAAACGACCGCGACCGGGTGCATTGCTTTATTTTCGGCACGCGGCTCACCAACATCACCCGCCATCTGCAATATCGCGATGTCGATGTCGCGCTCGACCGGGTGGCCAAGGCGGCGATGGACTGGTCCGGCGGCACGCGGATCGGCTCCAGCCTGGAGGATTTCAACCGTTTCTGGTCGCGCCGCGTGCTCGGCCAGGGTGCGGTGGTGCTGCTGATTACCGACGGGCTCGACCGCGGCGATGTCGATGGCCTCGGGCGCGAGATCGAACGGCTGCACAAATCCTGCCGCCGCCTGATCTGGCTCAACCCGCTGCTCCGGTTCGAGGGATTCCGCCCCGAGGCGCGCGGCGTCAAGGCGATCCTGCCCCATGTCGACGATTTCCGCACCGTGCACAGCCTCAACTCCCTGCGCGATATCGGCGAGGCGCTGAGCAAACCGGGACAGCCGGATTGGCCGGTAAGCGAGGTCGCCTGAAGGCAGGCCCGGCTGTTGACTGCCCGGCACGCCGGACTAAGCTCGCGGCCAACGGACAAACCTACGGATTTCGCCATGAGGCTCAAAGGAAAGGTCGCCATCGTTACCGGCTCGTCGCGCGGCATCGGCGCCTGCATCGCCCGGCGCTATGGCCGCGAGGGCGCGCGCGTTGCCGTGCATGCGCACAGCCAAATCGGCAAGGCGCAAGCGGTGGCCGACGAGATCATCGCCGCCGGCGGCGAGGCCCAGGCGTTTCAAGCGGATGTCGCGCAGGTGGCGGAATGCGATAGGCTGGCCGGCGAGGTGATATCGGCCTTCGGCACGGTCGATATATTGGTCAACAATGCCGGCGTCTTTATCGGCGCACCCATCGAGGAGACGACGGAAGAAATTTGGGACAGCCAGGTCGATATCAATATGAAGGGCAGCTTCTTCATGGCGCGCGCCGTGGTGCCGGTAATGAAGGCCAAGGGCGGCGGCAAGATCATCAATGTCACCTCGATCGCCGGCACCGGCGGCTTCCCCAATTCCGGCGCCTATTGCGCCTCGAAGGGCGGGCAGGTGAACATGGTGACAGGCTTATGTTTGGAGCTGGCGAAGCATCGCATCAATGTGAATTCGCTCGCGCCGGGCAATATCATCACCGAGATGAACGCCGAGTATCGCGCCCAGCCCGGCTATGAGGAGCATCAGGCGGCGCTGACCCCGACCGGCATCGGCCATATGGACCCGGAGGAGCTGACCGGCGCCGCGGTGTTCCTCGCCTCGTCGGATGCGGATCAGGTGCATGGCGCCAATCTGTTGGTCGATGGCGGCTGGGCGGCCTGGTAGGAGGAGCGGCGGGGCATGGCAGAAGATATTCGTTACGAGGCGCATGGGCCGGTCCGGCTGATCACCATCGACCGTGCCGGGGTGATGAACTCGCTCGATTTCGACGCCAATGACAGGCTGACCGATCTGTGGCGCGAATTCGCCGCCGACGATGGCGCCCGCGCCGCCGTCATTACCGGCGCCGGCGACAAATCCTTCTGCGCCGGCGCCGACTTAAAGACCTACACCATCGATTACGCCACCCGCCCGGCCGAGGAATTCCGCCGGCTCTATACCGAGGGCACCGGCTTCGGCGGCATCACCCGCGGCCTCGATATCGACAAGCCGATCGTCGCCGCGATCAACGGCTTTGCCATTTCCGGCGGGCTCGAGCTCGCCGAGGCCTGCGACATCCGCTTCTGCTCGCCCAATGCGGAGTTCGCCCATCAGGACATCAATTGGGGTTTTCATCCCTGCGATGGCGGCTGCGTGCGCCTGCCGCAGATCGTCGGGCTCGGCAACGCGATGGAGATAATCCTCTCCGGCGAGCGCATCGATGCGGAGCATGCGCTCCGCATCGGCCTGGTGAACCGGATTTATCCGCTCGATGAGCTTGTGCCGCGCAGCATGGAATTCGCCGAGGTGATGGCGAGCCGCGCGCCGCTCGCGCAGCAAGCCGCCAAAGAGGTGATGCGCCGCTCCCTCGACATGCCGGTGGGTGATGCGCTCAAGCTCGAATCGCAATCCTTCTACGGCCTCGGCCAGACCGAGGATATCCGCGAGGGCACCACGGCCTTCCGCGAGAAGCGCAAGGCGAACTTCAAAGGCAAGTAAGATCATGGCGAAGAAGAAACCGGAGACCCTCAGCCAGCTTGGCCAGAAGACCGAGCTGCCCGAATCGCCCGAGGCGGCGGTGCTCGAAAGCGTGCCCAATCCGCATGCCGACAGCGATTATGTGGTGCGCTTCACGAATCCGGAGTTCACCTCGATCTGCCCGATCACCGGCCAGCCGGACTTCGCCCATCTGGTGATCGACTATGTGCCGGATCAGCGCCTGGTCGAGAGCAAATCGCTCAAACTTTATCTCGCCTCGTTCCGCAACCACGGTGCGTTTCACGAGGATTGCACCGTCGCCATCGCCAAGCGGCTCGAAGAAGTGCTGGCGCCGCGCTGGCTCCGCATCGGCGGCTATTGGTTCCCGCGCGGCGGCATGCCGATCGATATCTTCTACCAATCCGGCCCGCCGCCGGAGGGTGTGTGGCTGCCGGATCAAGGAGTTGCACCCTATCGTGGCAGGGGGTAGGAGAGGGCATGAACACACCTTCCATTTCCGAACTTCTGCGTCCGGCCGCCCTGTTCTGGGTCGCCCTCTATATCGGGCTGATCGTGCTGGTGAACTGGTTGTTCACCGTGGTGCCGCTCGTCGATATGGGTGGCGGCGAGATGTGGCCGCCGGTGGCCCTGGTGGTCGGCCTTATTTTCATCGCGCGCGACTTCGCCCAGCGGGTGGTCGGCCATTGGGTGTTGGCCGCTATGTTGGTCGCGGCGATCCTGTCTTATTTTCTGGCCAATCCGTTTGTCGCCTATGCCTCGGTCGCCGCTTTCGCCGTTAGCGAGTTGGCGGACTGGCTGATCTACAGCTTCACCAAGCGGCCCTTCGCCCAGCGTATTTTGTTCTCAAGCGCCGTGGCGACGCCGATCGACAGCATCGTTTTTCTCGGCATGCTCGGCATCCTGTCGGCGCCCGGCGTACTGGCGATGACGGCGAGCAAGATGGTTGGCGCGCTGATCGTCTGGTATCTCGTGCGCAACCGTCTGCAGCTCGAAAGCCCGGCTTAACCGTCTGGTGTAATCGGGTCGAGCGGCACGCGCCCGGCCAATCCCACCTGTTCCTCCATCAAAGCCGCGGCGGCGAGCACGCGCGCGTCCTGGCCGGGCGGGCCGACGATTTGCAGGCCGACCGGCAGGCCGCTCTTGGTAAAGCCTGCAGGCGTCGAGATCGCCGGGCAGCCGGTCAGCGAAATGACAAAGGTGATGCCGAGCCAATCGACATAATTGTCGAACTTCTGACCGTCGACTTCCTCGATATAGCGGATATCGACATCGAAGGGCGGCACGATCACCGTCGGGCAGAGCAGGAGGTCGTGACTGTCGAAGAATTTTGCCATGCGTCGGTAGAGCTTGCCGCGGGCGATCTCCGCGCCGCCGATCTCGTCCGATTGCAGCGCCATGCCCTTTTCGATGTTCCAAATAAGCTCCGGCTTGAGCGCATCGCGCCGCGTACGCAGAAGATCGGCTTTCATTGCCGAGAATAAGACGGCGCGAAGCGTCTGAAACGTCTCCACCGCCCCCTTGAAGCTCGGCCCGCCATCCTCGACCGTGGCGCCCACCGCCTCGAAGCGCCGCGCGGCCTGGGCGCAGACCTCGACCACCTCCGGATCGACGGGGAACATGCCGAGATCCGGGCTGAAGGCCGCGCGGGCGGGCTTATGCATTTCCTTCTCGCGCACGGCTTGCTGAAAAGGTGCCTCCGGCGCATCCATGGCGATCGGATCCTCGACATGGCGGCCGGCCATGGCGTCGAGGAAGATCGCCGTATCGAGTGCATCGCGCCCCATCGGCCCGTCCACCATCAGCATGTCGTAGGGCAGGTCCGCCGGGCCGCGCGCGACGCGCCCGGGGGTCGGGCGGAGGCCGGTGATCGAGCAATAGCTCGCCGGAATGCGAAGGCTGCCGCCAAGGTCAGAGCCGGTGGCGAGCCACACCTGGCCGGAGGCGAGCGACACCGCCGCCCCGCCCGACGAGCCGCCGCAGCTTTTCTCCGTGTTCCACGGGTTGCGCGTCTTGCCGAACACCTCGTTGAAGGTGCTGGCGCCGGCGCCGAATTCCGGCGTGTTGCTCTTGCCCATGACGATGGCGCCATTGGCTTCGAGCCGCTCCACCATAATGTCGGAGCGCGGCGGAATATGATCGGCGAATAACGGCGAGCCCCAAGTGGTGCGCACGCCCTCGACCGGCACGAGATCCTTGACCGAGATCGGCAGGCCGGCGAGCCAGGCCGCATCGTCGCGCTTGTCCGCGCCGTCGGCCATGATGCGCTCGGCATGCGCGCGCGCGCGCTCGACGCAGAGGGTCGGCATGGCGTTGAGCGCGCCATCCGTCGCCTCGATGCGCGCGGCCGAGGCGTCGACCAGCTCGAGCGGCGATATTTCGCCCTTGCGCAAAAGGGAAACCGCCTCCGCCGCGCTCAGGCGAAAAAAGTCGCTCGCATTCATTTGATTGGCCATGGTCCCGTCCCGACGTTTCTTATCGCATTATCTGATAGCATAAGAGCTTGGGGAGACGCAGCCATGACGGGTCGCGGGCCGTTCTCGGCCGATTATCCATTCCAACCCAATGAGATCGAGATCTACGGCGCGCGCATGCATTATGCCGATGTCGGCGAGGGCAGGCCGTTCCTCTTTTTGCACGGCAATTCCACCTGGTCCTATATGTGGCGCAACGTCATCCCGCATCTTGCCGGCAAGGGCCGCTGCATCGCGCCCGATCTGGTCGGCTTCGGCAAATCCGCCAAGCCCGACATCAATTACGATTTCGCCGATCATTACGGCTATATCGAGGGCTTCATCGATGCCCTCGGCCTCGATGATATCACCCTGGTGCTGCATGATTGGGGCGGCGGCATCGGCTTTACGTACGCCATGCGGAACCAGGATAAGATTCGCGGCATCGCCTTCATGGAAACCTTCGTCCGCACTTTCGACTCTTGGGACGATTGGCCGCAGGACCTCGTCGAGGGCTTCAAGCTGTTCCGCACCGAAGGGGTGAGTTGGGAGCTGATCGTCGAGAAAAATGTCTTCATGGAGGAGATTCTGCCTTACGGCATCAACCGCGATCTCTCCGAAGAAGAGATGAACGCGTACCTTGAGCCGTTCCTGGATGTCGCCCACCGCAAGCCGCTCTGGGTCTGGCCGCAGGAACTGCCGATCGAGGGCCAGCCCGCCGGCACGGCGGAGATCATCAGCGACTACGTTGCCGAGCTGAAGAAATCGCCCGTGCCGAAATTGCTCTTCCACGTTCAGCCCGGCGCGATCATCCCGCCCGAGACGGTCGAGATGTGCCGCCGCGATTTTGCCAATCTCGAAGATGTGTTTCTCGGCGAAAGCGGCCATTATGTCGCCGAGGATTTCCCTCATGAGGTCGGCGAGAAAATAGCCCAATGGTCGGACCGGATCGGATAGACGAAGCAGACATCGCCCAATATCAGCGCGACGGTGTGCATGTATTGCGCGGGCTCTTCTCGCAAGACTGGATCGAAGCCTTGCGCGTCGGCGTGGAGCGCAATATGGCGGAGCCGGGGGAATTCGCCGGCGAGCATGGCGAAGGCGAGGGCAAGTTTTTCGACGATTACTGCAACTGGCAGCGCATCCCGGAATATCGCGCCTTCGTCTATGACTCGCCCGCCGCCGCCATCGCCGCCGCGGTGATGCGCTCCGAGACCGCGCAATTCTTTCACGAGCATGTGCTGGTCAAGGAGCCGGGCACGGTGAAGCGCACGCCGTGGCACCAGGACACGCCCTACTACTGCGTCGATGGCGGCCAGACGGTGAGTTTCTGGATGCCGCTCGATCCGGTGCCGCGCGAGGTCTGCCCGGAATTCCTCGCCGGCTCGCACCTTTGGGGTAAGCTCTTTTACCCGCGCAAATTCATCGACGATACGGATTATGAATATGACGGCGGCGGGTTCGAAACCATCCCCGATATCGACGCCGGGCGCGAGGATTACGATATCCGCTCCTGGGCGCTCGATCCGGGTGACGCGATCCTCTTTCACTTCCGCACGGTGCATGGCGCGCCGGCCAATCCGGGGGCGGGCCGGCGGCGCGGTTTCGCGCCGCGCTGGCTCGGCGACGATGCCCGCTTCGTCGCCCGCCCGGGCCGCACCTCGCCGCCCTATCCCGGTATCGGCCAGAAAACCGGCGAGCGTATGCGCGAGGACTGGTTTCCCGTCATTTGGCCGCCCCAGGGCGCCGAATAGGCTTGTCTGGCGCGCCGCGCCGGGTAGCATGAAGGACGCGACAAAGAGGTGAAATGACATGACAGACGCTGGACGTATGCATCACGATATGGGCGGGCGCGAGGCCGGCCCGGTCGACCAGGCGCCGCATTCCCACCCGGATTGGGAGAAGCGCGTCGATGCGCTCATGATGCTGCTCTCCAACAATAAGCGGCGGCTCATCAAGGTCGATGAGCTGAGGCGCGGCATCGAGGAGCTCGGCGCGGAGAGCTATTCGAAGATGACCTATTACGAGCGCTGGACCGCTTCGATCACCCATAATTTGCTGGATAAAGGCATCATCACCAGCGACGAGCTGGGCCGCAAGATGGCCGAGGTAGAACGCGCCGCCCAGGTCGAGAAGGGCATGGATTGATGGCCCGCTTCGCGCCCGGCGACGGCGTCACGGTCAGGCGGGCCTTTCCGCCGGGACATCTGCGCACGCCCTATTATATTCGCGGCAAATCCGGCGAGATCTCCCAGGTGCTCGATTCGTTTGCCAACCCGGAGGAGCTCGCTTTTGGCCGCGAAGGCCTGCCGAAGCAGCCGCTCTATCGCGTGCGCTTCGCGCAAAGCCGGGTGTGGCCGGACTATGCCGGCGCCGCCGGCGATACCATCGATGTCGAACTTTACGAGCATTGGCTCGAACCGGAGGAACGCACATGAGCATGCGTGCGCAGGACAGTGTCCTCGATCACTACCAGGCGATGGAGCTTGCGGTCAGCGCGCTCCTCATCGAGAAGGGTTATTTCACCGAGGAAGATATGGCGGCGGAGATCGACGCCATGGCCAAGCGCACGCCGGAGATCGGCGCCGCCGTGGTGGCGCGCGCCTGGACCGACGCGGATTTCAAAGCGCAGCTCCTCAAGGACGGCACGGCGGCGTGCGAAAGCATCGGCCTCGATATGGGCCCGACACGCCTGATGGTGGTGGAGAGCACGGACGATGTGCATAACGTCATCGTCTGCACACTCTGCTCCTGCTTCCCGCGCATGCTGATGGGCATTCCGCCGGATTGGTACAAATCGGTGGATTACCGCTCCCGCGTGGTGCGCGAGCCGCGCGCGGTGCTGAAGGAATTCGGCACCGAGCTGCCGGATAGCGTCGCGGTCCGGGTGCACGACAATACCGCCGATATGCGTTATCTCGTGCTGCCGCGCCGGCCCGACGGTACGAACGGCATGAGCGCCGACGAACTCGCCAAGCTGGTCACGCGCGATGCCATGATCGGCGTTGCCATCGTCGAAGCGCCCTGACCACCATGCACGATATTGTCATCAAGGGCGCCGAGGTCGCCGACGGGCTGGGCGGGCCGCTACAAACGGCGGATGTCGCGGTCAAGGATGGCCGCATCGCCGAGATAGGCCAACTCAACGGCAATGCGCGCGAGACGGTTGACGCAGACGGCCTCGTGCTCGCGCCGGGTATCGTCGATGTCCACACCCATTACGACGCGCAGCTGACCTGGGATGCGAACGCGACGCCCTCGCCGGCACTCGGCGTTACCACCGTCGTCGTCGGCAATTGCGGCTTTTCCATCGCGCCCTGTCCGCCGGATTGCCGCGATCTGATCGCGCGAAATCTCGCCGAGGTCGAGGGCATGTCGTTGACTGCGCTCAGGAGCGGCACGAATTGGGAGTTCGAAAGCTTCGCTGAATATATGGATTTGCTGCGACGCAAGGGCGTGACGCCAAACGTTGCGGCCTTTATCGGCCATTCCGCCGTGCGCACCATGGTGTTGAAGACCGAAGCCTCCGACCGCGCCGCGACCGAGGATGAAGTGGCCGAGATGCGCGATCTCGTGCGCGGCGGCATGGATGCCGGCGCCATCGGCTTCTCGACCTCCACCTCGATCAATCACCATGGCGATAAGGGCGTGCCGATGCCGTCCCGCCTCGCCGAGGAAAGCGAGCTGCGCGCGCTTGTCGGCGTGCTCGGCGAGAAGAAGCGCGGCGTCTTTCAGCTCACCGTCGGCCCGAGCATGACTTCGGAGGTGATGGAATCGCTCGCCGCCGACAATGGCTGCCCGGTGTTCCAGACTGCCGCGCTTTATAACGAGGCCTTTCCCGAGCGCGCGCCCAAGATGGTGACGGATTCGGCGGAAGCGCAGGCACGCGGCAATCAGCTCTGGGCGCAAGTGTCGTGCCAGCCGCTCAGCATGGATTTCGCGCTGCCCGCGGCCTTTCCCATGCAGAGCCTTGATGCCTGGGCGCCCTTGATCAATGCCGACAATGAAAGTTTCGAACGGCAAATCCGCGACGCTGAGTTCCGCCACAGCTTCCGCCGCGACCTGGAAACGCCGCAGAAAGGGAAACTCTTCTTCGGCGACTGGTCGACGGTCGAAGTCGCCATGACGGCGCGCGAGGAGAACCGCGAATTGGAGGGGCTCACTGTCGCGGAAGTGGCCGAGCGCCAGGGCAAGGACCCCATCGACGCGTTTTTCGACCTCTCGGCGGAGGAGGGGTTGGAGACGGTCTATACCGCCGGTCTGATGAATTCCAACGAGGACGAGGTGGAGAAGCTGATGCGCCAGCCGGGCAGCTTGATTAGCCTCTCCGACGGCGGCGCGCATCTGCGCTATCTGTGCGATGCCGGCTACGGCCTGCATCTCCTCGGCCATTGGGTGCGTGAGCGCGGTGCGTTCGACCTCTCCGACGCGGTGCGCCGGCTCACCAGCTTGCCCGCCGATCTCTACCGCATCCCCGACCGCGGGCGCATCGCGCCGGGCGCTTTCGCCGACCTGATGCTGTTCGATTCGGCGGTGGTGGCGCGCGGGCCGCTGCGCCGGGCGTTCGACCTCCCCGGCGGGGAAAGCCGGCTGACGCGCGACGGCGCCGGCGTGCACGGCGTCTGGGTCAATGGCCGCCATGTGTTCGACGGCAAGGAGTATGTCGCCGACACGCCGCCGGGCATGGTGATCGACAGCTTCACTCCCGCCTGAGCCGGACAGGCCCGGATGGAGACCCTGCTGACGGCGGTGGTCCCGGCCTTTGCCCTCATCGCCATCGGTTATGGCGCGGCGCGCTTCAAGCTCTTGGGCGGCGCGATCTTCCCGGTGCTCAACAATTTCGTCTATTACTTGGCGATGCCGGCGCTGATGATTGTCTCCCTCGCCGCCGCGCCGGTCGGCGAAATCCTCAACTGGAATTTCATCGCCGCTTTCGCCCTTGGCATCGCCGTCACCTGGCTGGTGACCGGCCTCGCCGGGCGCTTTCTCTTCGCCGACGATCTTGCCGGCTCGGCCATGCGCGGCGTTATCGCCTCCTACGGCAATAATGGCTATCTCGGCATTCCGCTCGCCGCCGCCGCGTTCGGCGCGCCGGCGGTGGTGCCGGCGAGCCTTGCCGTGCTGATCAATTCGGTGCTCATCATGACCGGCGCGGTACTGATCCTCGAGACCGCCCGCGCTCGCGCATCGGGCGGCGCGCTCAAAAACACCGTCAAGGCGCTCGCCACCAATCCGCTGCTCTGGGCGGTTTTGATCGGCCTGGTGCTGTCGGCGGCGGGCGCCACCTTGCCGGTCTCCATCGCGCGGCTGCTGGAACTGCTCGGACAGGCGGCGGCGCCCGCCGCGCTGATCGCCATCGGCCTCTTCCTCGCCGGGCGTCCGGTGCGGAGCCTGCTCGCCTCCGCCGCGCTTTCCACATTGGCGAAACTGGCGCTCTTCCCCATCGTGGTCTACCTGCTGACGCGCTTCCTCTTTCCGCTCGATCCGCTCTGGACCATGGTGCTGGTGCTGATGGCCGGCATGCCGGTCGGCGCCAACGCCTTCGTCATTGCCGGGCATTACGGCGTGCGCTTGGCCGACGCCTCGGCGGCGATCGTTCTCACCACGGCAATCTCTCTTGTGAGCCTGTCTCTTATGCTTATCCTGATGGCGGGCGGCTGAGCGCCGAAAAAACAAATATACGGGAGATACCGTCATGAGCGACGACACCGGGTTCATTCACCCCTACGTGCCCAACGCGGCGCCCGAGGCGCGCAAGCGCCTCCTTGCCGAAATTGGCATTGCCAGCGCGACCGACCTTTATGCCTCGGTGCCGGAAGAATTGCGCGTGAAGGGCCTCTTGAACCTGCCCGATCCGCTGCCCGCCGAGCATGATCTTCGGCGTCACGTCAACGACATGCTGGCCAAGAACCAATCCTGCCGCGACCAGCTCAATTTCTGCGGCGCCGGCTGTTGGCAGCATTATGTGCCGGCGATATGCGACGAGATCACCGGGCGCGGCGAATTCCTCACCGCCTATGGCGGCGGCACCTATTCCGACCATGGCAAGAACCAGGCGATGTTCGAATTTCAGAGCCTGATCGGCGAGCTGGTCGGCATGGAGGTGGTCGGCACGCCGGCCTATGATTTGGGCGCGGCGGTCAACAGCGCGGTGACCATGGCCTGCCGGATTACCGCACGCCGCGGCGTGCTGCTGTCGGGCGGCATCAGCGCGGACTTGCGCTCGCAGATCCGCGGTTTCACCAAGCCGGTGGCGGACCTCCAGCTAGTCGGCATCGACCCGGCGACCGGCCTGATGGATCTCGACGACCTCAAAGCCAAGCTCTCCGGTGATATCGGCGCGGTCTATTTGGAGAACCCCGCCTTTCTCGGAATGATCGAGCATCGTGGCGCGGAGATCGCCGAGCTGGTGCATGGCGCCGGCGCCATGCTGGTGGTCGGCGTGGACCCGATGAGCCTCGGCGTGCTCGCCGCGCCGGCGGATTACGGCGCCGATATCGTCTGCGGCGATATTCAACCGCTCGGCATTCATATGTATGCCGGCGGCGGTTGCGGCGGCTTCATCGCCAGCCGTGACGAGGAGCGTTTCGTCAACGAATTTCCGATGATCATGATGAGCATCGCGCCGGCGGCGAACGAGGGCGAGATCGGCTTCGCCTGGTCGACCATGCAGCGCACTTCCTATGACAAGCGCCATGAGTCGGAGGATTATGCCGGCACCACGCAATGGCTATGGGGTATTGGCGCGGCGGTCTATCTCTCGCTGATGGGGCCGCGCGGCATGGTGGAAGTGGGCGAAGGCATCATGCAGCGCGCGCGCTATGCCGCCGAGCGCATCGACGGCCTGAATGGCGCCAAGGTGCCGCATCTTGACGGTCATTTCTTCAAGGAGTTCACCGTCGATTTCAGCGCCAGCAGCAAGTCCGTCGCCGACGTCAACGCGGCGCTGTTGGCGCGCGGCATTTTCGCCGGCAAGGATTTGAGCCGCGACTTTCCATTGCTCGGCCAATCGGCGCTCTATTGCGTCACCGAGATTCACAGCAAGGCCGATATCGACAGATTGGTCGATGCGCTGGGGGAGGTGCTGTCATGAGCGGCCGGGGAAGCGAGTTTCGCGCGGCGCGTTGGAACGAGCCGCTGATTACCGAACTGAGCGAGACCGGCGCGCGCGGCATCGTGCCGCCGGCGGTGGATAGCGAGGTCGCCGATGCGGTCGGCGATGTGGCGGCGAAGCTGCCCGCCGGCGTGCGCCGCGCTAGTGCGCCCGATCTGCCGGAGGTAACGCAGCACCGCGCGCTGCGTCATTTCCTGCGGCTGTCGCAGATGACCATGGGCTTCGACGTCACCACCGACATGATGGGCACCTGCACGATGAAATACAGCCCAAAGGCCCATGAGCATATCGCGCGCGGCTCCCGGCTCGCCGATCTCCATCCGCTGCAGGCGGAGGAGAGCCTGCAGGGTCTCTTCGAGCTGATGTACCGCTTCAACCGCATCATGTGCGAAATCTCCGGCATGGACGAGTTCACCTTCCAGCCGGCCTCGGGCGCGCAAGGCATCTACACCAATGCCTGCCTCATCCGCGCCTATCATGAATCGCGCGGCGAGCTCGGTCAGCGCGATCATCACCACCTCCTTCTCGCATCCGGCGGACGCGGCGACGCCGTCGGTCGCCGGCTTCAAGGTGATCACATTGATGCCGGGCGATATGGGGTTCGCCGGGGTCGATGCGCTGAAGGCGGCAATCTCCGAGCGTACCGCCGGGCTGATGCTGACCAATCCGGAAGATACCGGGCAGTACAATCCCAACATCCGCCAGTTCGTCGATCTCGTGCATGAGGCGGGCGGGCTCTGCGCCTATGACCAGGCCAACGGCAATCCGCTCCTCGGCATGGTGCGCGCCGCCGATACCGGTTTCGACATGTGCCAGTTCAATCTGCACAAGACCTTCTCGGCGCCGCACGGCTCGCTCGGCATGGGCTGCGCCGCGGTCGGCGTGAAGGAGCATTTGCGCAAATTCCTGCCGCGCCCGATCGTCGCCGAGGATGGCGCCGGCGGCTACCGCCTCGATTACGACCGGGGCGAGGGCATCGACCGCATCCGCGCCTTCATCGGCAATGTCCATGCCGTGCTCAAGGCCTATTCCTGGGTCATGAGCCTGGGGGCCGAGGGCTTGCGCGCGGTGGCGGAGACGGCGGTGCTCAATAACAATTATATGCTCGCCAAGATGCGCGGCGTGCGCGGCGTCACGATTCCCTGGCCGGCCAACAATTATCCCAAGCTCGAACAGGTGCGTTACAGCTTCGAGACGATGTTCGCCGAGACTGGCGTCACCAGCCATGACGTGATCGACCGCATGGTCGATTTCGGCGTGCAGCATTGCATGCCGAGCCATGTACCGATGCTGGTGCCGGAGCCCTTTACCATGGAGCCCGGCGAATCGCTGACCATCGACGAGATGGACCATATGCTGGGCGCGCTCAAATCGATCTCGAACGAGGCCTATAGCAATGCCGAAAAGGCGCAGGGCGGGCCCTATAACGCAGCGACGACGAAGATCGATCACGACGTGCCGGAGGATCCCGATTGCTGGGCCTTCACCTATCGCGGCTATCAGCGCAAGAAAGCGATGTGGACCTCGGACAAGCGGCGCAAGATCGAACGCCATGAGGGAGGTTATTGACGCCGGGCCATGGCGGCCTTCCGTCTCGGCCTGATCGTCAATCCCATCGCCGGGATGGGCGGTGCGGTCGGCCTTAAGGGCAGCGACACGCCTGAGATCATTGCCCGCGCGCGCGAGCTCGGCGCGACGCCCAAATCGCCGCTCCGCGCCGGCGAGGCGCTGACTGCGATTGCCGCCGCCAATGCAGAGATTGAAGTGATCGCCGCGCCCGGCGAGATGGGTGAGACGGAAGCGCGCGCGGCGGGATTCGAGCCCCAGGTCGTCGGCCAATCCACCGGCGCGGATACCGATGCCGAGGACAGCGTGCGCGCGGCTGAGGAGATGGCCGATCTCCCGATCGATCTTCTTCTCTTTGCCGGTGGCGACGGCACGGCGCGCGACATGGTGCGCGCCATCGGTGAGCGCGTGCCCGTCGTCGGCATCCCGGCGGGCGTAAAGATGCATTCCGCCGTTTACGCCACAAATCCGCGCGCGGCGGCGCGCATGGTGCTGCGCTATCTGCAGGGCGGCGTGCCGCTGCGCGAGCTCGAAGTGATGGATATCGACGAGGCGGCGTTCCGCGAAGGCGCGGTCTCGGCCAAGCTCTATGGTTATCTCAAGGTGCCGCATCTGCCGGATCTGGTGCAGGGCACCAAGGCGGGGGGTGTCAGCAACGACCGCACCGCGCTCAATGGTATCGCGGCGAGGATCGTTGAGGCGATGGCGCCGGGCCGGCTTTATATTCTCGGCCCCGGCACGACCATGCGCGCCGTGGCGGAGAAACTCGCGGTGGAGAAAACCCTGCTTGGCGTCGATCTCATCCGCGACGGCGCGCGTATCGCGTCGGACGCGGGCGAGCAGGATATACTTGCCGCCCTCGATGGAGGTGCGGCGATCGCGGTGACGCCGATCGGCGGACAGGGGCATTTCTTCGGCCGCGGCAACCAACAGATCAGCGCAGGTGTCATTTCGCGCGTCGGTATCGAGCACATCACCGTCGCCGCGACGGTGGAGAAAATCGCCTCGCTTCGCGATAATCTCCTGCATGTGGATACCGGCGATGCGGCGCTTGATGCCAGCCTGTGCGGCTGGCGGCGCGTGATCACCGGCTACAAGACGGATACGGTATGCAAGGTGTCGGTGTGACGGATCAAGCGAGCGCGCCTGCTCCCGCCGGCGGCAGTGCGCTCGCGGTCGAGGATTTGCATAAGAGCTTCGGCGCGCTCGAGGTGTTGAAGGGCGTTTCCGCCACCGCCGGCGAGGGCGATGTGCTCTCCATCATCGGCGCCAGCGGCTCGGGCAAGAGCACCATGCTGCGCTGTATCAATTTGCTGGAAATGCCTAATGCCGGGCGCATCTGGGTCGGCGGCGAGCTGATCCGCATGAAGCAAAAGCGCAAGGGGCTGGTGCCGGAAAGCCAGCGCCAGGTCGACCGCATCCGCTCCACCGTCGGCATGGTATTCCAGAATTTTAATCTCTGGACTCATATGACCGTGTTGCAGAATTTGACCGAAGCGCCGCTGCATGTGCTGAAACTCTCCAAGGCGGAGGCGCATGAGCGGGCGGAAGCGCTCTTGGAGCGCGTCGGCCTCACCGACAAGCGCGATCATTACCCGGCGCATCTTTCCGGCGGCCAGCAGCAGCGCGCGGCGATCGCCCGAGCGCTCGCCATGGAGCCGCAATTGATGCTGTTCGACGAGCCGACCTCGGCGCTCGATCCCGAACTGGTCGGCGAGGTGCTGAAAGTGATCCGAGACATCGCCGAGGAAGGCCGCACCATGATTATGGTCACGCATGAAATGGCGTTCGCCCGCGAGGTCTCGTCGAAGACGATCTTCCTGCATAACGGGCTTGTCGAAGAGGAGGGGACGCCGGACCAGGTGTTCGATGCGCCGCGTTCGGAACGCTGCCGGCAGTTCCTTGCCGCCGGCGAATATTAACCTTTGAACCCTTGACCCGGTCAACGGGAAGACGGAACCTAAGAACTGAAATTAATCTGGGAGATAAACAAATGAAAATCAGAACTCTAGTTGCGAGCTTTATCGTCGCTATCGCCCTGGCGGTCTCGGCGAGCATCGCCGACGCCAAGGATTGGAGCAAGCTCAGGGTCGGCGTCGAGGGCGCCTATCCGCCGTTTAGCTGGATGGAGCCGGACGGCACGCTGAAAGGCTTCGATATCGATATCGCGCTCGCCATCTGCGCCGAGATGAACGCCGAGTGCGATTTGGTGCCGCAGGATTGGGACGGCATCATTCCGGCTCTGTTGGCCAACAAGTACGACGCCATCATCGCTTCCATGTCGATCACCGAG
>CAZUVO010000055.1:18540-19077 GCA_964623955.1 uncultured Rhizobiaceae bacterium
CCGAGGAGCGCAAGAAGAAGGTCTCCTTCAGCAACAAATATTATTCGACGCCGGCCAAATTCGTGCGCAAGAAGGGCTCGGACATCGAAATCAACCGCGAGTCGCTGGACGGAAAATCGGTTGGCGTACAGCGCGCGACCATCCACGAGAATTTCGTGAGCGACAATTACGGCGATATCGTCGAGATTAAAGGATATGGCACCCAGGATGAGGCCTATCTCGATTTCACGGCCGGTCGCGTCGACCTGCTCCTCGCCGACAGCGTCGCCCTGGAAGAAGGCTTTCTGAATACCGACGCCGGCGCGGGTGCCGAATTCGTCGGTCCCAACTTTACCGATCCGAAATGGTTCGGTGACGGTGCCGGCATCGCCATCCGCAAGGACGATACGGACCTGCAGAAGCTGCTCAACGACGCCATTGCCGCGATCCGCGCCAACGGCACCTACAAGAAAATCAACGACAAATATTTCGGCTTCGACGTCTATGGCGGCTAAGCCGGCCAGTGTTTGAGTAAAAGCGTCTCCGGGCCCGAACGGC
>CAZUVO010000055.1:19106-21672 GCA_964623955.1 uncultured Rhizobiaceae bacterium
TTTCAGGAGAAGGTACCGGGCGCGTGTTCGAACTGCACGGCTATGGGTCGCTGCTCGTAGACGGGGCTTGGTTGACGATTAAGGTCGCCCTTGCGTCGATCGCCCTTGGCCTTGTCTTCGGATTAATTGGCGCCACCGCCAAACTGTCGAAATTCGTCATCTTGCGCGGCGCGGCAACCGCATACACCGCGGTCGTCCGCGGCCTGCCCGAACTGCTGCTGCTGCTCATCGTTTTCTATGGCGGCACGCTCCTGGTGCAGGATATTTGGCGGGGTGTCGGCGGCGAGTCCTATATCGAAATAAAGCCGTTCATTGCCGGCACCTTTACCCTCGCTTTCGTATTCGGCGCCTATGCCACCGAAGTGTTCCGCGGCGCCATTCTCGCGGTGCCGAAAGGGCAGATCGAGGCCGCTTACGCGGTCGGCATGGGGCGATTGCAGATGTTTCGCCGCGTCATGCTGCCCCAGGTGTGGCGCTTCGCCCTTCCCGGGCTCGGCAACCTCTGGCTGGTTCTGCTCAAAGACACGTCGCTGATCTCGGTCATTAACTTGAACGAGTTGATGTACAACTCGAAAGCTGCGGCCGGCGCCATGCGCGAGCCGTTCAAGTTCTATCTGATCGCCGCGCTAATTTATCTCGCCTTTACCATCGTCTCGATGATCGTCCTGCAATATTCCGAGCGCCGCGCCCAACGCGGTGTGCGTATGGGTTAGCTGCATGGAATTCGATCTTCAACTGATGATCGACAGCATCCCGGCGCTCCTCGACGGCATGGGGATGACCGTGCAGTTGATCTCTCTGGCGCTCGCGCTCGGCTTGTGCCTGGCGATCCCACTGGCGCTGGCGCGGACATCCAAGCATGCCGTCCTGTGGATGCCGGTTTACGGCTTTATTTTCGTGTTTCGCGGCACACCGATCCTGGTGCAGATCTTCATCGTCTATTACGGCCTCGGCCAGTCGGAGGCGGTGCGCGAAAGCTTTCTCTGGCCGTTTTTCAAGGAAGCCTATTGGTGCGCCATCTTTACTTTTACGCTCAACACCTCGGCCTACACGGCGGAAATCCTGCGCGGCGCCATTCAGGCCGTGCCGCACGGCGAGCTTGAAGCGGCGCGCGCGCTCGGCATGCCGAAAATGTTGATTCTGCGGCGCATCACCGTGCCGCGCGCCTTCCGCCTAGCGCTCCCGGCCTACGGCAATGAGATCATCCTCATGCTCAAAAGCAGCGCGCTCGCCAGCACGATTACACTGCTCGATATCACCGGTGTGGCGCGGGTCATCGTCGCGCGCACTTTCGCGCCCTACGAGCTCTTTCTCATATCGGCGATCATGTATCTCGCACTGACCCTTGTCATCGTCCGCACCCTGAAATTCGCTGAATGGCGTCTCAGTCCGCATACGCGCCCGCCGCCGCAAAGCGGGTAAACAAGCAACATTTGCAAATTAACTTGGTAATAAATGTAAATGATGTTAATATTATTATTCATTGTTATTTAGTCTTAAGTATTATTTAATCAACAAAACAAAAGACATAGAGTCAATGCACGTATAAGTCTTGGGAGATAAGCGGGAATTACTGCGGGATGGCATCTTGTTTTACACCGTTTCGCGCGATTATCCTCTTGTTCGCGCTGGCTTTTTTCGCCTTTGCCGCGGACGGGATCGGCGATGATGCGGATCCGGCGGCTTCTCCCGAGGGTTACATTCTCGATGCCAGCGTCGATATCGAAGAGATAGATCGGCTTCAAGCGAGCCCGGATACATCCAGCGGCGACAATTTGATTCCGCCGCCGGCGAGTGAATTATGGGCGGCCGTGGCGGTCACCGGCGAGGTTCTCCGGCGCACGCATGACGGACAAGCCGCGCAACTCGTCGATGCCGGAAGCTATCTCCCTGAAAATGCCGAGATCGAAACCGGCCCGGACGCATGGGTCATCCTGTCGCGCCAGAAAAATATCGTGACTATTAAGGCGAACAGCCGGGTCGAACTGCTCGGCCTCGAAGCGGACGGCAAGCGCACCCGTATCCGGCAAACCGAGGGCGAGGCGCTTTATGAGGTGGACAAGCGGCGGGACGAGCATTTCACCGTCGAAACGCCGTTTCTCGCCGCCGTGGTGAAAGGCACCGCCTTCAGCGTTAGCGTCGCCGAGGCGGCGGCCAATGTCAGTGTCAGCCAGGGCGAGGTGTCGGTCTCCGCCACCGCCGGTGGCGGCAGCGTCTCCGTCACGGCGGGCCAAACCGCGGCCGTCTCGGCCAACGCCGCCAGCGTCAGCGTCTCCGTCACCGGCGATAGCGGCGGCGATGGCGATAGCGGCGGCGATGGCGATGGCGATGGTGATGGCGATGGCGATGGTGATGGCGATGGAGGTGACGGCGAGGGCGAAGGTGGTGAGAGCGGCGATGGCGAGGGCGCGGCCAATGCCGACAACAGCAATGCCAGCACGACTGGCCTGGCCAATTCATCGAAGGGTCTTGCCACAGCCGCAGCGGCCAGCGGCGGCGATGGCGGCGATGGCGGCAATGGCGGCAATGGCGGCGATGGCGGCAATGGCGGTGGCGGGTCAGGTGG
>CAZUVO010000056.1:0-21492 GCA_964623955.1 uncultured Rhizobiaceae bacterium
ACATCTTGCTGCGCAGCGAGATCATCACCAGCATTCGCCGGCGCATGGTCGAGCAGGGCTTTACCGAATTTCAGACCCCCATACTGACCGCGAGCTCGCCTGAGGGCGCGCGAGATTTTCTCGTCCCGAGCCGCATGCATCCGGGACAGTTCTACGCATTGCCGCAGGCGCCGCAGCAGTTCAAACAGCTCGTCATGTGTTCGGGCTTCGATCGTTATTTTCAGATCGCGCCCTGCTTTCGAGACGAGGATGCGCGTGCCGACCGCTCGCCGGGCGAGTTCTATCAGCTCGATGTGGAGATGGCCTTTGTTGAGCAGGAGGATGTTTTCAACGCCGTCGAGCCGGTTCTGCACGGGGTGTTCGAGGAGTTTTCCGACCGTGCGGTGACCCCAATGCCTTTTCCGTGCCTGGCATATGCCGACGCCATGCTGCGCTATGGCACCGACAAGCCGGATTTGCGCATCCCGACAGAGATCGTCGACGTCACCGAATATTTCGCACTCGAGGAAGTAGCCTTCAAGGCGTTTAAGGGCGTGATCAAGAAAGGCGGCGTGGTGCGCGGCATTCCCGCGAAAGGCGTTGCCGACAAACCGCGCAGTTTCTTCGACAAGCTGATCGAGTTTACCCAGGCTCTGGGGGCTCCCGGCCTCGGCTATATCGTCTTCGAAGACGGGGCGGGGAAGGGCCCGATCGCCAAATTCATTCCCGACGAGGTTATTCAGAGCCTCAAGGAAGTCTCCGGTCTGGGCGATGGCGATGCCTTGTTCCTCAGTTGCGACAAGACCGATCTCGCGGCGCGCTATGCTGGCGCGGTGCGGGTCGAATTGGCGCGCCAGCTCGATTTGATCGAAGAGGGCGACTTCCGCTTTTGCTGGATCATCGATTATCCGATGTATGAGCGCGACGAGGATACGAATGAGATTGGCTTCAGCCACAATCCGTTCTCAATGCCGCAGGGCGGTCTGGAGGCGCTGGAAAGCGAGGATCCGCTCGATATCCTGGCCTGGCAATACGATATCGTATGCAACGGCGTGGAACTTTCGAGCGGCGCGATTCGGAACCACCGCCTCGACATCATGGTCAAGGCGTTCGAGATTGCCGGCTACGAGAAATCGGAAGTCGAAAACCGCTTTGGCGCGCTCTATCAGGCCTTTCAATATGGCGCGCCGCCCCATGGTGGCATCGCGCCGGGCATCGATCGCATCGTCATGCTGCTGGCGGACGAGCCCAATATCCGCGAAATCATCATGTTCCCATTTAATCAGACAGCGCAGGATTTGATGATGGGCGCACCGGCACCGGCAGCGCCAAGGCATCTCAAGGAATTAAGCCTGAAGGTCGATATGCCGAAAAAGAAGGCGGCGGTGAAGGAAGATGGCGACAAGCCGAAAGATGAACCCGCCTAGAGCAGATCATGATCCGATTTAGCGGAACATGACCTCGGTTTTGGTCGAGGTCGAAACAGCAGCGTCTTTGGGACGCATGATTTCCACGAATTTTTCGAACACCGGCCGGTTCGCCCCTTGGCAGTGCGGCAGATGCAACAGCTCTTCCAACGCGCCGGTAATGCGCCACGGCGTGCCCTTGTAAACTTTCGGCGCGGTTAGAGCGTCGTAAATATCTGCCGCGGCGAGCAGCTCTGTGAGCGTGTCCGCCTCCGCACCTTCGCCGCCGGTTTCCTCGAAATGGTAGAAATGGCGCAGCGCCGGCGCGAGCTGTTGTTGGCCGATTTTTTCGAACACCTCGAGGGTGTTCTCCAGCAGATCGGCGCGCAGCTTTGTGCGCTCCTGGTTGCCCGGCGAGCGTTCGTTCAGGCGAGCCGCATCGACACTGAATTTCCCCACATCATGGAGGAGGGCCAAGGTCAGCAGCGCCACTTCGTCGATGTCGCCGACCAGTTCGGGTGAACTCTCTTTCAGAGCCCGGAAGAGCGCGAGCGCATAGGTGGCGACCGCATCATTGTGGCCCAGCGCTACATCGCGCGATTGAATGCTGGTAAAATCGATCATGCCGAAGGACTTGTGCGTTAGCGCGCTCACCTCTTCGCTGAGCGCGGTGCACTGCTCGGCAAAACGGCTGGACGGGTCGACGCGCCGTTCGTCTTTGTCCAAGGGCTTCAAGGATTTCACATTGAAATATGAAACGATGTGCAGACCCTTGACGTCTTTTTCGCCGAGAGATTCGATTTCGAAATAGGGTTTGATCAACTCCTCGGTGGCGCCGCTGATGCAAACGCCCCCCCGAGGGGCAAATGCCTTCCATACGACTCGCGGTATTTACCGCGTCACCCAGCACGTCGTAGAGGCCCTTATTTTGCGGGCCAAGCAGGCCGGTGGCGATGGTGCCCGTATTGATGCCGATCCGCATGCCGAGCGGGATATGATCGCGCACTTCGCCTTGCAAGGCGAGACCGACCAGTACCGCGTCCGTCGGATGGGTCGCATTTCCGTTCGGCGCGCCGAACAAAGACATGGTGCCGTCGCCATTGGTCTTGTTCAGATAACCGCGATAGCGCGTGATGATGTCGCCGGCCCAACTGAAATAATGAATTCGGTGAAGTTTTCGAGATCGGTAAACATCAGCGTGGAGGAAATTTTCGCCGCTTCCAGCTTGTCCTCCATCATCGCCGGGATCACTTCCGGCGGCGCCATGCGGTTGAGCAGGCCTTCGCTCAACTGCTTTTCGTGCTTCACTTCTTCCAGGGCGCGGGACAGTTCGGCCGTGCGCCCGTCGACCTTCGCTTCCAGCGTTTCGTTCAGATTGGAGAGTTCATCCACCGCTTTATCGAGTTGGGCCGAGCGCTCCATCTCCTGCTGGTGCAGCCGCGCATTGTCAATGGCATTGGCGACCTGGTTGGCGACGATGGAGAGCAGCACACCGTCCAACTCGTCAAACGCGTTTCCCTTCTCGCTTTCCACCGCGAAGACGCCGACGAGGCGGTCCTGCACGAGTAGCGGAATCGCGATCTGGCTTTGCGCCTTGGGCAGGCCCGGCAGTTCGGCGACCTCCGGAGCGTTGCCAGTGTCACCGTCGACCTCCTGCATGCGCTGGCGCACATTGGCCTGATAGGCGAGCTGGGTTTGAATATTGCCCATGCGCATCATGCGGCGCTTCTTGGCGACCACGCCGATCACGCCCTGGCCGAACGGCACCTCGACACCCAGGCGGGCGTCTTCATAGCCGCGGCTTGCGGTGAGAACCAGTTTGTTCTCTTCACCATGGGCGGACAGCAGGATCATGCAATGCTCGAAACCGAGCACCGAATCCATTGAAGCCAAAATCGTGTCGAGAATTTTGTCGAGCTCCAGCGTTGCGACGATCTCGGTTGAGATCTGCTGGATGATTTTTACCTCTTCGGATTTGCGCGCGAGTTTACCGTTGAGATCGTCGATGATCTCCTGATTTTGCAGGATCTGTTCCCGGATCGGTAACTCGCCGGAATCCTCAGCGGAGGACATCGTCTTACGCGCCAACGCGCAAAGTGGACTTGCGGACGGAGAGCACCTTGTAAATATCCGCGGCGCGAAGCTGAAAAATGTCGCTCATGCCGGTCATCGAGGCGATGGCTTCGAGTTTCATGTCCATATCATCGAACAGCGCACCCTCGGTCTCGGAACGCTCATACTGCATTTCAAGGTGCCATTCCTGAAATGTCTCGGGGTTTCGGATGATAACGAACGCGAATGGGTTGGCGCGAATATTGCGGTGGGTCTTGTTGAAAAACTGATGCGACAGAGCGACATGAGTCTCGTCGACGTACCAGACTTGCGAAATTTCGGTGGTATTCGGCTCTCCTTCCAAAGAACAGGACACCAAGGTGCTGGGAATTAGCCCCTGCATCGCGGGTTTGATTTCTTCTGGCAACATAATTCTATTCCCTTCCCGGCACCGCTAGTTCACGTCGATCTTTTCGCCGGCGCCAGGCCCTGGCGTTTGCACGAAGATGTCCTCGACCGCGAACGTCATCGCCCGCGCGGGTTTCTGCGAAAATCCGTTCCAAATTGCTTCGCCAAATCCCATCGGCTCCATATAAGCGATGAGCTTGCTTATAAAGATTTCCTGCACAGTATAGTCATCATCCGTGCAAGGGCGTGTTTCTCGATGCTCACCCTTGAACTGGTATGTTTCGTGCGACGCCGCGTCGCCGACAACCAAGGATACACGACCATTAGCGGCCACATTCTCAAATGTCTGCGTCCCCTCGATTTCGGGAATGAAGACTGTGACGGTGCTGGCTTCGCCATCGGCGAGAGCACCGAAGGCCCATGTTGCGATTGGCCGCAATTTGTCATTTCGCGAACCAACGAACATGACTCTCGGGCCGTGCACGAATTCGACTAATTTCTCAGGTATCATCTCAACCTTCCCTCACTTCGCGGGCAGTATAAAGGCCCGGTCCAGCGAAATACAGGCTATCCCCCGGTGCGGAGGCGCAAATAGGGGATGGGGTCGTCGAAGCCCTTCATGGTGGCCGACCCGGTTTCGAAGTCTATGCCTTCCAATTGCGGGTCTACGGCAGGGTCCCTTGCCAGCGGGGCGGAAAGGACGATGTCGCCGCCTTCGCTTTCCTGCTGCAGGCGTGCCGCGAGGTTGACCGTTGCGCCGAAATAGTCGAGCCGGCCATTCAGATTAACCGCGATCGTCCGGCCGGCATGGGCGCCGAGCTTGATGACCAGTTCTTCCTCGCCCTGGGACTCGTTGAAGGCCGCGACATGGTTTTGGATCGACAGCATGGCGCGCACCGCATCGGCCGGCTCGCCGAACGCCGCCATGACGGCATCGCCGATGGTCTTGATGATGGCGCCGTTATGCTCGCGGATTTCGCCCGCCATAAACGCGAAATGCTCGCGCACCAAATGATAGGCCGGCCCGTCGCCGATGCGGTTGTACAGCGCGGTGGAGCCACGCAGGTCGGAAAACATCAGGGTGATATGTTCGATTGCCGCATCGTCGCCGGCGCGCAGCACCTGATTGCCGCAGAGATCGCGAAACGCTTGCAGCGTGGCGACCTTGTCGGCCGTCACGATATTATCGAGCCAATCGCGCCGCTCGATGAGAAGGGTGAGGCGTTTTTTGCTTTCGTTGCGAAGTGCCACCTTGCCATCTTCGGCCGCTTCGCCGGCGCACATCTCATCGTTACCGGCGATCACTTCGGGAAAGCCGCCGCCGTCATATTCAATCTCTACCATGCCGCCGGGCTCAAGAGTGCGAAGATCATAAGCGCCGGGCGCAATGTCGATTTCCAGCTCAGCGCTTTCACCAGGGTCCAAAATCTTTTGCAGCAGCACATGCGGTGTGTGTGCCGGGCTCATCAGACAGAAATTCTCGTCCGGATTTATCTCGCGAATTGCCGTCGCCGGGTGAAAACTGAGCTCCACATTGGCCGAGAAATTGCGCTGATAATCGATATTGCAGGACGGGCAATGGACGCCCTCGGGCAGAGACGCGAGGTCGGGAAGCGCCCCTTCGCCACTCCGGCAACGCGGGCAAATTAGATCCCAGCGCATGCCGAGCAGGCCAACGCGTGCCGCCTCCAGGCAAAGCTCAATGGCCTTGCGCGGTTCTGTGTCCCACTTTTGGGCCAACTCCAAAGGACGGATGCGGTTCATATCGACATCTGCTCCCGTCGCGACGAACTCGGCCAGGGGGGCGGGCCAGATTATGCCCATAGGGGCCGCTTTCGATCTCCGAAACCAGTTGCGTCAAGCGGCTTCGCACGGTGGCGGAGACTTTGTCGTTGGCCAATTCGGGCGGAATTGGCCCGTTGTCCAGGCGGTAGGGAACATCGGCGGCGACGAACTTCCGGTAATTGCGGATCATGACATCGCCGCCGCCCAAAAGCAGGAACAACGTGCCGGTCAGGTTGCTGCTCTCCATACCGAGTTCGCCACGCCAACGCGTGCCGTCGCCTTCGGGGATTAATTCAAGCTGCGCGGTAATGGTTTTGAAAATACCTTTTCGAAAGCGCCTGATATGGCGCAATTTGTGCCGCTCCTCCCACTCCCAGGGAAAATCCTCCCACTCGGATGGAAAGGGGCCGAACTTGCCGCGCGCGATGCGCTCGACCGAACCGTCGGGCCTTGCGGTCTGAGACACCGTGTGGCGCGGGAATCCCGTTGCCTCATTTAGGCGAGCCGTATCGATGAGCAATGGCCACAGCGTTTCCGGCGAATGATCAAAATGAAAATCTAGCGTGAATATTCGACGCATGGCGGGCTAGCGTTCGGCGCGGTGAAGCGACGCCAGTTCTTCAATGCTGGTGACGCGCAAATCGGGCTGGGCATCGGTAGGCGGCGTCATGCCGCCACCGCGCCCGGTTTGCCGGTCCACCCAGACATTGGCGAGATCAAGGGCCCGGGCCGGCGCGATATCGTGATAGAGGCTCTGGGCGACATGGAGGATTTTGTCGCGCGAGATGCCCCGTTCCGCCAGGCGGTCGAAGGCATAGTAAAAATTCTCCGGGGCCGGCTTGTAACTGCCGACGTCCTGGGCGGTGACGAGAAGGTGGAAGGGCTCGCCGAGCAGCAGATGGGTTCGTGCGAAGGAGCGATTGTCGACATTGGTGATGGCGGCGAGGGTGAAATGCTCCCGGAGATAGGCCAATCCGTCGCGGCTATCGGGGAAGGGCGGCCACTGACCGACGGACTCGCCGAAAGTGTCCTGTTCTTCGGTGGTCGCCGGCGCGCCCAACTCCTCCGCCATCCGCCCCAGCACCTGCGCCACCACGTCGCGATAGGAGAGGCCGGGTTGCTCGGTTTGTATGACGGTTTCGTGGCGGCCATAGAGCGCCAAGAGGGAATTCTCGTCTGCCGTAACGCTGCTCCGTGTCCGCCAGGGCGTGAGCGCGCCCAGCATACCGCGCTCCCAATCGATCAAAGTGCCGTAACAGTCGAAGGTGAGAGCGGAATAATCGCTCAACCGCATGAGGATTTCCGTTTCCTGTTAGATTCGAGCAGAGGAAACTAACACAAAAGAAAAATGGGGTGCGCGTTGCGTGTGCCCACGGGGGTACAAAGAAAAATGGGGTGCGCGTTGCGCGCACCCCATGAGTTCCAGTGGTCTTAGCCGCGGGAGATATACGGCCGTCAGGAACAACCACTGGTAGAGCCACAGGTATCACATTTCATACAGGTGCCATTCCGCACCAAAGTGAAGTTGCCGCATTCCATGCAGGCTTCACCCTCATATCCTTTCAGCCGCGCACGGCGTATCTGCTCCAATTCAATATCGTTCTCGACCGCTTCTTCCTGCGCCGGGTCGATAGCCATAGCTGTCGCGGCGGAGGTGGGGCCGGTGAAGCTTTTCACTTCGACGCCATTGTCGGTCACGGTCCTCAAATGGCTGCTGGCCGCTCCGTCCTTTGTCGTTGCGCCGCCATTTACCACCATCAGATTGTGGCGAACATATCCGGCGCTGGTGCCGTTGCTGCTGAGCGCAGCGGCGAAATCCGGCACGCCGTCGCCGTCGAAAGCATCGTCGCTATCCTTGGCCAAGTCGCCCTCGGATTCGCCCCGGCCAATCGTATCCGGCATCAGGTCCGCCGCTTCGGCGTGAGAAAGGTCGCTTCGCCCGAGATAGGAGATCGCCAATTCGCGGAAGATGTAATCAAGAATGGAGGTGCTCATCTTGATTGCTTCATTGCCCTCCACCAGGCCTGCCGGCTCGAAGCGGGTGAAGGTAAAGGCATCCGTGTATTCCTCGAGCGGCACGCCATATTGCAGGCCGATGGAAATGGCGATGGCGAAATTATTCATCAGGCTACGAAAGGCGGCGCCTTCCTTGTGCATGTCGAGGAATATCTCGCCGAGATTGCCGTCCTCAAACTCGCCGGTACGGAGATAAATCTTATGTCCACCGACGATGGCTTTTTGCGTATAGCCTTTGCGGCGGTCCGGCAGGCGCCGTCTGGATCCTTGATGCAGGAACACCTGTTCGACCACTCGCTCTGTCACTTTTACGGTGCGCGCGGTTTGCGGCTGGTCCTCGATTTCCTCTTCGAGATCGTCGCCGAGCGCCAACACGCTGAGGGGCTGCGACAGTTTTGCGCCATCGCGATAGAGCGCGTTCGCCTTGAGGCCGAGGCGCCAGGAAAGCATATAGGCTTCGGAGCAATCTTCGACGGTGGCGCCGGCGGGCAAATTTATGGTTTTCGAGATCGCGCCCGAAATGAAGGGCTGGCTTGCCGCCATCATGCGGATATGGCTCTCGACCGAGAGATGCCGCGTGCCGAGACGGCCGCAAGGTGTCGCGCAATCGAACACCGGCAGATGCTCTTCCCTGAGATGCGGCGCGCCTTCCAACGTCATCGCGCCGCAGCAATAGACGTTCGCCGCCGAGATCTCCTCGTCGCTGAACCCGAGCGCCTGGAGAAAGTCGAAGGTCGGGTCATCGATTTGCTGTTGGCTGAGATTCAGAACGTTCAGGCAGAACTCTTCGCCAAGTGTCCATTTGTTGAAGGCAAAGCGTAGCTCGAACGCGCTGCCAAGAGCCTGTTCCAGGCTGTCCAATACCGATTTGGTGAATCCGCGTTCGGCCAGGCCGTCATGATCGATCCCCGGCGCCCCGGCCAATGTGCCATGACCGGTGGCGTATCGCGTAATATCTTCGATCTCTTCTTCACCATATCCCAATACCTCGAGCGCGCGCGGTACCGAGCGGTTGATGATGCGGAAGTGGCCGCCGCCGGCGAGGGTCTTGTGCTTGACCAAAGCGAAATCCGGCTCGATCCCGGTGGTATCACAATCCATGATCAAGCCAATCGTGCCGGTCGGCGCGACCACGCTCACCTGGGCGTTGCGATACCCATGGGCATCGCCAAGCTTCTCCGCTTTGTCCCAGGCTGCTTTCGCAGCCTCGGCCAAGTCCGGGTCCGCCAAATTGCCGAGGTCGAGCGGCAGCGGCTTGATTGTCAGCTTTTCATAACCGTCCGAAGCGCCGTGCGCCGCCTTGCAATGATTGCGGATTACGCGGAGCATGTCGTCCCGGTTCGCGTCGAAACGCGGGAAGGCGCCGAACTCGCCCGCCATTTCAGCAGATGTCGCATAGGCGGTGCCCGTCAGCAGTGCGCTGATGGCGCCGCAGATGGCGCGCCCGCGCGGGCTGTCATAGGGGATGCCGCTCGACATGAGCAGGCCGCCGATATTGGCGAAACCGAGACCAAGGGTCCGGTAATCATAGGAGCGCTGGGCGATTTCGCGCGACGGGAACTGCGCCATAAGGACAGAAATTTCCAGAGTTACCGTCCACAGCCGAACCGCATGCTCGAAATCGGCGATTTTCAGACCGCCCGAATCGTTGCGGAACGCAAGCAGGTTGAGCGACGCCAGATTGCATGCGGTGTCGTCCAAAAACATATATTCGGAGCATGGATTTGACGCGTTGATGCGCCCATCCGCCGGGCAAGTATGCCACTCATTGATAGTGTCGTCATATTGCACGCCAGGATCCGCCGAGGACCAAGCAGCCAGGCCGATCTTGTCCCACAGCTCATTGGCTTTGAGCGATTTCGTTACCTTGCCGTCGGTGCGCCGAACAAGTTCCCAATCGCCGCCGCTCTGCACGCTCTCGAGAAATGCGTTGGTGACGCGAACCGTATTGTTGGCGTTTTGCCCTGATACGGTCACATAGGCTTCCGACTGCCAATCCGTGTCGTAAATCTGAAAATCAACTGACTCATAGCCTTGCTGTGCCAGGCGGATAACGCGACGGATATAGTTTTCCGGAATCATCGCCTTGCGAGCCAGGCGAATTTCCTTGCTGAGAGCCGCATTGGACTTGGGATCGAACTGGCCGTCTCCCTCGCCCTCGCGGCAGGCCTGGATGATTTCGTTCAAATGCTTGTTGGCGAGCTTCGAGCCGCTCACAAGGGCCGCGACCTTCTGTTCCTCGTCGACCTTCCAATTGATGAACTTCTCGATATCGGGATGGTCGATATCGACGATCACCATTTTGGCTGCCCGGCGCGTGGTGCCGCCGGATTTGATCGCGCCGGCCGCGCGGTCGCCGATTTTCAGGAAGCTCATCAGGCCGGAGGATTTGCCGCCACCGCTTAGGGGCTCGCCGTCCGAGCGCAAATTCGAGAAATTAGTGCCCGTGCCGGAGCCGTATTTAAACAGGCGGGCCTCGCGCACCCAAAGATCCATGATGCCGCCTTCATTCACGAGATCGTCCCGAATGCCCTGGATGAAGCAGGCATGAGGCTGGGGGTGGGCATAGGCCGACTGTGACGGGTGTGCCTCACCGGTCTCGAAATCGACGTAATAATGGCCCTGTGCCGGCCCGTCGATACCGTAAGCCCAGTGTAAACCTGTGTTGAACCATTGCGGCGAATTCGGCGCGCACATCTGCCGGCTCAGCATGTAGCGGGTTTCATCATAGAAGGCGCGGGCGTCCGAATCGGCGTCGAAATATCCGGCTTTCCATCCCCAATAGGCCCAGGTCCCGGCCAAACGGTCGAACACCTGCTTGGCGGAGGTCTCGGAGGTCTCGCGGTCCTCGGCTCTCAGACTCTCCAGCGCTTCGCTGTCTGCCTCGCGCCGCCACAGCCAGCGCGGCACATCGGCTTCCTCGACAGGGCGAAGACGGCAGGGCACACCGGCCTTGCGAAAATATTTTTGCGCGAGCACGTCACAAGCGACCTGCGACCAATCGCCTGGCACTTCAATATCGTTTTGAGCAAAGACGACGGAGCCATCGGGTTGCCGAATCTCACTTTTCGTCTTGCGAAACTCCACATCGTTGTACGGCGATTGACCGTCAACCGTGAAGACTCGCTCTATCCGCATGTTCCGCCCCCCAACTTTCTCGTCCCCATCTTCACTCAACGTCCCGTATCGAGCCGGTCCCCGATCTCAGTCGAATAAACCCTTATGGCTCAGACACTTCGAGATGTTGTGCCCCGATGGTTAACAAACACAACATCTCGTTGGAAAGTCACGTTACGCCGTTCAGATTCAGATGGCAACAACATTTTGGGGCCGGGGAATTAATTAACACAATATGCTGTGTCTAGACCTCTGTGGATAAATCTGTGATTAAGAACAAAATCATTAAAATTATGAATATTTATAATATTTCAATATGTTGTAAGTATTTTCTAATTTAAAAAATCATATAATATGCAGAACAAGCTTAAAGTAAGTTCTAAACCGCAGCGTCATATCGGACGCGGTTTCGACTTAAATTAATTTATGAAATACGCCCTTCCCGTTTTGGCAAAGCCGAGTTCCAACATCAGAGTTCTAGACGGAAAGGCGTACATCGTGCATAAATCTCGCGCGCGCTGAATCCAATGAGCTGCCATGAATGCGTGGCGGGTGATTCCAAACTATTGCGCGCTCGGAGATAATTGTATGGCGACGATCGGCACCCGGATATTCACTATGTTCAGGGGCGAATTTGTCGGACGGGACGAGTTCGGCAATCGTTATTACCGCGAAAAACACACGCCCGCTGGGCGACGGCAAAAACGCTGGGTGCTCTATGCGCGGGAAGCGGAGGCGTCCAGCGTGCCGCCTTCATGGCATGGCTGGCTGCATCACATCGTCGATGATTCGCCGGCGGTGAAACCGGCGGAAGTGAAATCCTGGGAAAAGCCACATCAGCCCAATATGACCGGAACCTCCGCCGCCTATCGCCCACCGGGCCATATTCTTGAAGGCGGCCAGCGGGACAAGGCGACCGGCGATTACGAGCCCTGGCGGCCGGAATAATATGGCCCGTCCTTTGAGCCGAACGACGTGAAACGCAATCGACGCGGCACCGAAGAAAAGCTCATCCAGGCGGTTGGAACCATCCTGGAGCGCGACGGGTTCGGGCAAGTCGGAGTTAATTTGATTGCCCGTACCGCGGGCGTCGACAAGGTTCTTATCTACAGATATTTCGGCGGACTCGACGGCCTCCTGACAAAATTCGGCGAAACCGCTGATATATGGTGGACGGTCGATGAAGTCCTAGAGGGGCTGCCCGCAGTGCAAGGCAGCGAGGATCTTCCCAATTTATGCGCGACGGCACTTTCCCGCCAAGTGGAGGCCATAAAAAATCGCCCGATCACCCAACAGATCATGTTGTGGGAACTCAGCCAAGCCAATGGACTGACTCGCAAACTCAATGAATTGCGCGAAGAGCGCGTGCAGCAGTTAATACGTAGAGTAATGGAATTGGGTGGCCGGAGCGCCGACACGCGACTTTTGGCCGTGCATGGCCTGCTTTCCGCCGCATCCGAATATCTTGTCCTGAGAGCCCGGAATTCGGACAATCTGCTCGGCATGGATTTATCGACCGATGCAGGCTGGAACCGGATATCGGCTTCCCTGTCTGCGGTGGTACAGGCTGTCTGCGCAGAAGATTGAGCCGGCATGAGTGATGCCGCAGGCGTCGCCTAACTTGGCTTCACCAGGACGTGCCGTTTTTTACCGGCGGATAATTTAATCAGCCCATCGGCGTCGCAGTCCGCCAGCGACACGGCGAAATCCTCCTCCGATATCACTTTGTCGTTTAGCCGCACACCGCCGCCCCTGATCAGGCGCCGCGCCTCCCCGCGCGAGCCGCTCAAACCGGCCTCGTGAACTAAACGAAAAGCGGGAATACCCGCCGTCAGTTCCTCTTTCGATGCGCCGACCTCGGGCAGCCCGCTGCCCGCGCCGCCGCCCTCGAAGGTTTCGCGCGCGGTTTCGGCCGCGCTGCGCGCCGCGTCCTCGCCATGGCACATTTCCGTGGCGAGGTTGGCAAGCAGCTTCTTCGCCGTGTTGAGGTCTTCGCCTTCGGCCGATTCGAATTGTTGGATTTCGTCGAGCGGCAGCTCGCTGAAGAGACGAAGGAACCGGCAGACATCCTTGTCGTCGGTATTGCGCCAGAATTGCCAGTAATCATACGGGCTAAGTTTTTCCTCATCGATCCATACGGCGCCTTGCGCGGTTTTGCCCATTTTGGCGCCCGAGGCAACGGTGATGAGCGGCGAGGTCAGGCCGTATAGCGGTTTCGAATCGATTCGCCGCGCCAATTCCACGCCGTTGACGATATTGCCCCACTGGTCCGATCCGCCCATTTGCAGCACACACTTCTCGCGGCGGGACAGCTCCATGAAGTCATACGCCTGCAGGATCATGTAATTGAATTCGAGGAAGGTCATGGGCTGTTCGCGCTCGAGCCGCATGCGCACCGAATCGAATTTGAGCATGCGGTTGAGGGAGAAGTGGCTGCCGACGTCACGCAGGAAGGCGATATATTCGAGCCCGTCGAGCCAATCCGCATTGTCGACCATGATCGCGTCGCTGGGTCCGTCACCAAACTTCAGAAAGCGCGAAAAACAGCGCTGAATTCCGGCCTTGTTCGCGGCGATCTGTGCCTCGCTCAGCAAAAGCCGCGATTCATCTCGCCCCGAGGGGTCGCCGATCTTGGTCGTGCCGCCGCCCATCAGGACGATGGGCTTGTGCCCCGAGCGCTGTAGCCAGCGCAACAGCATGATCTGTACCAGGCTGCCGACATGCAGACTATCGGCGGTGCAGTCGAAACCGATATAGGCGGTGATGGGACCGTCCGCGGCGAGGCCGTCGAGGGCTTCTTCATCCGTACATTGGTGAACGAATCCGCGCTCATGCAGCACGCGCATAAAATCGGATTTGAATTCGGGCATGGCGGGCGGCGATCCGTGTCTGAAAGAAGCCTGGATGATCGGGTTGCCGTGATGTAACACGGCCAACATGTGCGGACAATCAACAGTGGCGATGAATTCCTGATGGCCGAGGGCGAGCGGGGCAAAGAAGCGGTATGGGCGCTCGGCCTGATGAGCGGGACGTCGCTCGACGGGATCGATGCCGCTCTGCTGCTGACCGATGGTGAGCAGATTTTCGATCGAGGCGCATGGCGGACAGTTCCCTATGAAGCCGAGATGCGAACTGCCCTGCGCCGGCTGGTGGATGGCGGGCGAGACGAAATCGATGAAGTGGAGCGGGCATTGACCGAGGCACACGCCGCCGCAGCACAGGCATTATTAGATGCTGCCGGTCTTGGCGGCGAGACGATTCGGGTGGTGGGTTTTCACGGCCACACGATTTGGCATGACCCGTCGAAAGGTATCACGCGGCAAATTGGCGATGGGGCGTTATTGGCGCGCCGCTTGGCGATCGATGTGGTGAACGATTTCCGTTCCGCCGATATGGCGGCGGGCGGGCAGGGGGCGCCTCTCGCGCCGCTTTATCATTGTGCCCTGGCGCGATCCGCCGGAGATGCCGCAGCGCCACCTGTGGCGTTCCTCAATCTCGGCGGCGTGGCGAACATCACCTGGGTGGGCGAGGACGAAAAGCTCTCCGCTTTCGACACCGGGCCGGGCTGCGCCATGGTCGATGATTGGCTGCTCTCCCGGAGGGGCGCGGCGTTCGATGAGGATGGCGCGCTGGCGGCAGCAGGCGGTGCGGATCTCGCTGCGCTGGCCGAGCTCATGCAGCATCCCTATTTTTCGCTGCCGCCGCCCAAGTCGCTCGACCGCAATGCATTTGACAACGCCCCTCTGGAAAAGCTGTCGGATGCGGATGGCGCGGCGACCCTGGTGGCATTTACCGCCCAGACGGTGGCGGAGGGGCTTCGAATATGCCCCGAGCCCGCGCGCCGGCTATTCGTCACCGGCGGCGGGAGACACAATCCGACATTGATGGCGGCGCTTGCGGAGTTCGCCGGCATTCCTGTCGCGCCGGTCGAAAATCTGGGATGGCGGGGCGACGCGCTGGAAGCGGAGGCGTTCGCTTATTTGGCGGTACGCTCATTATACGGCGCGGTGCTGAGTGTGCCGGAGACCACCGGAATCGATCATCCTCGCACCGGCGGCGTGCTTCACCGCGCGTCGTAACGAAGAACTACGCGGACTCCGCAGCCGCCATGCTTTCGTCGAGATAGGATTCGATGGTTTTCCCGAGGATTTCGATTTTTTCCTCGAACAGGTGATTGGCACCTTTGATAACCCGATAGTCGATTTCGATATGGCGCTGGCTTTGCAGTTTTTGCGCCAACGTGGCGACGTCTGATTCAGGTACCAAATCGTCGCGCGCGCCATGCACAATCAGTCCGGAAGATGGGCAGGGCGCAAGAAATGTAAAATCGAACATATTTGCCGGCGGTGCGACCGCAATAAAGCTATGGATTTCCGGCCGGCGCATCAGCACTTGCATGGCGATCCAGGCACCGAAGGAAAATCCGCTGATCCAGCAAAATTTGGCGTTGGGATTGATGATCTGCATCCAATCGAGCGCCGCCGCCGCGTCGCTCAACTCGCCGAGGCCATTGTCGAAACGCCCCTGCGACCGCCCGACCCCGCGAAAATTGAAGCGCAAGACCGAGAATCCCCGCTCTCTAAAGATATGATAGACGGTGTAGACAAGCTTATTGTTCATCGTCCCGCCATGCTGCGGATGGGGGTGCAGCACCAGGGCGATGGGAGCGTTCGGGTCCTCGGCGTGATGATAGCGTGCCTCGAGGCGGCCTTCCGGCCCGTTGATCATCACTTCAGGCATAATTTTCCACTATCTATTATGTGTGCCGCCATATCAAATTCAACCAAGTGGGATTGCACTCGAATATCGCCTAGAGTAGCGCCTTATATCTTGACAATCTAAGTCAGGTACTTTACGTACAGAACATACGCATTTGTCCTGACAAAGAGTGGGCACTTGCGGTGCGAGCGCCGAGTGAATATCTATGGCCGGGCCATTGATATACGACAGGTACTGTGATGTTCAAGCGTATTAAAGAAGATATGGACAGTGTATTCGGCCGCGACCCGGCGGTTCGCTCGCGCGTGGAAATCTTTTTCTGCTATCCGGGTTTTCACGCCTTGCTATTTTATCGCTTTGCGAACTGGCTGTGGCGCTATCGCATGCGCCTTCTGGGCCGTTTCATATCTCATTTGGGACGGGTATTTACGGGTATCGAAATTCATCCTGGGGCGACGATCGGCCGGCGGTTTTTTATCGACCATGGTATGGGTGTCGTGATCGGGGAAACTGCGATTATTGGCGATAATGTGACGCTTTATCATGGTGTCACGTTGGGCGGCGTAACTTGGGCGCCGGGAAAACGCCATCCGACGCTCGCCGACGATGTCGTAGTTGGCGCGGGCGCTCAAGTATTGGGTCCGATCACCGTCGGCAAGGGCGCGCGGGTCGGTGCCAATGCGGTCGTGTTGAAGGACGTTCCGCCCGGCGCGACGATGGTTGGCATTGCGGCGCGTCCTGCCGCGAGCAGCACGCAGGAGTCAAAGGACCAAAGCGGATTTGCTGCCTACGGCACACCGTCGCCGAATGTGGCCGATCCAATGTCACGGTCGATCGAAGGATTGTTGGAAGAACTCACTCGCTTGCGGACCCGCATCGAACAATTGGAATCCGAGCGATCTGACGAATCAACGCAACACGTAACCGGCGAAGAGGCGGACGAAGTGAAGGGCGACGCCAGTCCGCCCAACTGCTGACCGCCGGCCGTTTTGCCGGCGATTGCCGAGAGGAAAGGATACTTGTCATGAAGCTGGGCACCAAAGGCCGCTACGCGGTCATGGCGATGGTGGATCTCGCGAACTGTACCGTGATGAACAGCAAGAACGGGCCGGTTACGCTTTCCGATATCGCCGCGCGCCAGGAAATTTCTTTATCCTATCTGGAGCAATTGTTCAGCAAGTTGCGCAAAAACGGTTTGGTCAAAAGTGTCCGCGGGCCTGGCGGTGGCTATATGTTGGCGCGTAGCGCCGACCAATTGCGCATTTCGGACATCGTCATGGCGGTCGATGAGCCGCTTCGCGCCACGCGATGCAACCCGATGAGCGGTACGGGGTGTATGCCGGATGGCGGGCGCTGCGTGACGCACGACCTTTGGGAAGAACTTAGCAACCATATTTATTTGTTTCTCAATACGGTGACGCTTGAAGATGTCTGCGCGGGGCGTGTCCTCGGGGCGAGCGGCGTGTTGCATGCGGCGCAACGCAACGATTGCGGCCCGGCATCCACCGTAGCGGCCGAATGAATGGTGGCGAATTGGGGTCAATCTATCTCGACTACAACGCCACTTCGCCCGTCAAACCAGAGGTAATCGAAGCGATCGCCGAGGCGTTGGCGATCACGGGCAACCCGTCTTCCGTACATCAATTTGGCCGCGACGCCCGCGAGGCGGTCGAACAGGCACGCGATCGCGTCGCGGCCATGATCGGAGCCCGCGCGGACGAGGTGGTTTTCACCGCCGGCGGGACCGAGGCCAATAATCTGGCGCTCGCCGGTGCGGGCCGCAGACGCCTTATCATTTCGGCCATCGAACATCCTTCGGTATTGCGAGCCGCCGAGGCGCTCGCAGCGCCATCTAAAGGCGAGGCCGCGCGCGACTTGACCGTGCTGCCGGTGGACGGTGAAGGCGTTGTATCTGTCGAGGCGCTGGACAAGGCATTGGGCGCCACCGCCGGGGATGCTTTGGTGTCCATCATGCTGGCCAACAATGAGACCGGCGTGATTCAGCCCATCGCCGAAATCGCCCCTCTCGCGCGAAAGCGCGGCGCTTTGGTGCATTGCGATGCGGTTCAGGCGCCGGGGCGACTCGCCTTCGATACCGCTTCGCTGGGCGTGGATATGCTCAGCCTGTCGGCGCATAAGTTCGGCGGCCCCAAGGGTGTCGGCGCGTTATTTGTCCGCGACGGTATCGATCTCGACCCGATAATCGTCGGTGGCGGACAGGAGCGCAGCCGGCGGCCGGGGACGGAAAATGTGCCCGGCATTGTGGGTTTCGGCATGGCGGCAAAATTGGCGGTGGATGATGTCCAAAGAGCGTCGCATTTGGCGGCCATGCGCGACAAGGCGGAACAAAGCCTCCTCGACATAGAGCCCAATATCAGAATTTTCGGCGCCGGCGCGGAGCGCCTTCCCAACACCACCTGTCTCACCATGCCCGGCGTACAAAGCGAGATGCAGGTCATGGGTCTGGATTTGACAGGCGTTGCCGTCAGCGCCGGCTCGGCCTGTTCGTCCGGCAAGGTCGAACCCTCGCATGTACTGCGCGCCCATGGCATTTCCGATGCCGAGACCGGCTGCGCCATTCGCATCAGTTTCGGCTGGGCCAGCCGCGAGGAAGAGGTCGACAAACTGGTCGGCGCCTGGCGCGCCTTTTACGCCGGGTTGAAGCCGCGTTATACCAGCGGCGTTTCGCAACTTTCTAATAGCAGCGCCGCTGTTGAGCGTTGACCACCCCCGGCCGTTTGCGTTTGGATAGCGGCGCCTGTGCGGAGGAGCAGACGGAAAGCACGGTACGGAGACAAGATGTATGCCGCAGATGACATTTATCGCCGCAGACGGCACGCGCCGCGTCGTCAACGCCCCGCTCGGCGATTCAATTCTCGATATTGCCCATGACAATAACATCGCCATTGAAGGCGCCTGCGAGGGGTCGATGGCTTGCTCGACCTGCCATGTCATTATCGACAAAAAATGGTATCGCAAACTCGAGGCGGCCAGCGAGGACGAAGAGGACATGCTCGATCTTGCCTTCGGGCTGACGCGAACGTCGCGCCTCGGCTGTCAAATCGTCATCACGGACGAACTGGACGGGCTCGAAGTTTCGCTTCCGAAAGAGACGCGGAACATGCTGCGCGATTGAATGTGAACGAGGCACCCGCAAGCGCCGATCCGGGCCTATTCGCCCGCCTCCGCGACGCAAATGCCGAAGGATGGCGCGAATATACCGAACATCCATTTCTCGTGGCCCTGGCGGCGGGGGATCTCGCCGAGGCAGCGTTTCGCCATTATTTGATCCAGGACTATATTTTTCTCCGGCATTTCGCCAGGGCGTACGGTCTTGCTGCATATAAGGCCGAGAGCCTTGAGGAAATTCGCGAGGCATCGCGCGGATTGCATGCGATTATCGATATCGAGCTCGATCTGCATGTGAGCTATTGCGCCGAATGGGGTGTGGATGCCGCCGCTCTGGAGGCGGCGCGTGAAGACGGTGCGACGCAGGCCTATACGCTTTATGTCCTTGAGCAAGGCATGTCCGGCGATCTGCTCGATCTCTACGTCGCGCTGGCGCCTTGTATTGTTGGTTATGGCGTCATCGGCGCCCGCCTACTGGCTGACGGCGCGACCAAATTTGAGGGCAACCCCTACCGCGCCTGGATCGAAATGTATGGCGGCGAGGCATACCAGGCGACGGCAGGCGAAGCCGTTCACTCTCTCGACAAGGTTGGCCGGACGCGCGGCGCGGAAGCGCGCTTGGACGCGCTCGCCGCAACATTCGGTGAGGCCACGCGCCTGGAGGCGGCGTTCTGGGATATGGGGCTCGCGGCGGCCGAATAGAACAGCAGCGCTGGTCGACGGCCGGTGATGCGCTTGCGCAGCGCGCATTGCGCCCTATATTCCCCGCATGTCCATACCATCCATCGAGGCCGGAATAGACAAGCCGCGCGGAGAGACGCGGATCGTCGTCGCCATGTCGGGCGGGGTCGATTCCTCCGTGACCGCGGCGCTTTACGCCGAGGCCGGCTATGATGTGGTGGGGATCACCCTGCAACTTTACGATGACGGAGAAGCCCGCGGGCGGACCGGCACTTGCTGCGCCGGGCAGGATATTCACGATGCTCGCCGCGTAGCGTCGCATCTTGGCATTGCGCATTACGTTCTGAACTATGAGGACCGATTTCGCCAGGACGTGATCGACGATTTCGCCGATTCTTATTTGCGCGGCGAAACGCCCATTCCCTGCATCATGTGCAACCAGACCGTAAAGTTTCGCGATCTTCTGGCCGCCGCCCAGGAACTCGGCGCTGATGCCCTGGCCACAGGCCACTATGTGCGCCGTGTCGTCGGCGATCGCGGCCCGGAGCTGCATCGGGCGCATGATGAGGATCGCGATCAGAGTTACTTTCTCTTCACCACCACCGGCGAACAATTGGCCTTTTTGCGATTTCCGTTGGGCGATATCGGCAAAGCCGAAGTCCGGCACCATGCGGGGCGGCTTGGCTTGGCGGTGGCCGAGAAGCCGGACAGCCAGGACATCTGCTTCGTTCCCGGCGGCGATTACGCGGCGGTGATCGAGAAGCTTCGGCCCGGCGCCGCAGAGCCGGGCGAAATCGTCAATCTCGCGGGCGAGATTGTTGGCGAACATGCGGGCATCATCCATTTCACTGTCGGCCAGCGCCGCGGCCTCGGCATTGCCGCTTCGGAACCGCTTTATGTGACCGCCGTGGATGCGGCAAGCCGGCGAGTGACGGTCGGGCCGAAGACGGGGTTGATGCGCGACCGCGTGATCCTGCGTCGGCCGCATTTCCTAGCTGCTGATGAGGGGGCTCCGGAGGGTGAAGAGCTCACGGTTCGATTGCGCTCAACCCATCCCGGCACCCCGGCCCGCCTTACTGTGAAAGATGGTGGCGAGACCGAACTTCTGCTTTCCCAGCCGGAAGAAGCGACAGCAAGTGGACAAGCCGCCGTATTATACCGTGGCAGCAGGCTTCTCGGCGGTGCCTGGATCGCGGGAATGGGGCGGAGCGCCGCACTCAAGCAGGCTGCCGCATAGCGAAAGCTGGGTTTTCTGCAGATTTCCCTGTGATATCGGTCACATCGCTATTCGGCGAAAACAGGCAATCTTTTGATGTCGGCTCCACGATAACTTAATGATTCGGCTCCACGATAATGGCAAACCGCTGGAAACGGCGGGACGCAAAGCTTCCGGCCCAAATGTGACGGGTAGCGGGGTTGTCGAAAGGAAAGATTATGCAGATCCAGGCGCAGCAGGATACATCGCTGGCGTCGCGCCGTGACGAACGGCGCAAATTTGAGCGATATTTTGATCCGGATAGCCAACTGCAGCTGGTTGTCGATCATCGTGAGCTCACGACGATAAATTGGTCGCCTGGAGGTTGTCTAGTAAATGCTTTAAAACATTGGAAAATTGGCGATAGCGTCGCCGGGACGCTGGAATCCCGCGAGGGCGTCCCGATGGGTGCGGTTATCTCCGAGGTGGTGCGGATCGATGATGACGGCCGCGCCGCCCTTCGATTCATTACCGTCGCGCCTTTGTTCTGAGATCTGAACGCCAAAACAAGGCACATTCCCTCAAAAAAGTTTCTAGCGAAACTGTGACGACGGTCACTTTATTTTCTTGAACTAATTTGCGACAATGTGAACACTGTTCATCGAAAAGGGCAAACCATCGGCGACGATGGGACGCAAAGCCACCGGTCCAGACCAGGACAGCGGGGCCACCGAAGGGACAAAAGGTTGAGACTATTTGGATTTTTAAGAGGCCGGTGGCGTTGGTGCGACCGGCGTAGAAGTTTCCGGGTGGAGGACAGTCAATTGAAGTTGAAGGTTGGAGATCGTGAACTGGATACCCTGAATTGGTCGGTGGGCGGATTTATGGCCCATGGTCTTGAGGGTCTCGAGCCAAGGGATCGCTTCACCGGGTTGATGGAGCCGCACGGCGGGCCTACCAGCGAGTTCACCGGACAGGTCACCCGGGTTGACGAGGACGGCACCA
>CAZUVO010000057.1:0-21247 GCA_964623955.1 uncultured Rhizobiaceae bacterium
ATCTCGGCGACCTGAACATGGCGCGAGGCCGGCTCGTCGAATGTCGAACTGACCACCTCGCCCTTCACCGAGCGGTCCATATCGGTCACTTCCTCCGGGCGCTCGTCGATGAGGAGCACGATCAGCACCGCCTCGGGATGGTTGGCTTCGATGGAATGGGCGATGTTTTGCAGCATCACCGTCTTGCCGGTACGTGGCGGCGCGACGATCAGCGCGCGCTGGCCCTTGCCGAGCGGCGCCACCAGATCGAGGATGCGCCCGGTGGTGTCCTTGACCGTCGGGTCGTCGATTTCCAGGGTGAAGCGGTCGTCCGGATAGAGCGGCGTCAGATTGTCGAAATTTACCTTGTGGCGGATCTTCTCCGGCTCGTCGAAATTGATCGTCTCCAATTTCAACAGCGCGAAATAACGCTCGCCATCCTTGGGCGAACGGATCGGCCCCTCAAGCGTATCGCCGGTGCGAAGGCCGAAGCGGCGGATCTGGCTTGGGCTGACATAGATATCGTCGGGCCCGGGCAGATAATTCGCTTCCGGCGAGCGCAAGAAACCAAACCCGTCCTGCAAGGCCTCGAGCACGCCGGAGCCGGTGATGATCTCGTCATTCTCGGCGAGCTGTTTGAGAACGGAAAACAGCAAATCCTGGCGGCGCATGCTGCCGGCATTTTCAATTTCCAAATTCTCGGCGAATTCGAGCAGTTCCTTGGGCGATTTGGTCTTGAGTTCTTGGAGGTGCATGTCGTGGATAACCTGAAATGAAACGGGACGGGACTGTTTGGGAGGATCACGAAACGGCGCGGCTTGGCCGAATGACGGTGATTTTTTGGAGAGAGTATGGAGAGACTGGCGCAGCGGACGATCTTCCGCGCCCATTTGTGCGCTCAGCGAAGGGATTATCGAACAGAAGGCGCGAATGTCAAATAGAGATTAACTATTTTTCAAAATGGTTTGACCACGACGAAGATGACGATGGCGATCAGCGCCACCGTCGGCACTTCGTTCATGCGCTTGTAGAAGCGCGCGTCGTGGCGATTTGTTCCCTTGGCGAAGTCCTTGCGCCAGCGCGCCATGAGGTGATGCAGCACCAGCAGCAGGGCGACGAAGGCGAGCTTTACATAGATCCAGATATCGCCCGACCAATCGACCACGCCGGACTGGGACAGGAGCGCGCCGCCGAGACCGAGGCTCAAGACCATCGCCGGGTTCATGATCGCGCGCAGCAAGCGCCGCTCCATGATCTCGAAGGTCTCCGCCTGCTTCGAACCGGGCTCGGCGTCGCAGTGATAGACGAAAAGCCGCGGCAGATAGAGCAGCCCCGCCATCCACGCCACCACGGCGATGATGTGAAGCGCTCTCAGCCAGGTAAAAAGATCGTCAGCCATCCGCGCCGCCGCTCCCTTCAGCCCGCCGCGAGCGGGCAGCCCGTATGCTGTGCCGGGCAGACCCGCCTGTCCGCATGAGAGAACATGCTGTTCTCACCCTTGGGCGCGTATCTCAGGTTTTGCCGCACCAAGTCCGCCAGGGCGCCAATAAACGCCGGATGACAAGCGACAGCCGGCGCCCTGCGATAAGCCAATACGCCGCTCTCCTCGGCGAGCTTGCGATATTCGATATCGAGCTCGACCAGGGTTTCCGAGTGTTCCGAGACGAAAGCGATCGGCGCCACCACAAGGCTTTTGCCGTCCGCGCCGGCGCGGCGGATTTCATCATCCGTCGCCGGGCCGATCCATTTCATCGGCCCGACCCGGCTTTGATAGCAGAGCCGCCAGTCCAAATCCTTGATGCCGAGGCGCGCAACGATACGCGCCGCCGTCTGCTCGACCTGCCAGGCGTAAGGGTCGCCCTTCTTGACGATGCGCTCCGGCAGGCCATGGGCCGACAAAAGGAGCCGCACCGGCCCCTCGGCGGCGGCTTCTTGCAAAAGCGGCGCGATCAGCGCGCTTTGCGCCTCGATCAGTCCTTCCACCGTGGGATAACAGCAGAGCGCCGTCGTCGTCACCCTTGGGGCGAGCAGGCCGATAGGTTCCGCCGCGCGGTACCATTCGATCAAAGAGGATTTCGTCGTCGTCGTCGAGAATTGCGGATAAAGCGGCAGCAGCACCACCCGGTCCGGCGCATAACCCTTGACCTCGACGGCGGTAACGTCGCTCTTGGGATGCCAATATCGCATGGCGATGAACACCCGAACCTCGCCGAGATCGGCAAGCGCCGCCTCCAGGGCGCGCGCCTGTTTCTGGGTTTCCTCGAGGATCGGCGATTTTCCGCCGATATGGCGGTAGATCTCCCGGGCGATCGGCGCGCGGCGGCGGGAGATGCGCCCGGCGACGAAAAGCCTTAAAAAACGCGGCAGGCGGATAATCGCCGGATCGCTAAAGAGATTGTAGAGAAAGGGCTCCACCGCATCGAGCGCGTCCGGCCCGCCGAGATTGAAGAGAACGATCGCGGTCTTCGCCACGGCCTAGCCCCTCCAGCCGCGAATAAGCTCGGCCAGCTCGCCGACATGCTCGGGCGGGGTTTGCGGCACGATGCCATGGCCGAGATTGAACACGAACGGCCCGCCTGAAAGCTGGTTGAGAATCCGCTCCGCCTCGTCGCGCATCGCGGCGCCGCCGGAGACGAGATAGAGCGGATCGAGATTGCCCTGCAGCGTGGCATGGGGTTGCAGCACCTCGGCGGCCCAGGCGAGCGGCACGGTGGGATCGAGCGAGAGGGCGGAGATATTGGGATCGCGCGCGAACAGCTCATAGGAGAGACCGGCGCCGCGCGGAAAGGCGATAATTGGCGTTTGCGGATGCTTTTCCCGGAGGCGTCTGGCGATCTCGGCGATCGGCGTCAGGCTCCAGCGTTGCAGCGCGGTTTCCGGCAAAACGCCGGCCCAGCTGTCGAATATCTGCACGCACTCCGCGCCGGCCGCGATCTGCGCCAGGAGATAATCGCTCGTCGTCTCAACCAGAAGGTCGATCAACGCGGCGAAGGAATCCGGTTCCTCGAAGGCCCAAGCTTTCGTCTTGGCGAAATCCTTACTGCTGCCGCCCTCGATCATATAGGTCGCGACGGTCCAGGGCGCGCCGGCGAAACCGATCAGTGTTGCACCGGGGGGAGCCGCGGCGGAAAGTCCCTTGAGCGTCTCGAAGACAGGTGCGAGATGCGTGAGAAACCTGTCGCGCTCATAAACCGGCAGCGGATCCCCCCGCTCCAGCGCATCCAGTTTCGGACCTTCGCCTTCGGCATAGCGCAAACCGATGCCGAGCGCGTCCGGCACAACAAGAATATCCGAAAAGAGAATAACGCCATCCATGGCGAAACGCCGGATCGGCTGCAGGCTGACCTCGACCGCGAGATCCGGCGCATAGCAGAGATCGAGAAAATCGCCCGCATCGGCCCTGACCTTGCGGTATTCCGGCAGATAGCGGCCGGCCTGGCGCATGAACCAAAAGGGCGCCGGCGACCGGCGTTCGCCGCGGAGCGCCAGGAGCATGGATTTATCCGAGGTCGCGGAACTCATATATTCTTCGTTCTGAATGACAAAAAGCGGGCCTGGGCGAAGTTATACAAACGCCTACTTCTCTTACATTCTTATAAGAATTAAAGGTAGTGGTAGTTGTAGTAGGGCGGGGGAAAACGGGGAATTCACGCTTATCCCAAATCGGTCCGGCATCGTGGCGGTGGGCCCGGCGCGCGGCCATGCCGGTGGATGGGTTCGAGGCGTTCTCCCCATGATGAGACAATCAACCGCATCCATGGCGAGCGACAAAGCGGGGATTAATGGGATAAGTTTGCCTGAGAGGGGGTTGTCCCCGCAAACCGCGCGAGAAGCGAGTATGAGCATAAGCCAAGACATAGGCCGCCGGCCGATTGGTGGCGAATCGCGGTCCGCCGCCGCCGCCGGAGATGCTCACAATTTCGTGCTCGTTTATACACACGGCCCGGTTCGCGAATCCCGCGGCAAAACATGAGCGTTAGAAGCTTTCATCTTCATCTCGTTTCCGATGCGACGGGAGAGACCGCGATCACCGCGGCGCGCGGCGCGGCGGCGCAGTTCAGCGATGTCGAAGCCATCGAGCATCTGTGGTCGCTGGTGCGCACGAAAGACCAGTTGACCCGCGTGCTCTCAAGTGTCGCCGCCAATCCCGGCGTGGTCATGTTTACCCTGGTCGATGCCGAACTGCGCCAGGTGTTGCAGGAGGGGTGCCGCCAGCTCGATATCCCGTGCGTTCCGCTGCTCGACGCGGCGATCGCCACGCTGAGCCAATATCTCGGCGTCGAAAGCACCAACCAACCGGGCGGCCAGCATGTCATGGACGCCCAGTATCAGGGCCGCATCGATGCCATGAACTTCACCCTTCTGCATGATGACGGCCAGGCGACGAGTTCCCTCGAACAGGCCGATATCGTGCTGGTCGGCGTGTCGCGCTCGTCGAAAACGCCGACCTGTTTCTACCTCGCCAATCGCGGCTTCAAGACGGCGAATGTGCCCGTCGTGCCCGGCTGCCCCTTGCCGCCGGAGCTTGAAACCCTACGCAGCCCGCTGGTGGTCGGCCTTACCTGCGGCGCCAATCAGCTGGTCGATATCCGCCGCAGCCGGCTCCGTATGATCGGCCAGGACGAAAGCACCGAATATGTCGATCCGGACTCGGTGAGCGAAGAGGTCAAACATGCCAGGCGCCTGTTTTCCAAGACCGGCTGGCCGGTGATCGACGTCACCCACCGCTCCATCGAAGAGACGGCGGCGGCGGTCCTCCAGCTCCACGCCAAGCATATCGACGAGGATGTCTAGCTCATTTCGATTTAAGCAAATGCGTCGTCGCAGATGATTCCACCTGCTCGGGATTTGCTCTAAAGCCAATTATAAGAAAGCGCTGCCGCGCGGCGGCCAGGCAAAGACAAGATGGCTTGTTCGGCGATTTCCAACCACGGCGCCTCCAACCCGCTTTCGGGCCGGGAGGCCGGGCCGGGGTTCCTCGGCCGCGCATGGCCGGTGCGGCGGAACCGCGCCCGGTAGCAAATCACCGCGGCGTCACCGTGGCCGGTGATGACATAATCCTGCAAGTCTTCCGCCCCGGCTTCGCGTAACTCTTCCGGGTTCACCGCCAGCAACAGATGGTGGCTGACCACATCGCTACCGTCGAGCATGGTGAGGCGGCAATCTTCCTGGCAGGCGGCGAACACGGCGAAGCGCGGCGCCTCCGCGCTAAGCAGTTGCGCGGCCATGGCGGCGGCGCATTTCCGCCCCGAGGCGTTTGCCGCGAAGCCGAAATATTCGAAATATTTGCGCTCGAGAATCTCCGCATAGGCCTCGCCATTCTCGTTGAGGGTGCGGCGGATATAGCCGAGATCGCGGGCCAATACGCGCACCGCATTGTCGGTCAGCCGCTCGACCTTCACATGCATATGGCTGAGCGCGATCGCCACCGCGTCGTTCGGGCGCTGCATGAGGAGCGCATAATCGACATCAAGCAGCCGGTTCAAGAGGCCGGGGAACATTTCGTCACCCATGCTCAGGCCAAGCGGCGGCTGATAATCGCGCGCGATCTCCGGTGCCAGGCGGCCGACATTGTCGCCGGTCAACTCGTTCGCCCGGCGAAAGCGGATATGCTTGCGCAAGCTCACCGGCAGCGCGCCGTCGATGAGGAGAATCAGTGCCGAGCGTTGGAACGGATGCTCATAGGAAGAGGTGCTCGCGCCCGGCCGCAAACTTTCCCGCGTCGCAAAGGGGTAAGGTTTGGCGTGCTGCGCGAAGCTGTGGTAACTCTCTATCAGGGTCGATTGAACGAGAAATTCGCACAGATCATCGCGGGTCGCGGTGAAGGAGGATGCGCTCTCCTCCGGTGCTGCATCGGGGATTGCCGTAGCGCTCACCATCTATAGGAAAACCCGCTTTGCTCTATTGAATTATTCAGCAAGGTAAAAGCTCTTGATTCAGGTGGTCAAGGGGAATCGCCGAAGGCTCGGAGTCTAGATTGTGAACGGCAAGGAATCTTTAATATTGGCGTCCGCCAGTTCAGCGCGCGCGGCTCTGTTGCGCGGCGCCGGGCTCGACTTCGAATCCCGCCCGTCGCATGTCGACGAGACGGAGTTGAAGATCGCCAAGAAGCCCGAAGGCGCGGAGGCGGCGGCGCTTGCCCTGGCCGAGCTCAAGGCGGGCCATATCGCGGCCGAGGCACCCGGCGATCTCGTGATCGGCGCGGACCAGTTGCTCGACTGCCATGGCGATTGGCTCGACAAGGCGCGCGACCGCGACGATGCGCGAAAGCAATTGCAGCTCCTGCGCGGCCGCGACCATCGCCTCGCCACGGCGGTCTGCGTCATGCAGGGGGAGGCGGTGCTGTGGCGCTATGCCGGATCGCCGCGCCTCAAGATGCGCGACGTTTCCGATGAATTTGTCGAGAGCTATCTCGATGCCGCCGGCGAGGAGGCGTTCGGCTGCGTCGGCGCCTATCGCCTCGAAGGGCTGGGGGCGCAATTGTTCGCGGAGATCGAGGGCGATTATTTCACCATCCTCGGCCTGCCCCTGCTGCCGCTGCTGGATTTCCTGCGCGGCCGCGGCATGGTGGCGTCATGAGCCTCAGCGGCGAGACCCGCCTCGCCGGGGTGATGGGCTGGCCGGTCGAACATTCGCGCTCGCCCCGCCTGCACGGCTTTTGGCTCGACCGCCATGGCATCGACGGCGCCTATCTGCCGCTCGCGGTGCGGCCGGAAAATCTCCAGGCCGCATTGACCGGCCTTGCGGCGATGGGCTTCGCCGGCTGCAATCTCACGATTCCGCATAAAGAGACGGCGCTCGAGCTGGTCGACGAAACGACCCCCTTGGCCGGCGAGATCGGCGCCGTGAACACGGTGATCGTGCGGGATGACGGGTCGCTCTTAGGCGACAATAGCGACGCCTTCGGCTTTATAGAAAATCTGCGCGCGGGTGCGCCCGGCCTCGACCTCGCCGCCGGCCCGGCGGTGGTGTTGGGCGCCGGCGGCGCCGCGCGGGCGGTTTGCGCCGCGCTGAAGGATGCCGGTGCGGCGGAGATCAGGGTCGTCAACCGCAACCCGGCACGCGCCGAACGCTTGGCCGAAACTTTCGCTGCAAAACCCATTGCCTGGGACGCGCGCCATAGCGCGCTTGAGGGCGCGGTGCTGCTCGTCAATACGACGAGCCTCGGTATGGACGGTCAGCCGCCGCTCGATCTCGATCTTTCGTCTCTTCCCGCCAGCGCGGTGGTGAACGACCTGGTCTATTCGCCGCTCACCACCGATCTGCTCGCCGCCGCCACGGCGCGCGGCAATGGCGCGGTCGATGGGCTTGGCATGCTGCTGCATCAGGCGCGCCCCGGCTTCGAGGCCTGGTTCGGCGTCGTGCCGGAGGTTACGGACGCGCTGCGCGATTACGTTGCTGGCGACCTCGCACCATGATGATCCTCGGCCTCACCGGCTCGATCGGCATGGGCAAGAGTACCGCGACCCAGACCTTTGCCCGCCTGGGCGCCGCAGTGTGGGATGCCGACGCGGAAGTGCATCGCCTCACCGGGCCGGGCGGCGCGGCGGTGGCGGCGGTGACCGAGGCCTTCCCCGAAGCGCGCGGCGAAGAAGACGGCGCCGCCACGGTCAACCGCCAGGCGCTCGGCAAGCGGGTGTTCGGCGACGCGGCGGCGCTCAAGCAATTGGAAAATATCCTCCACCCCCTGGTGCGCCGCGCCGAGCGGCGCTTTCTCGCCGCCGCCGAGAGCCGGCGCTGCCGCCTCGCGGTGCTCGACATTCCGCTCCTGTTCGAGACCGGCGGCGAGACGCGATGCGATGCCACCGCCGTGGTTTCCGCGCCCGGCTTCGTTCAGCGCGCCCGCGTCTTGGCGCGGCCCGGCATGACGGAGAGCAAGCTCGACGGCATTATGGCGCGCCAGATGCCCGACCGGGAAAAGCGCCGGCGGGCGGATTTCGTCATTCATACCGGCCTCAGCAAAAACTATTCGGCGCGCCAGTCGCGTCAGATATTCGGCCTCTTGGCGGCACGGCGCGGCCGGCGCTGGCCAATCTGTTGGCCCGCCACGCCAAGCTGACGTAAACTGTATTTGGCGATGCGCGAAATAGTTCTCGATACCGAAACCACAGGCCTCGATCCGGCGGGCGGCGATCGAATCGTCGAGATCGGCTGTGTCGAGCTGGTCAATCATCTCGCCAGCGGCGAAACCTTCCAATGCTATATCAATCCAGAACGCGACATGCCGGAAGGCGCCTTCCGGGTGCATGGACTGAGCGGCAAGTTTCTCGCCGACAAACCGATCTTCGCGGATATCGCCGAGGGGTTTCTTGAATTTATCGCCGGGGACAAGCTGGTGATTCACAATGCCGCCTTCGATCTCGGCTTTCTCAATGCCGAGCTAGAGCGCATCGGCCGGCCCATCCTGCCGCCGGCCCGCGCGATCGATACGGTTGCGCTGGCGCGGTGCAAATATCCCGGCGCGCCGGCAAATCTGGATGCGCTCTGCCGGCGTTTCGAAATCGACAATTCCGAGCGTGACTTACATGGCGCTCTATTGGATGCGGAGCTTCTCGCCGAGGTTTATCTCGAACTGGTCGGCGGCCGCCAGCCGGACCTGGTGTTGCCGGCGAGTCAGTTGGGCGGAGCGGACAAAGGCGCGGAAACCAATGCCGATGGCGCGCGGGCGCCGCGCCCGCATGCGCCGAGCAGCGAAGAACAGGCGGCCCACACCGCCTTCATCGCCACCCTCGACGATCCGATCTGGAAAAGCTGAAACAGAGCAAATCCCGAGCAGGTGGAATCACCTGCGACGACGCATTTGCTTGAATAAAATGTTCTAGGCGTCGGCCTTCGGTGCCTCGCTGCCGGCCGCGGGTGCGGCGGCGGCCTGGTTTTGCTGCTGCTGGCGGTAAAGCGAGAGGAAATCGATCGGGTTCAGCATGAGCGGCGGGAAGCCGCCATCGCGCGTCGCGTCCGACAGAACGCGCCGGGCGAAGGGAAAGAGCATGCGCGGGCATTCGACCAGCAAGACCGGCTGCAGCGATTCCTGGGGCACGCCGACAATGCGGCACACCGCGCCATAGGTGAGATCGAGCATGAACAGCGTGGTCTGCCCGTTCTTGCCGCTCGCCGTGATGTGGAGCGCCACCTCGTAATTCTCGTTTTGCAGCGGGCGGGCCTGAACCTCGACATTGACCTGAATATCCGGCGCATCCGCCGAGGCGACGAGGCTGCCCGGCGCGCCGGGATTTTCGAACGACAGATCCTTGACATATTGCGACTGGATGCCGATTTGCGGCGCGGTGGTTTGGCCCGTGGCCTGGGCTGCAGGCTGGACGCCGACGGCCTCGTCGCCGCCGCTTTCCGCCGTATCGGCGGCGGCCGCCTCATCCTTGGCCTCTTCGGCCGGCGCGTCCAGTTTCGGTTCCTTGACGTCGGCGGAATCCTTGTCTTCCGCTTTCTTCTTTTTGCCCTTTTTGGATTTTTCCTTATCGGCCATCTCGCAATACCTTTCGTCGAATGTCTTAATCCCGGCATATCGAAGCGGGGAAGATTATCACAACCCGCTCTTTAATCTTTATCTATTCGCCGCGTGTCGGCCGGCGGTTCGGCGCCGCTGATATCCTCGAATTCGCCGTCGATGACAGTGCCGCGCTTGCCGCCGCCGGGCCCGTTCCGGCCTTCGAATCTATGTATGCGGGAGCGAATAGCAACAAGAATCACGCTTAGGATGAGGCGGCGGAGGAACGGGATGAGCAGCAGCGCGCCCAGCGCATCGGTGATGAAACCGGGCGTCAGCAATAGGAAAGCGGCGAGCACGAGAACCGCGCCATGGGCGAATTCCGCCACCGGCAGCTCCTGCTTAGCGACTTGTTCACGTGCGCGCGCTATCATTTGCCGGCCCTGATAACGCAGGATCGTGCCGCCGATGATGGCGGTGGCGAAGATCATGCCGACCGTGGGCCAGGTGCCGATTTGACCGCCAACCTCGATAAACAGGTAAATTTCGGCGGCTGGAATGGCGAGAAACAGGAGCAAAGGGAACATGGCGGAGCTTGCGGTTTTGGCAGCGAAGGTCTATTTGTTACATATAAGGGCCTGCCATAAACGGCGGCAGGTGTGACCATGCACGCGGACGGCGCCTTGAGCATGTTTGCGCACGCGAAACGCAATATGTTTTACGCCGGATTTCCGGCGATTTCGACGCGCAGGCAAGAGTAAGGGAATATGTCTGACGGGTTCCAATATTTCGACATTATTTTTTTCGCGCTGATCGCGGTCTTCGTGATTTTGCGCCTAAGAAGCGCGCTCGGCCGCCGCACGGGCCAGGAGCGGCAGCGTCAGAACGATATTTTCTCACGCTCCACCGAGCCGGATGAGCAGAACACCGGCAAGGTAATTCATCTGCCGGGCCACGGCGATGAATCCGAAGACGAGCTGTTCGAAAAGGAAATGTCGGATATCGGCCAGCGCGAAGCCGCGCCGCTCGACGAGAAACGCGATGAAGTCGAGGATATCCGCGCCGGCCTAATGCGCATCCGCATGGCCGATCCGAGCTTCAGCCCGCGCGACTTCCTGTCCGGCGCGAAAGGCGCTTTCGAAATGATCGTCGAGGCCTTCGCCACCGGCGATACGGCCACCCTGCGCCCGCTCCTCGGCGACGATGTTTATGACGAGTTTGCCGATGTCATCCGGGCGCGGATCGCCGCCAAGGAAAGCACAGAGACAACCATCGTCGCGCTCGATTCCACCGATATCACCGCCGCCGAACTGACCGGCAGCACGGCGCGGGTTACCGTCCGCTTCTCGAGCCAGCAAATGAGCGTCACCCGCGATGCCGGCGGCGATGTGGTCGATGGCGAAGCCGAAAAAGTGGTCCGGGTGATCGATTTGTGGACCTTCGCGCGGAACACCAATTCCGACGATCCGACCTGGGCCTTGATCGAGACCCGCACGCCCGACGATTGAGCCCGCCCGTGCCGCGCGCCGGTATGGCCGCCTGGCCCGTCCTCTTTTCCCTTCTGATCCTGTTCGCCGCCTGCGCGCCCGTTATCGAGCGCGAAGCCGCGAAAGCACCCGACGCCCCGCCGCCGGCTGACCGGCTCAATCTGGTCCCCGCCGGGTATGACGATTTGCCGGGCTGGAACGCCGACCGCCAGGGCGAGGCGCTGCGCGCGTTCCTGCGCTCCTGCGACAAGATGCTGCGGCGCAAGCCCGAGGCCGCCATCGGCGGCGTCATCCCCGGGTCGAACGGCGCCTGGCGCGGCGCCTGCGAGGCGGCGGGCGCGTACGACATTCGCGATCACCGCGCCGCGCGGCTCTTCTTCGAGGATTGGTTCCGCCCTTATGCCGTCTTGAACAATAGCCGCGAGAGCGGCCTCTTCACCGGCTATTTTGAGCCCGAACTTGTCGGCTCGCTTGCGCCCGGCAATGGCTACGACATCGCGCTCTACCGCCGGCCGGACGATCTGGTGACGGTTTCCCTCGGGCGCTTCCGCGAGTCGCTTGCCGGCGAGCGCATCGCCGGGCGCGTGGTCGACGGCGCGCTTCTGCCATACCCCGACCGGGCGGAGATAGACGGTGGCGCGCTCAACGGGCGAGACCTGGAACTGGTGTGGGTCGACAGCGCGGTGGATGCGTTCTTTCTGCATATCCAAGGCTCGGGCCGGGTGCGGCTTGCCAATGGCGAGGCGCGGCGCATCGGCTATGCGGCGAGCAACGGCCAGCCCTATCTCGCCATCGGCCGCAGCCTGGTGCGGCGCGGCGCGCTGAGCCGCGAAGAGGTCAGCATGCAATCGATCCGCGCCTGGCTCGAGGACAATCCCGCGGCGGCGCCCGAAATCATGCAGGAGAATAATTCCTATATTTTCTTCCGTTGGCTCCGTGGCAAGAATGCCGAGCTTGGCCCCGAGGGCGCGCAAGGGGTGCCGCTCCTCGCCGGGCGCTCGCTTGCGGTCGACCGCCGCTTCCTCCCCCTCGGCGCGCCGATCTGGCTCGACGGGCGCGCCCCCCACGGCGACCCCGCCAAGCCCGACCGTGTGCTGCGCCGCCTGCTGGTGAGCCAGGATACCGGCGGCGCGATCCGTGGGCCGGTGCGCGGCGACGTCTTCTGGGGCACCGGGCGCAATGCCGGCGAGATCGCCGGGCGCATGAAGCATCAGGGCCGCTACTGGCTGCTGCTGCCGCGCGACCTCGACGTCCGCGCGCTGGTCGATTAGAGCATTCCGCGCTCGCTCGGGCTCGCGCAAAATACTCTATCTCTTTTTGATTCAAGCAAATGCGTCGTCGCAGGTGATTCCACCTGCTCGGGATTTGCTGTAGTCTCCCGCCAATCTGTAGCGGGGAAATTTCGACATGAATGCAACGCCGCAGGGCCAAGGCCCGCGGGTCGGCCTCTTCGTCACTTGTTTGGTCGATCTGTTTCGCCCGAGCGTCGGCTTTGCCGCGGTCAAGCTGCTCGAAGATGCCGGCTGCACGGTGGAAGCGCCCGCCGCGCAGACCTGCTGCGGCCAGCCGGCGCATAATTCCGGCGACAAGGGCTCGACCCGCGCGATTGCCCGCCAGGTGATCGAAACATTCGAGCCGTTCGACGCCGTGGTGGCGCCGTCGGGCTCCTGCGCCGGCATGATCAAGCATCATTATCCCGGCCTCTTTGCCGATGACGAACACTGGCGCAAGCGCGCCGAGGCGCTCGCCGCCAAGACATTCGAGCTGGTGTCCTACCTCGCCGACGAACTCGGCGTGGAGACGCTCGATGCCAGCTTCGAAGGCAGCATCACCTATCACGATAGCTGCGCGGGCCTGCGCGAGCTCGGCGTGCGCGAGCAGCCGCGCCAACTGCTCGAGAGCGTCGCCGGCCTCGACATCAAAGAGCTGCCGGGCGCGGAGGTGTGCTGCGGCTTCGGCGGCACCTTCTGCATCAAATATCCCGACATCTCGACCCGCATGGTGAGCGATAAGGCGGCGGACATCGCCGCCACCGGCGCCGATACGCTGCTCGCCGGCGATCTCGGTTGTCTCTTGAACATGGCCGGGCGCCTCAGCCGCGAGGGGCGGAGCATATCCGTGCGCCATGTCGCCGAAGTGCTCGCCGATATGGCGGACGGGCCGGCCATCGGCGAAGGCAAATCGGGCTAGGGCGGCGATGCAACCGAAGAGCCATGATTTCATCGCCCGCGCCAGGGAAGGTCTTGGCGACGATGGGCTGCAACAGGCGCTGGCGCGTTTCCAGACCGGCTTCACGGTCAAGCGCGCCGAGGCGGCGGCGCGTCTGCCGGAGTTCGAGGCGTTGCGCGACGAAGCGGTCGAGATCAAAACCCACACCATCGACCATCTCGATTTCTATCTCGAACGCTTCGCCGGAAAGGTCGAGGAAAGCGGCGGCGAAGTGCATTGGTGCATAACGCCGGAAGAGGCGCGCCAGACCGTGCTCGATATCTGCCGCGCGGCGGATGCTATGTCCGCGACCAAATCGAAATCGATGATCAGCGAGGAAATCGCCCTCAACCCGTTCCTCGAAGAGAATGGCATCGAGCCGGTGGAGACCGACCTCGGCGAATATATCGTCCAGCTCGCCGGCGAATATCCCAGCCACATCATTGCCCCGGCGGTGCACAAGACCAAGGACCAGGTCGCCGATCTTTTTTACGAACGCCATAAGGATAAAGGCGCCGGGAAACGCCTCGACGAAGTGGACGAGCTCGTCGCCGAGGCGCGCGGCATGCTGCGCCAGCGTTTCATCGCCGCCGATGTCGGCATTACCGGCGCGAATTTCCTCGTCGCCGAGACCGGCACCACCGCCATCGTCACAAACGAGGGCAATGGCGATCTGACGCAGATCCTGCCGCGCGTTCATATCGTGCTCGCCACCTTGGAGAAGGTGATCCCGACGCTGGAGGATATGAGCACCATCCTCCGCGTGCTGGCGCGCTCGGCTACGGGGCAAGAATTTTCCTCCTACACCACCCTCTCCACCGGGCCGAAACGGCAGGGCGATCTCGATGGGCCGGAGCAATTCCACGTCATCCTGCTCGATAATGGCCGCAGCAATATTTTAAACTCCGAATTCCGCGAGGCGCTGCGTTGCATCAAATGCGGCGCCTGCATGAACCATTGCCCGGTCTATGGCTCGATCGGCGGCCATGCCTATGGCTGGGTCTATCCCGGCCCGATCGGCGCGGTGCTGACGCCGCATCTGGTCGGCCTCGAGGAAGCCCATCATCTGCCCAACGCCTCGACCTTTTGCGGCCGCTGCGAATCGGTCTGCCCGATGCGCATTCCGCTCCCGGGCCTGATGCGGCGCTGGCGCGAGCGCGAATTTACCGCTGGGCTGCAGCCGCCGCGCTACCGAATGGGCCTGGCGCTCTGGTCCTGGTTCGCCCGCCGCCCCACCCTCTACCGCGTGGCGAGCGGCCTGGCGCGGGCGGCGCTGCGATTCCTCGGCGGGCGCCGGGGGCGCATCCACAATCTCCCCTTCGGCAAGGGCTGGACGGCCGGGCGCGACATGCCGTCGCCGGAAGGCGGCTCATTCCACAGCCAGTGGCGGCGGCGATGACGTCCAAGGAGAGCCGCGCCCGCATAATGGACTCGCTCCGCGAAGGGCTCGGGCGCGGCGAGTTGTCGGCCGAAAAACAAGCGGACCTGACGGCACGTCTGGCGGCGCCGAAAAGCAATCTCGTCCCGGCGCGGGGCGACAAGGCGGTGGATGCCCGCGTCGCGCTCTTCACCGAAATGGCCGAGGCGGTGCAAGCGAGCGTGGCAAGGGTTGGCGATGCCTCGGACGTGCCCGGCGCCATCGCCGATTATCTCGCCGACAATAATCTGCCGAGCGATATCGTCATGGCGCCGGACGAAAGCCTCGATGCCTATCCCTGGGCCGAGCGCCCGCTCCTCAACATCCGCCGCGGCAAAGCCGAAGATGCCGACCAGGTGAGCGTGACCGGCGCCGAGATGGGTTTCGCCGAGACCGGTACGCTGATGCTGACCTCCGACGCCCAGCGCCCCTCGACGCTCAATTTCCTGCCGGAGAATCACATCGTCGTCTTGCGCGCCGACAGGATCGCCGGCGGTTATGAGGAGGGCTGGCGCCAGCTTCGCGCCGACGGCGCGGGTGGCGCGGGCGATGGCTTCATGCCGCGCACGGTCAATATGATCACCGGCCCGTCGCGCACCGGCGATATCGAACAGACCATTCAGCTCGGCGCCCACGGCCCCCGGCGGCTGCATATCATCATCGTCGAGGCGTGACGGCGATGGCCGGCAAACGCCCCCTCAGCTGCGAAGAGCAGGCGCTGTGGAAAAAAATCATGGGCGATGTCGAGCCGCTCGATCCCGACGCGCCGCCCGAGCCCCCGCCCGGTGCGCCCCCGCCCGGCGCACCCAAGGCGAAGAAAAAAACGAAAAAACCGGCAAAACAAAACAAAGCCGCCCCGCCGACGCCTCCGCCGCCCATCGCGCCGAAGACGGAGCGCCACCCGGAGCTCGCGCCGGGCAAGACCGCCGGGCTCGACAAGCGCAACGCCCAGCGCCTGAAGCGCGGCCAGCTCCGCCCCGAGGCGCGGGTCGATCTTCACGGCATGACCCAGGCCGAGGCCCATGGCGAACTGAACGGCTTCGTCGCCGAGTGCCAGATGGCGGGCCTGCGTTCGGTGCTGGTGATCACCGGCAAGGGCTCGGTCAAGGCTGGCGGCGTACTGCGCCGCATGGTGCCGCGCTGGCTCAACCAGCCGCCGCTTCGTGGCATGGTGGTCGCCATCGAGCAGGCGACGCCGCGCGACGGTGGCCTCGGCGCCTACTATCTTCTCCTTCGCCGCCGGCGTTAGCCAATCATGAGCTGGGTGACGCGAGTCAAAGAGACGGCCCGGGCGCTCAAGATCGAGCTCCATGCGATGTATTTCGCCATCCGCCATCCTGGCACGCCGTGGACCGCCAAGGCGGTGCTGATTTTCATATTGCTCTACGCCGCGAGCCCAATCGACATCATCCCGGATTTCATCCCGTTCTTCGGCATGCTCGACGACATCGTCGTCATCGCCGCCGGCCTGTGGCTCGCCCGCCGCCTGATCCCCGACGCGGTCATGGAAGAATGCCGCGAAAAGGCCCGCACCGTCGACCGCGAAGGCGGCCTGATCCGGAGCCTGTTCAAAGACTAGAGGATAAATTTGCTGAGGTCGGTATCCTTGGCGAGGTCGGAGACGCGGGATTCGACGTAGGCCTTGTCGATGGCGATGGTCTCGCCGCCCTTGTCGGTCGCCTCGAAGCTGATCTCTTCCAGGAGCTTTTCCATCACCGTGTGGAGGCGGCGCGCGCCGATATTCTCGACCGAACGGTTCACCTCGGCGGCGAGGTCGGAGATCGTATCGATCGCCTCGTCGCGGAATTCCAGGGTGACTTTCTCGGTGCCGAGGAGCGCGACATATTGCCGGATCAGGCTGTTTTCCGGCTCGGTGAGAATGCGTTTGAGATCGTCGCGGTCAAGCGCCTGCAGCTCGACCCGGATGGGGAGACGCCCCTGCAGCTCCGGCAGCAGGTCCGCCGGCTTGGCGAGATGGAAAGCGCCCGAGGCAATAAACAGAATATGATCGGTCGAGATGGTGCCGTGTTTCGTCGCCACAGCGGTACCTTCGATAAGCGGCAGGAGATCGCGCTGCACGCCCTCGCGGCTGACATCGGCGCCGAGCCGGTCGGACCGGGCGCAGATCTTGTCGATCTCGTCGATAAAGACGATGCCGTTATTGGCCGCGTTCTCCAGCGCTTCGCGCACCACCTTGTCCTGATCGAGCAGGCGGTCGCTCTCCTCCTCCATCAGCACCTCATAGGATTCCTCGACCGTCATGCGCTTCGGCTTCTTCTGCTCGCCCATCGCCTTGCCGAGCATGTCGCCGAGATTGAGCATGCCCATCTGCGCCCCCGGCATGCCGGGGATTTCAAACGTTGGCAAGGACGAGCCGGCGCTTTCGGACACTTCTACGTCGATTTCCTTCTCGGCCAATTCGCCGTCGCGCAGTTTCTCGCGGAATTTGCGCCGCGTGTCCTGGCCGGCATTCTTGCCGACCAGCGCGTCGAGCACCCGCTCCTCGGCATGAAGCTCGGCCTTGGCGGCGACCTCTTTACGCATCTGCTCGCGCGTCATGTGGATCGAGATTTCCACCAGGTCGCGCACGATCTGTTCGACGTCGCGCCCGACATAGCCGACCTCGGTGAACTTGGTCGCCTCGACTTTCAGGAACGGCGCCTGGGCGAGGCGCGCGAGGCGGCGCGCGATCTCGGTCTTGCCGACGCCGGTCGGGCCGATCATCAGGATATTCTTGGGCAGCACTTCCTCGCGCAGATCCTCGGGCAGTTGCTGGCGGCGCCAGCGGTTGCGCATGGCGATGGCGACGGAGCGCTTGGCGTCGTCCTGGCCGACGATGAAACGGTCGAGCTCGGAGACGATCTCGCGCGGACTGAAACTTGTCATTCGGGTATTTTCTCCAGCACCAAAGAGCTGTTGGTGTAGACGCAGATATCGGCTGCGATGGCCATCGCCTTCTTCGCCACTTCCTCGGCATCGAGATCGTCCATATCCACCAGCGCGCGCGCCGCGGCGAGGGCATAATTGCCGCCGGAGCCGATGGCGATCAGGCCGTCCTCCGGCTCGAGCACGTCGCCGGTGCCGGTCAGCACCAGGGAGACCTCGCCGTCGGCCACCGCCATCATCGCTTCGAGGCGGCGGAGATAGCGGTCGGTGCGCCAATCCTTGGCAAGCTCGACGCAGGCGCGCATGAGCTGGCCGGGATGCTGCTCAAGCTTGCCTTCGAGGCGCTCGAACAGCGTAAAGGCATCCGCCGTGGCGCCGGCGAAACCGGCGATGATATTGGCGCCGGAGCCCAAGCGCCGCACCTTGCGGGCGTTCGATTTAATCACCGTCTGGCCGAGGGTGACCTGGCCGTCGCCGGCAATGACGACGGTGTCGCCTTTTCGCACTGAAAGAATGGTCGTGCCGTGCCACACGGCGGGGTCGGATGGGTCGCTGCTGATGGCTCTCTCCCTTGCGGCGCCGCGGAATGGGGATCGGCGCTCCTGCCCCAACCATGTGGTGATTGGCCCCGCCGGGTCAAGCCTCTGGCGAAACATTCCTGTTCTTGCTACAAGGGCGCCCAACTATCCCGGAATTTTGGGCCTCGCGCCCCAGATAAGAGAAGCCGCGTCATGAAACAGCCGTCGCGTACCGCCCGCGTCGAGCGGGTGACCAAGGAAACCAGCATCACCGTCGATATCAATCTCGACGGCGAGGGCAGCTATGACATCTCCACCGGAATCGGCTTTCTCGACCATATGCTGGAGCAATTGTCGCGCCACAGCCTGATCGATATCAGCCTCAAGGCCGAGGGCGATCTCGGGGTCACCTTTCACCACACCACCGAGGATAGTGGCATCGCGGTCGGCGAGGCGGTGAGCCAGGCGCTTGGCGACAGGCGCGGCATCACCCGCTATGGCAGCGCCTTCGTGCCGATGGACGAAGCTTGCGTGCGCGTCAGCCTCGATATCAGCAACCGGCCCTATCTTGTGTGGCGGGTCGATTTCCGGCGCCCGCGCCTCGACGATATGGACACGGAGCATTTCAAGGAGTGGTTCCAGGCCTTCGCCCAGGCCGCCGGCATTACGCTCCATGTCGAGTGCCTCTATGGCGACAATAGCCACCACATCGTCGAGGCCTGCTTCAAAGCGCTGGCGCGTGCGTTGCGCGAGGCCACCAGTCTCGACCCCCGGTCCGCGATGATGATCCCCTCCACCAAGGGCACGCTCGGCGGCGAGGTCGAGGTGTGAGCGGGCTATGCGTTACTACACCGTTCATCTCCCGCGAGCGCTGAACCGAAGCGCGCAGGCGGAAGGCGAAGCAGCCTTTAGCGCCGGCCAGGCGCTCGGCAGCGCCGTGCTTGTGCGCGAGGGCTTCAACTGGCTGGCCTTTTTCTTCTCCATCCCCTGGGCGATCGCCAACGGCTTGTGGTTCGGCGCGCTCGCCATGGCGGCGGCGCTTGCGCTCATCGTCGGCCTGCCGGAAATTTTTGCGCCCGACTGGAGCATCCGCGCGGTTCTCCTGATCGGCTATGCGGTGATTTGCGGCTTCGGCGGCAATGACTGGCGGCGCCTCGGCCTGGCGCAGAGCGGCTGGGAACTGGTCAGCATCGTCGCTGCGCGCGACCGCGCCCACGCCTTCATGCGTGTCGCCCATATGCTGGATGAGGGCGGTGAGGAAGAGGCGCGCCCCGGTCCCACCAACCGGACGCCGGCGCCGCCGGCGGGGCCCCGGCTCGATTTCGGCCCCAATCCGGGATTTTGGTCATGACCGTTACCATCATCGATTACGGCTCGGGAAACCTCCGCTCCGCCGCCAAGGCGTTCGAACGCGCAGCCGGCGCCGCCGGCCCGGAGATTCGCGTGACCGAGGATGCTGGCGATGTGGCGCGGGCCGAGCGCATCGTGTTGCCCGGCGTCGGCGCCTTCGCCGATTGCAAGCAGGGTGTCGAGGCGCTCCCCGGCATGCGCGATGCCCTCGAAGAAGCAGTGATCGGCCGCGGCGTGCCGTTTCTCGGCATTTGCGTCGGCATGCAGTTGATGGCGCGTATGGGCCATGAGAATGGCAGCCATGAAGGTTTCGGCTGGATCGACGGCGAGGTCGTCCCGCTGGCTCCGGCCAACGGCCTCAAAGTGCCGCATATGGGCTGGAACGACCTCACCATCGCGGCGGCGGGCCACCCCGTTCTGGCCGGGCTGGAGAGCGGCACGCATACTTATTTCGTGCATGGCTATCATCTGCAGTGCGAGCGCGAGAGCGATATCGTCGCCACGGTTGACTATGGCGTGGCGCTCACCGCTATCGTCGGGCGCGGCAATATGATCGGCACCCAGTTCCACCCGGAAAAAAGCCAGCAGGCGGGTCTGCGCCTGATCGCAAATTTCCTCGGCTGGCAGCCATAATGGGGCGGCCATGATGGTGCGACAATGACGGAGGGCGATGTGACGGCGGAGGTGACGGTCGAGAAAGTCGCCAAGCTGAGCAGGCGCGCGCTACGCGAGTTGTGCGACGCGGCATCGGGAGCGATCCAGGACGGCGCCGGCTTCGGCTGGCTGCGCCCGCCGCCGGCGCAGGATTTCGAGCGTTATTGGAAGGGCGTGACCCTGGTGCCGGAGCGCACGCTCCTGGTCGGCCGGCTCGATGGCGTGATCGGCGGCTCGGTGCAGCTCGTCTCGCCGCCGCCGCAGAAAGAAGCCTGGGCCTTCGCCTGCCTGATCGACACGCATTTCGTTGCCCCCTGGGCGCGCGGCCATGGCATGGCTCGGGCACTCCTCGAGCATGTCGAGGCGGAGGCGCGCGAGCAGGGCTTCTCGGCGATGAACCTCTCGGTGCGCGAAACCCAGGACGCGGCGGTGAACCTGTTTGAATCGTTCGGCTTCAAACGCTGGGGCACTCATCCGAAATACGCCCTGGTCGACGGCAAGACCGTCGCCGGCCATTACTACTGCAAGGAATTATGATCCTCTATCCGGCGATTGACCTGAAGGACGGCCAATGCGTGCGCCTGTTGCGTGGCGAAATGGCCGAGGCCACCGTGTTCTCCGACGACCCGGCGGGTCAGGCGCGGCGCTTCGCCGAGGCCGGGTTCGAATGGATCCATGTCGTCGATCTCAACGGCGCCTTCGCCGGCCGGCCGGTCAATGGCGAAGCGGTCGAGGCGATCCGCGGCGCGGTATCGATCCCGATCCAACTCGGCGGCGGCATCCGTGACCGGGCGACGATCGATCATTGGCTTTCGCGCGGCGTCGACCGGGTGATTCTCGGCACCGTCGCGCTGCGCGACCCCGAGCTCGTCAAGAGCGCCTGCCGCGACCATCCGGGCCGTGTCGCGGTTGGCATCGACGCGCGGAACGGGCGCGTCGCCGTCGAGGGCTGGGCCGAGACCTCGGACATCGAGGCACTCGATCTCGCCAAGCGCTTCGAAGATGCCGGCGCGGCGGCGATCATCTATACCGACATCTCGCGCGACGGCGCGATGCAAGGGCCGAACGTCGCCGCCACGGCGGCGCTCGCGCGCAAGATCACCACGCCGGTCATCGCTTCGGGCGGTGTCTCCTGCCATGACGATCTCGCCGCGCTCAAAGCCGAGGAGGATGCCGGCATCGCGGGCGTGATCTGCGGCCGCGCGCTTTATGACGGGCGCATCGAGGCGGATACCGCCCTCGCGCTGCTGGCGGCATAATTCCGCCATGTTGAAGATGCGTATCATTCCCTGCCTCGACGTGCATG
>CAZUVO010000058.1:0-20920 GCA_964623955.1 uncultured Rhizobiaceae bacterium
ACGAGCCAAGCGCAGTTGCAGCGCGACGAGATCCTCAGCCGTGATCATTTCGGTCACCGGATGCTCGACCTGAATACGGGTATTCATTTCGAGAAAATAGAAATTTCCGTCCGGCGCCATGATGAACTCGACCGTGCCGGCGCCCCGGTAGCGTTCCGCTTTGGCGAGAGCGACGGCTGCTTCGGCCATGGCATCGCGGATTTCTGCGGCGAGGCCGGGCGCCGGCGATTCCTCGACAATTTTTTGGAAACGCCGCTGGATGGAGCATTCGCGCTCGAAATAATGCACCGCCCGGCCATCGCCGAAGCCGAACACCTGAATTTCGATATGGCGCGGCCGATCGATCAGCTTTTCGAGATAGACCGTGCCGTCGCCGAACGCCTTGGCCGCCATATTCTCGGTCGCCTCGACGGTCTCGCGCAGGTCCTCCGCCGCGTCCACCCGCTTCATGCCGATGCCGCCGCCGCCCGCCGTCGCCTTGACGAGAAGCGGAAAGCCGATTTCCGCGCCGGCGGCCTCGAGCCCGTCATTGTCGTCCGCACCGAAACGCGGGCTGCCGGGGACGATCGGCACCTCGGCGCCATGCGCCAGCATGCGGGCGCGCTCCTTATCGCCCATATCGGTGATGGTCTCCGGCCGGGGGCCGATCCAGGTGAGGCCGGCTTCCGCCACGGCGCTGGCAAAATCGGCATTCTCGGCGAGAAAACCATAGCCGGGATGCACCGCATCGGCACCGGCATCCTGCGCCGCGGCGAGCAGCTTTTCGGCGATGAGATAGCTCTCTTTCGCCGCCGGCGGGCCGATGGCGCGGGCATCGTCCGCCTCCACCACATGTTTGGCGCCGTCATCCGCTTCGGAATGAACGGCGAGCGTCTCCAGCCCCAAGGCGCGGCAACTGCGAATGACGCGGCACGCGATTTCGCCGCGATTGGCGATGAGAACTTTCTTCATCGATATCTAGGACAGCTCGGTGTGGATCGCCTTGGCCACCCCGACGGCGCCGGGCGTGTCGGAATGGACGCAGATGGATTTGCATTTGACCGGCACCAGCTTGCCCGAGACCGATTTGATCTGGCCGTCCCGCGCGGCGCGGCAGGCCTGGGCGACCGCGTCTTCCGGCGTCACCGGCGCATGCTCGCGGGTGATGATCACCTGGCCGGCATCGTTATAGTCGAGATCGACATAGGTCTCGAAAATGATCGGCACGCCAAGCTCGCCATACACCTTCTCATGGCCGGTGCCCGACATGCCCATCACGGGCACGCCGAAGGTCTTGGCGCAGAGGCCGATGGCGCGGCAGGATTCTTCGTCTTCCCAGGCGACACCGTTCAGGGCGCCGTGCGGTTTGACATGGCTCAGCTCCATGCCCTCGGCATCGAGAAAGCCCTTCAGCGCGCCGACCTGATACACCAGGCAGTCGAGAAGCTCGTCCGGTTCCATCTTCATGGCGCGGCGGCCGAAGCCCTGGCGGTCGGGATAGGACGGATGGGCGCCGACGGCGACGCCATGTTCCTTGGCGAGGCGCACGGTCGCGCGCATGACACTCGGGTCGGAGGCATGAAAGCCGCAGGCGACATTGGCCTGGCTGATATAGGGCATGATTCCGGCATCGTCGCCGCAAGTGTAGATCCCATAGGCTTCGCCCATGTCGCAGTTGATTCCGACTGTCACTTTTCTCTCCCGTCGCTTCGCGGCTTGGCCGCCTGATTGAGCGCGCAGTCTACGGTCGCGTCCGCGCTCTGCCAAGCGAACAGGGGTGGAAAATCGCCTTACGCGGCGCCGCGCAGGGAGTCGTCGAACAGCAGCTTGACATAGCCGCGGAAGAGGCGCGATTGGCGCGTGATCAATTCGGGCTTTTCGCTCGAACGGGCGAGGATAAATGCGCCTTCGAGGAGGGCGACAATGCCTTCGGCGAGCTCGGCCGCGGTGACCTCCAGTTTGGGCTGGCGGACGGCGATTATGGCGGCGAATTTCTTCTCGTAATAACGCTGCCAATGTTCGAGAGACTGCTTGACGAAATCATTCACCTTATCGTCGAAGAGATTGCTCTCATAAACATAGACCGCGAACATACAGCCGGCGAAGGGGCGACTAAGGCCGTCGAGCCACTCCTCGAACAGTTTGAGAAACAGCATCATCGACTGATAGGGATCGTCGGATAGGGCCTCGGCGCGGCGGTCGAATTCGTCGAACAAGGCGAAATCGAGATCGGCGAAGCGCTCGATGAGGGTCTCCGCCAGATCGGCCTTCGAAGAGAAGTGATGGAAAAAAGCGCCCTTGGTAACGCCGGCCGCCTGGATGACGTTGTCGAGCGAAGTGGCGGAGAAACCTTTCTCCAGCACCAGCCGCTGCGCCGCCTTGAGAATGCGCTCCTTGGTGACCTCGCCGCGTTCCGCCATGATCCATGCCTTTCACAAACGTACCAAATAGTATGGTATAGGATTTTACTGGCGAATGCAATAGCGCGCTCGGTCATGTGTGAAAAGCAATAAATTATTGAATATATTATTATATTTACTGTTAAGCGGGTTTTCTCTGCCCCCCTCTTGACAACATACCAACTAGTTTGTATATATAGAAACAGACCGGTTGGTATGTTTTTTAAAATTTCGTTGGCCGGTCATCGTTCGATCACCCGATGGAGGAGAAAAACAATGTCTGTTAGCGCACAAACCACAGCACAGACCGGCCCGCGGTCCAGCGACCGGCAAAACTTCATCAACGGCGTCGACGTGGCGTCCCTGGGCGAGACCCTGGATGCCGTGGCGGCTATGCCGGAGCTTGGCAAATTCCAGTTCCGCAATGCCAACACTTGGATTGGCGGCGCGCTCAACCGCTCGACGATCAAGGGGTTCTATGGCGCCGGCCATGAAGACACCAGCCGCAGCCAGCCGTTTGAATTTCATGCCGATGAGCCGGCGATATTGCTCGGCGAGGACAAGGGCGCCAATCCGGTCGAGTATCTGCTGCACGCCTTGGCCGGCTGCATGACGACGACGCTGGTCTATCATTCGGCCTTACGCGGCATCGCCATCGATGCGCTCGCCTCCGACATCGAAGGCGATATCGATCTTCGCGGGTTTACCGGCATCTCCGACGAAGTGCCCAAGGGACTGGGCGAGATCCGCGTGACATTCCAGGCCAAGACCGATGCCGATACCGAGACGCTGAAGTCCCTGGCGACAATGTCGCCGGTCTATAACAGCCTCAAGGGGTCGGTCCCGATTGAGGTCACCATCGAAACACACTGAATATCTATAGCACCAGGCGCCGCCGCCGCGCGGCGCCAAGCCGAGGAGAGAATCATGGACATTACAAATTTCGACGACACATTTGCTCCGCGCCGCCCTTATGACGGCCCGCATGTCCGTGATTTTCTCTTCCGGCTGCGGCTGTGGGTGCTAAGCGCAATTGCCCAGCCGCGTAGCAAGCCGCGCCATACCCAGCGCCTCCATGTTCAGCGTCCCAGCCGGCGCCGTAATCATCACCAAGGGCGCCCGGCGGCAAGACTCGCGACGCTCGACGATCATCTATTGCGAGATATCGGTCACTCACGTCTCGGCATGCGCGTCGACGCCTTCGCCAATCATAATGAGGCGAGCTAGGTCCCCGCCGTCAGCCCACCGTCGATGGTAAGCGACGTGCCGGTGATCCATGCCGCTTCGTCGGAAGCGAGATAGACGAAGCCGTCGGCGATATCGCCGGGGCGGCCGATACCACCAAGCGGGTGCATGGCATCGAGCTGGGCGCGCGTGGCCGCCGGATCGTCCTGGCCGGCGAGATAGTCGAGCAGCATCGGCGTCTCGATAAATCCCGGGCAGATGCAATTGACGCGAATCGGGATATCGGCGCCGTCCACCGCCATGCAGCGCGTAAGATTGATCACTCCCGCCTTGGCAGCGCCATAGCTGGCTTGGCCGGGGCTGCCGATTTGACCGGCGATGGATGCGGTGTTGAGAATCACGCCGCCGCCTTGCGCCTTGAAATGCGGCCACACCGCTCGCCCGGTGCGGTAAACGCTTTTAAGATTGACCTCCAACTCGCGGTCCCAATCCGCCTCGGCCAGGGTTTCGACCGCGCCCAGCATCGGGATGCCGGCATTGTTGACCAGTATATCGAGTCCGCCCATGGCTTCGATGGCGTCGGCAATCATGCGGTCCACCTGATCCTGATTCGTGACATCCGCGGCAATGGCCAAGGCCCCCTCGATTTCGCCCGCCGCCGCCTCGGCCGCCGCGCGGTCGATATCCGAGAGCACCACCCTTGCCCCCTCTGCCGCGAAACGCCTTGCCGTCTCCAGCCCGATCCCGGCCGCCGCGCCGGTCACAATCGCCTTTTTGCCATCAAGCCGCATTTCCTTGCCCCCTCACAAGCGGACGATTTGCCGCATTTACAATTCCGTCGCGCCAGCCTATCTCGTATGGCGCGGGAAGGAGAGGGCGGTTTGCACGAAGATATTCCGGCAGTGAGCGATGCTCGGCGGCCGATCCGGCGTTCCCTGTGGCGCGGATTGAAGAAACGTTGCCCGGGTTGCGGCGAGGGGCGCATCTTCCGGCGCTATCTCAAGCCTGTCTCTGCCTGCGCGCAATGCGGCGAGCCGCTCGGCCATATGCGCACCGACGATTTCGCGCCCTGGCTGACGATTCTGGTGCTCGGCCATATTCTGGTACCGGTGCTCGGCACCATGGATTATTACTTCGCGCCGAAACTCTGGATCATTTTGCTGGCCGCGGGGGTGCTTGGCGTTATCCTGACGCTTCTGTTGCTGCCCCACGCCAAGGGTTTTTGTCTTGGCCTGATGTGGGCGTTGGGCCTGAGGGGCGACGAACAGCACTAGGGAGGGGAGAATGGCGGAATCAGGAGACGCGGCCAAGCCGGGGCCAATGAGCGATGCGGAGCTCGAGGAATATTTGGCCGGCGGCGAGATTTGCCGGGCGACCTGCCTCGACGATGATGGCTGGCCTTATGCGGCGCCGGTGTGGCACGCCTATGAAGATGGCGGGTTTTTTCTCGTCGGGCGCGAGGAAGCGCGTTGGGCGCATTATATGTCGCGCAACCCGCGCGTCTCACTATGCATCGATACCGTCGCCAACCCGGCCAAAGTGCTGGTCCAGGGCGAAGCTGAAGTGGTCGAGCGGCCCAATATCGGCGGCAAATGGGTCGAGATCGCACGCCGCATGGCGACACGCTATCTCGGCCCGGACGGCCCGACATATCTCGAACCCACCATGAACGATCCGCGCTGGCTGATTTTCGTAAAGCCCAAGAGCCTCAAGAGCTGGCGGGGGAATTTCTCCAGGCTTCAGTAGCGGTTTTCGTTTGGTCCCTTGTATGCCTGTGCGGGCCGTAGTCACGCTTGCCGGAATGCAAGCGCATTCCGGGGAGAGGTGCCATTTGGGTGGGCCTTTGCAGGTTCGTTCAGCCGCGTTCGTGGGTCTCGTTGAACTTGATATCCGGCCATTTCTTGGCGGTGTAGTCTAGTTCCCAGGCGTTGCGCGCGAGATATACCGGCCAGCCGTCGCGGTCGTCGGCGAGGTTGGCTTGCTGGCTCTTTTCGAATTCCTTGAGCTGCCCCGCATCGTCGCAAGCGAGCCAGCGCGCGGTCTTGAAGGGTGCGTCCTCGAGATTCATGGCGATTTGGTATTCGTCGCGCATGCGTGCGATCAGCACATCGAGTTGTAGCTGGCCGACCACACCGACGATCCATTCGGCGCCGACGCGCGGGCGGAACACCTGCGTGACGCCTTCCTCAGCCAGGTCGCTGAGTGCGCCACGCAACTGTTTCATGCGCATGGGATCGCCGAGGCGCACACGGCGCAGGATCTCCGGCGCGAAATTGGGAATGCCGGTGATACGCAGATCGCCGCCTTCGGAGAGCGTGTCGCCGACGCGCAGCGTGCCGTGATTGGGAATGCCGATGATATCGCCGGGCTCGGCATCCTCGGCCAGTTTGCGCTCCTGGGCGAAAAAGAAGGTGGGGTTGTTCACCGCGATTGTCTTGCCGGTGCGCGGCTGGCGGAGCTTCATGCCGCGCTTGAAGCGGCCCGAGCAGAGCCGAAGGAACGCCACCCGGTCGCGGTGGTTCTTGTCCATATTGGCCTGCACCTTGAAGACGAAGCCGGCGACGCTCGTTTCGTCGGGCAGGATTTCGCGCGGCTCGGCGGCTTGGGCCCCCGGCGTCGGCGCGTGGTCGGTCAGCGCCTGCAACAGCTCGCCGACCGCGAAGTCCTTCAGCGCCGAGCCGAAATAGACCGGCGTCAGATGGCCCTCGCGATAGCTCGTCAGGTTGAATTCCGTATAGCCGGACTGCGCCAGTTCGGCGTCTTCGCGGAAGCCCGGCAGGACCTCGGCGGAGATTGCGCCGTCGAAAAAATCGTCGTCCACGCCGGCGGTGGCGCGCCTGGTGTCGAAGCGCCCGCCAAGGCCCGCTTCGGAGGTGAGGAAATCGCCCGAGTGGAGATCGAAGCAGCCGTGAAACAGGCCGCCCATGCCGACCGGCCAGACCATCGGGCAGACGTCGAGCGCGAGGCGTTGCTCGATCTCGTCCAGCAGGTCGAAAGGGCTCAGACCTTCGCGGTCGGTTTTGTTGATGAAGGTAAGAATCGGAATGTCGCGCAGCCGGCACACTTCGAACAGCTTCAGCGTTTGGCTCTCGATACCCTTGGCCGCGTCGATCACCATCACCGCGGAATCGACCGCCGTGAGCGTGCGGTAGGTGTCCTCGCTGAAATCCTCATGGCCCGGCGTATCCAGGAGGTTGAAGGTGATGCCGGCATGTTCGAAGGTCATCACCGAGCTTGAGATCGAAATGCCGCGCTGGCGCTCGATCGCCATCCAGTCTGAGCGGGTGCGCCGCCGCTCGCCGCGCCCCTTGACGTCGCCGGCGAGATGAATCGCCCCGCCGGCATGGAGCAGCCGCTCGGTCAGCGTGGTCTTGCCGGCGTCCGGATGGGAGATGATGGCGAAAGTTTTGCGCGGTGACACAAGCAATTCCTCAGCGCCAGGCGCCATAGCGGGCGCTCCTGGTCGCTGTTCGGTAGCGTTTCGGAAATACGATGCTGCTCACATAAGCGCTTCCCCCCTCCGGCGCAACCGCCAATGCGGTCATATCCTCGCGCGATAGACTTATTCCCTCCGGCCATCTCCCCTATCATGGCCGAAACAAACAAACGGGGCGTTCCATCCATGCAACATGGCGAGGCGATCGAGCGGGTTTGGGCATCTCTTGAGGTGGAGCGCGATTTCGCCGTCGAGTTGACCCAGGCCCTGGTGCGCATCCCGACGGTCAATCCGAAATTCGTCGCCGATCCGGCGCTTAATAAGGAGCCGGAGCATCAGGCGCATCTATCCGGCGTGCTGGCGGAATTGAGCTTTCGCACCGAACTGCCCGAGGCGCTGCCGAACCGGCCCAACCTCGTCGGCACCTGGACGGGGAGCGAGGCGCGCAGCCTAATCCTTTGCGGCCATGTCGATGTGGTGCCGGAAGGAGAGCGTGCCCTCTGGACGCAGGACCCCTTCGGTGGCGAATTGGTTGACGGCAAGGTGTATGGTCGGGGCGCGCTCGACATGAAAGGCGGCATTGCCGCCTGCGTTGCCGCCGCCAAGGCGATCCGCGATGTCGGTGTGACGTTGGAGGGGCAGCTTGAGCTGCATGCCGTCGTAGACGAGGAGGCGGGCGGGTTCGGTGCGCTCGATCTTATCCGCCGTGGCCATCTCGCCAAGGCGGCGATCCTGGCGGAGGCCACCTGGGATGCGGTGCAGCCGGTGGAAGGCGGGCTCGATTGGGTGCGCGTCACCATCCGAGGCAAGATTTCCCATGCTGGCTGGCGCTACAACGCCGTCTATCCCCAGGCCGAGGCGGAGGATCGCCCCAAGCCGGGCGTCAATGCTTTGGAAAAGGGGGTGAAATTTATCACCGCCGTGCAGGAGCTGGAGCGCGATTGGGGGCGGCGCAAATATCACCCGCTGCTGCCGCCCGGCATTACCACCATCAATCCCGGCGTGATGATCGCCGGTGCCGGCATCGGCGAAGATGGCCGGCCGCAGGTGCTAAGCAACCCGGCAATCATCCCCGATACCTGTGTGATGGAGTTCGACCTTAAATATCTGCCCGATGAGGACGAGCAAGAGGTGCGCCGCGAGTTCGAGGAATTCGTCCGCCATTGGGCGGCGACGGACAGCTGGCTGCGCGACCACCCGCCTCAGGTCGAATGGGAAATCGGCGGCCTGCGCTTCCCGCCGGTCTCCACGCCGGTAGATCACCCGCTGGTGCAGTCCATGTTGGACGCCCGGCGCAAGCTTGGCCATGAGCCGGAGCTCGGCGGTTATATCGCCGTCAGCGATGCCGCGCATTATGCCGGCGCCGGCGTCGATTGCGTTATTTTCGGCCCGAGCGGTGATGGCTACCACGCCTCCGACGAACATGTGGAGGTCGATAGCCTGATCGACTGCGCCAAAATCATCGCGGCGGCAGTGGTCGAATGGTGCGGCGTTAAGCGCTGAGGCTTAGTCCCGGGGGCGCCATTCCGCCGCCAGGCGCTCGGCCTTGGCGATCTGGTCGTCGGTCATATGCTCGGCCATGCGGGTGAGGTTTTCCTCCGCATTGTCGGCATCTTCGGCGGCGGCAAGGGAGGCCCACATATAGGCCTGCACGAAATCCTGACCGACGCCGAGGCCGAGCGCATACATGCCGGCGAGATTGTTTTGAGCGTCGCTTGAACCGAGATCCGCCGCCTGACGATAGAGCCGCGCCGCTTCGGTGTAATCTTCGGCGACGCCCTCGCCCTTGAAATAAAGAACGCCGAGATTATACGCCGCTTCGGAAAAATTTTGCGCGGCTGCCTGGCGATACCATTCCGCCGCCTGGGCGGCATCCGCTTCGACGCCGCGGCCGTAAAAGTAAATCAGGCCGAGATTGTACTGCGCGTTGGCAAAGCCCTGATCGGCGGCCAGCAGATACCATCGGATCGCCTCATCCATATCAGCTTCGACGCCCCAGCCATGCTCGTGAAGCAGTCCGAGCTGATATTGCGCGCCGGCATGATTGCCGGCGGCCGCCTTGCGCCACCATTCGGCCGCGATTTCCGGATCCCGTATTCCCGTCCAGCCCTGATCGTAGATCAGGCCGAGATTATATTGCGCCCCGGCATGACCTTGTTCGGCCGCATTTTCGAACCATCTGATGGCGGCGGTAAAATCCTGTGGCACGCCGTCACCGCCGACATAAAGGTTGCCGATGGCGAATTGCGCCCGCGCATCACCGTCGCCTGCCGCCGCGCGCCACGCCGTAAATGCCGCGCTGAAATCGCCGGCTTCGAAGGCGGCGACGCCGGCGTCGTAATCGGCGGCTGCGGGCGCTGCAAGCGCCACACCCGCTAAAATGCTCGCCGACAGCGCGAAACCGCGCAGTATTCTGATTGCCCGGATCATGACCATCTCCCGGCCAAGGCTAAACCATAGCTGGCCCCCTTGCGAGCCAGAAGCTCGCCCTTCCCGGCCGCAAAACCCTTAGGACGATGCGGTAATTCTTGTATGATCGCGAAGTTGTTGAGACCTAAAATTTCGTGGGAGAACGGGCCTTGAAATTCGCGCGCTGGCTCGCACTTTTTCTGTTTATGGCGCTGGTTTTTCCGGCGGTGGGGGTTGCTCAGGAAGGCGACCTTATCGCTGCGGTGAAGAAATCCAAGCAGCTGAAGGCCGCTAAAAAATTTGAGGAAGCCTTACCGTTCGCGGAAAAGGCGCTTTCCATCGGCAAGGGAATCTTCCCGCCGGAGGATCCCAACATCGCGATCCTGCTTGACAATTATGCGTCGATCTTTCTCGCCCAGAGAAGATTTTCCGAAGCGGAGGGCTATTACGAGCAAGCCTTGGCGATCCGTGAAAAAGCGTTCGGCGCGCATCATCCGGACGTTGCCGCCAGCCTCAACCGGCTCGCCACGCTCTTTCACCAGCAAGAGAAATATTTCACCGCCGAATTTCTCTACAAGCGCGCCATCTCCGTGATCGAAACGGCGCTCGGGGCCGACGACATCAAGATGGCGACCTATCACACCAACCTGGCCATTCTCTATCAGGTTCAGGAACAATATGACGATGCGGAATTTTACTTTCTGCGCGCTCTGGCGGTACGCGAAAAGGCATTGGGTCAGAATCACAAACGGGTCGCCTCCAGCCTCGCGAAACTGGCGCATTTTTATTGGAACATCGGCAAGAAAAGTGCGGCCGATTTTCACTTCAAGCGCTCCTTGCGGGCCTATGAAAGCTCCCTCGGGCGCAAGGATCCCGGCATGGTCCCGATCCTGGAGCAGTATGCCTCTTATCTGGAAAACACCGGCCGCAGCAGCGACGCCAAGAAATATCGTGAGCGAATTTCCGAAATTCGTACCTTGAACAAAAGCTAGGGGCGGATGCGCCGTTCGTTCGCCGCGCCGCCGCTGCTGGTGATGCGCTTCCGGACAAGCTAATCTAGAGACGATCCAATCTAGCCGGGACCAGTTTGATGCATACGCTTGCCGATCCCCTGCGCCACGCCGCCCGCCACTATTCGGGAGATCCTGCGCTGATTTGCGGCGATATCCGCCTGACTTATGGCGGGTTCACGGCGCGCTGTAACCGCCTCGGCGGAGCCTTGCAAGGGCTTGGCCTCGAGGCGGGCGACCGGATCGCAATCCTCGCCGCCAACTCGCATCAATATATCGAAACCTATATGACCGTGCCGTCCGCCGGCTTCGCGGTGGTGCCTCTCAACACCCGCCATGCCGAGGCGGAGCTCGCCTATGCGCTTGAAGATTCGGGCACGAAGGTTCTGTTGACCGACCGCGACCCCGGCGGCCTTGAATCTCTGGTCGAGCATGTGATTTCCCTGCCGGAGGGCTATGAAACCCTGCTTGATGGCGCCGAGGAGATCGAGCTTGGTGTCGGCGTCGACGAAAATTCCCTCGCCGGGCTGTTTTACACGGGCGGCACCACCGGCGCGTCCAAGGGCGTCATGCTGAGCCACCGCAATTTGATCGCCAACTGCCACAATTGGACGGCCGTGACTCAGCCGGAAGCATCGGACATATCGACCGTGATGGCACCGCTGTTTCACGCCGCCGGATCGAACTCGGTCATCGCGAGCATATGGAGCGGCGGCGTGCAGTTGGTCATTCCGGCATTCATTCCGGGCGATATTCTCGATCAGATCGAACGCGAGCGTGCCACCCAGACCCTCGGCGTGCCGGTCATGATCGCCGCCCTCGCTGAGGAGCAGCACGCCAATCCGCGCGATGTTTCAAGCGTGCGCACCCTGGCGCACGGCGCGTCGCCGATCGCCACGGAAGTGGTCCGGCGCGCCGTCGCGGCCTTTCCCGGTGCCGAGTTTATCCATCTCTATGGCGCGACGGAGTTGGCGCCGCTGGCGACCGGATTGCGCCATGAGGAAAGTCTGCTGGAATCCGACCTGGTGCGTTCCTGCGGACAGCCGGTGCCTGGTGTGGAGGCGCGGGTAGTCGACGCGGGGGGGCAGGAATGCGCGCCCGGGGACGTTGGCGAGATCGCGATTCGCGGGCCGAATGTGATGCAGGGCTATTGGAACAAACCGGAAGAGACGGCGGCGGCGCTCAAGGATGGCTGGTATTATTCGGGCGATCTCGGCTATGCCGACGAGGACAATCACATCTTCCTGATGGACCGCGCCAAGGATATGATTATCAGCGGCGGCGAGAACGTCTATTGCACCGAGGTGGAAGAGGCGCTTCACCAGCATCCCGCCGTGTTGCAGGCTGCCGTGTTCGGCATACCCGACGAAAAATGGGGCGAGGCGGTGCATGCCGCGGTCCAACTGCGTACGCCGGCGGAGGCCGAAGAGCTGATCGCCTTTTGCCACGACAAGATCGCCGGTTACAAGGTGCCGAAGGGGATCGATTTCTGGGACGGGCCGTTGCCGATATCGGGCCCGGGCAAAATTCTGAAACGCGAGCTGCGTAAGCCCTATTGGGAGGGCCAGAGCAAAAACATCAGCTAATCTGCGGCTTGACGGGCGGTGCGCGGGCGGAGAGAATTTCACCGCTGTTGAACAGAAAACGCAGTCTGAGGGAGGTCCAGCATGGCTGGCCACGATCATACGGAACCGCCGTCCGATATCGCGCTTCGCGTCAAGGCGCTCGAATCCTTGTTACTCGAGAAGGGATTGGTCGAGGCGGATACTCTCGATGCCATTATCGAGCTCTATGAACATAATATCGGGCCGCAAAACGGCGCCAAGGTGGTGGCCCGCGCGTGGACCGATCCGGACTATAAAGCGCGCCTCTTGAGCGACGCGTCGCCGGCGATCGCCGAATTGGGCTATAGCGGCGTGCAGGGCGAGGACATGGTGGTGGTGGAGAATACGCCCGAGGTGCATAACCTCCTCGTTTGTACGCTTTGCTCCTGCTACCCCTGGCCTGTGCTCGGCCTGCCGCCGGTGTGGTACAAGGCGGCGCCCTATCGCGCCCGCGTGGTTGCTGAGCCGCGCGCCGTGTTGGCCGAGTTCGGTGTCGAGGTCGGCGACGATGTGGAGGTTCGCGTGTGGGACAGCACGGCGGAGCTCAGATATATGGTGTTGCCAGAGCGCCCGGCGGGAACGGACGGCATGAGCGAAGATGAACTGGCGGCCCTTGTGAGCCGCGATTCGATGATCGGCACAGCGTTGGCGGGGGCATAAAATGAATGGCATTCACGATTTAGGCGGCATGCACGGCCTCGGGCCGGTCGATGCGGAAACCGACGAGCCGGTGTTTCACGCCGAATGGGAGCGCCGCATGTTCTCTCTGCTGATGGCGACCTTTGCCAGCGGCATTTACAATGTCGACGAGTTCCGTCACTCCATCGAGCGTATGGCGCCGGCGGAATATCTCACCACCAGCTATTACGAACATTGGCTCCATTCCCTCGAGCGGGTGATGATGGAGAAGGGCCAGTTCGACCGCGCCGAATTGGAATCGGCATGGGCAAATGCGGCGAATGCGGCGAAAGCAAGTGGGGAGGCAGCCTAATGCCGGCACTCACCGCCGATCTGGTCGTCCCCGTCTTCACCGGCGGCGCATCTTCCCGCGTCGACGCCGAGGTGGCGCCTAAATTCAAGGCAGGCGACGCTGTCGTTGCGCGCAATATCAACCCCGCCGGCCATACCCGTCTGCCGCGCTATCTGCGCGGCAAGCGCGGCACCATCGACAGGGATCACGGCGTCTTCGGCCTGCCCGATACCTTGGCCCATGGCGGCGGCGAGACGCCGCAGCACGTCTATTGCGTGCGTTTCACGGCGCAGGAATTGTGGGGCGCGAACGCTTCGGCCCGCGACAGCCTCTATGTCGATATGTGGGACGATTATCTCGATCCCGCTTAAATGAGCGGCGCGACGGCGATGGTTGATAATTCACAGCTGGCAGCGACACCGTCGCTAGCCTTTACCGAGGACGGACCGATATTTGCCGAGCCCTGGCAGGCTCAGGCCTTTGCCATGACGGTGCGGCTCTCGGCTGAAGGGCATTTTACCTGGCCCGAATGGGTGCAATATCTCAGTGCCGAGATTGCCGCCGAAGAGGCAGCGGAGGCGGGCGATCCGCTCGATATCTATTACCGTCAATGGCTCGTGGCGCTGGAAAAGCTCGTCGCCGACAAGGGCCTGGCCTCAGCTGCCGAAATGACCGGGCGCAAGGATGACTGGCGGCGCGCCTATCTCAACACGCCGCACGGCAAGCCGATAGAACTCGCCGCCGCCAACATCAAGCCGGATTAGCGCGAATTTGCCTCAGACGTTGCCGAAGGCCTCCCGGAGGGCGGCGCAGGCTTCGGCGCGTGCTTCGAAGGCGGCGTCGATACGGTCGGTGAAATTCCAGAAGCCGTGAATCTGTCCGGCGTAATCGGAGTGCGTCACCGCAACCCCGGCGGCGCGCAGTTTCTCACCATATTGGATGCCGTCGTCGAGCAATGGGTCGTGGCTTGCGGTGAGGATCAGCGCCGACGCCACGCCGCTGAGATCCCCAGCGCGGAGCGGTGCCGCTGTGGGGTCGGTCTTTTCATCGTCGCTGTTGAGATAGCAGCGAATGAACCAGCGCATCATATCCGCGGTGAGGCTGAAGCCGTCGGCGAAGCGGCGGTAGGATTCCGTCCCGTCGCTCATATCGGTGACCGGATAGATCAGCAATTGCAGGGCGATGTCGGGCGCGCCTTCGCGCGCCGCGCGCTGCGCCACCACGGCGGCAAGGCAACCCCCCGCCGAATCGCCGCCGACCGCGATGCGTCCGGCATCGCCGCCGAGCTCGGCGCTATTCTCCACCGCCCATTGCGTCGCCGCCCAGGCATCGTCCGTCGGCTGAGGAAATTTGTGCTCGGGCGATTTACGGTAATTGACCGCAACCACGATGCAGCCCGCGCCTTCGGCGAGCTCGCGGCAGGCATTATCGTGGCTGTCGAGTCCGAGCACAACGAAGCCCGAGCCATGGAAATGCACGAACATCGGAAGCGCGCCGTCTGGGGCATCGTCCGGCCAATAGATGCGCACCGGAATCGTGCCGTGCGGGCCCGGTATATCGCGATCCTCGATGTGTTTCAATTTCGGGCCGGGGGTCTGTAAACTAATAACCAACTCATTGAAATTATGTCGTAATTCATCAATTGGCTGGTCCCAAATCGGGGGCGCGTCGACCTCGTTCATCTGGTCCAGTAACAGCTGTGTTTGCGGATCTAAATCCATTGGAATCTTCCCGTTTTTGTGGCCCGTTGGGCATTATTTACCCGTGATTGCCGGCAATTTCACATTTTGTTTGCCAAGTTCGGATAATCTGGCCCAAATGGGGTGCTAGGATACAGCCGAACGAGCCGGAGCAGGGGCCGTGAAAGCAGCAAAATTCGCTATCGGACAAGTCGTCAGACACCGCGTATATTCGTTTCGCGGTGTGATTTATGATGTAGATCCGGAGTTCAGCAATACCGAGGAGTGGTGGCTGGCGATCCCCGAGGATATTCGCCCGGCCAAGGAGCAGCCCTATTATCATCTCCTCGCCGAGAATGATGAAATCTCCTATGAGGCGTATGTCTCCGAGCAGAATTTGCTGATCGACGATACCGGATTGCCGATCTCTCATCCGGAGGTGCCGCTGATGTTCGGCGAATTGCGCGACGGCCACTATCAGGTGGTCGATCATCAGCCGCATTAACACCCAGCCATGACCAGCCGGGCGGAAGCTTCGGTGCCGGCCGATAGCGCCGGCGGGCCGCTTGCCGCCTATCGCGCGCTCGGGGACAAAGGCGCGGCGGGTATAACGTTCGATTCCGACCAGGAAGCGGCGGCGACACGCTTGCAAGCATTGCATGACCGCTTGGCCGAGGGGCTCGCGGCCCCTCCAAAAAGCGGTTTCAAGATTTTCGGCCGGAGTTCGCGCGCCAGTCAGAACGGTCCCCGCGGCGTCTATATTCATGGCGGCGTCGGGCGCGGCAAATCGATGCTGATGGACCTTTTCTTCAATGCCGCGCCGGTCACGGCGAAGCGCCGTGTCCACCACCATCATTTCATGCAGGAGGTTCATGCCGAGATCAATCGCGGCCTGGTGAGCGGCGCCGAGACCGGCGGCGATGACGGCCTGGCGCGGTTCGCGCAGCATCTCGCAGCGGATGCGCGCCTCCTCTGTTTCGACGATTTTCATGTCACCGATATCGGCGATGCAATGATTCTCGGGCCGCTTTTCGAAGCCCTGATCGAGGCCGGCGTGATCGTCGTGATCACGTCCAACCGCCCCCCCGGGACGCTCTACGAAAACGGCATCAACCGGGCACGGTTCGAACCGTTCATCGATCTCGTCAAGGCGCGGCTGGAAATCGTCGAACTGGACGGGCCGACCGATTATCGCACCCGTTTCATCAGCCGCTCGCGGCTTTATCACACACCGCTGTCACCGGCGGCTGCGGAGGCGCTCGAAGAGATGTTCCGGCATTTGCGCGACGGAGTACCGCCGGAGCCGGAAATTTTCGAAATTCAGGGCCGCACGCTGGCGCTCGACCGAACGGCGCGCGGCGTTGCCATGGCGACGTTCGACGAGCTCTGCGCCGAGGCCCTCGGCGCGGCGGACTATATTGCGATACAGGCGGCGTTCCACACGCTGATCCTATGCGATATTCCGCAAATGGGACCGGAGATGCGCAACGAGGCAAAGCGCTTCGTCACCCTGATCGACGTACTGTACGAACATCGCGTCAATTTTATTTGCTCGGCGGCGGCGGAGCCCGATGCGCTCTATCCCCAAGGCGATGGCAAATTCGAATTCGCCCGCACCGCCTCGCGGCTGCACGAAATGCAGGGGCCGGAGTATATCGCCCAAACCCACCGCCGATGAGCGGCCTGGAAGGGGCAGCCTAACCGCCCAAGGAATCGTCGCCCAGCGCCCATTCATGGGTCGCGAGCCATTCCGCCGCCATTTCTTCGGCGCGGAAAATTTCGGAGGCGTCCAGGGCGCGGGCCACCTTGTCGCGGTTATACGCCGCCTCTTCATTGCCCTCCTGGACGGCCAGGCTAAACCACATATAGGCCTTTGTGAGATCGCGAATGACGCCCCAGCCTTTGGCGTAGTAGAAGCCGATTTCTCTGAGCGACGCGGCATCGCCCTGCCGGGCCATATGCAGATGAAGGCGAATTCGTTCCTGATAACGGTTGGAGGCGCCCCTTTCGCGCAGAGCTTGGGCGAGGGTGATCTCGCCGTTATCGCGCGATATTTCGGCGGGTACCGGTTCAGCCAGCGCGATGGGCTCGGCAGTGAATAGCATGCTGGCGAGCGCCAATGCGGTTATGAGAGCGGTGGAAAATTTGCCCATTCTAATAAAATAGGATTTTGGCGGGAAAAATCCAGGCAACCGGCGGGGCGCCATGCCTCGTCACCATAGCGGCTATTTAGACTGCAGCTCATGGGCCAGGGTGACCGCCTCGACGACTTGTTCCGGTGTCATTCGTGTCGCGACGATATCGCGGTTCTTGGCCGCCGGCGCGTTGCCCTGATCGGCGGCGAGGCTCAACCAGACATGGGCCTGAACATAATCCTGCGTGACGCCCAGCCCGTTGGCGTACATGACGCCAAGCACCGCCTGAGCGACGGCACGACCGCGGTCCGCGGCCATGCGGTACCAGCGCACGGCTTCAGGGAGGTCCTCTTGGACGCCGCGGCCGGTACGGTACATGTTGCCGAGATTGAACTGCGCCGATACTTCGCCTTGCTCGGCGGCCAAGCGGTACCATTTCACCGCCTCGCCGAAATCCTGCCCGACCCCCTGGCCGCTGGCATACATGACGCCGAGATTGAACTGGGCGGCGGCATGGCCGCTCTCGGCAAGGGGCTGCCAGGCGCGACGCGCCGCCGCCAGGTCGCCGCCCCGATAGGCTTCCAGGCCGGCGGCAAACTTCGCATTGGCATCTCCCGGCGTCTCGGGCGCCTTTGGGGCATTTGAAGCGCTCGCCGTCTTCGGGGCGCTCTGTTGGCGCGCCAAATCGCGGGCCTGCGCGATCTCGTCGGAAGACATCGTTGCGGCGAGATTATCGCGGTAGACGCCGGCCAGTTCGATTCCTTGCTCGGCCGCAAGGCTCCACCACATATGGGCTTTGACGGTATCCGCCGGGATGCCGCGGTCGTCGGCATAAATAAGACCGAGATTGAATTGCGCCGCCGCAAAATTCTGGGCCGCCGCCTTCTTGAGCCAGGCGAGCGCGGTACCGTAATCCTGCGCTGCGCCGCGGCCGTTGTAATACATCAGCCCGAGATTGGACTGCGCCGGTGCGTAGCTCTCCGCGGCCGCACGCCGATACCATGTCAATGCCTGGCCATCGTCAGCGGCGGTGCCTTGGCCGTTTTCATACATCAGGCCGAGGCTGTACATCGCCTTGACGAAACCCTGTTCCGCCGCCTTGCGATACCAGCCGAATGCTTGCCCCGGATCCTCAGTTAGGCCGCGGCCGGTGCGGTACATGGCGGCGAGAAGGGTTTGCGCCTGGGCGTCGCCGGCATTTGCCAGCGGTCGGATCTCTTCGAGCGCTTTGGCGTAGTCGCCGCGCCGGTAGGCGTCTTCCCCGGCCGCGAAATCTCCCGCCGCCAAAGGTGCGGCGACGGTGAGAGCAAGGGCGAGAACGACAAGCCGCAGGAGATTGTGCACGTGCCGGGCTCCGCGAATTGAGCCAGTTAAGCCGGGCGGGAAACGGCGGCGGTCGCCGTGCCGCAATCGCTCAAACGCCGCTGACGAAACCCTCTATCACTTCGATCGTGACCACACCGGCTTTGATTTTCTGCGCCGGAACCACGGCGATCGAAAGGATATAGCCGTCGGCGCGATATTTGACCGTAATGCGCCCGGCGATTTGGAAGACTTGCGACAGGGTGACTTCCGAGCCGAGGAAATCGCGATACAGCGGCAGCAATTCGGCGTCACTATAGATGGTCGAGCCGTCGACATTGATCCCGGTGAGCGCGAACCTGATGCGTTCCGCGGTGATGGGATCGGGCGATTCGGGAATGGTCGGATCAAGTTGGGCGCGCGGCGCCTCCGGCGTATCGTATCGCTCATGCAGGCGGTTGAGATCGTCCGTTCCGTCCTGCGCGTCGCTCTGTTGGTAGGTAACAATGATGATCGCGCCAGCCAGCAGGCAAATAAGGGCGCCGGCAAGGGTGCGCTCAAAAGCCGATCGGATCATGTGCCCTGCTCCGGTTATGCCGCCGTCATCCCGCTAAACATAAAGGTGCTTGGGGGCAACGGTCGATTCGGCGTAAAGGTACCCGAGTGCAATGCCGAGGGCAACACCGCCTTCGCCACGAAGCGGCCCGAGTATCGCCACAAATGCCAATGTTAACAGGCGTATAGCCAAGTGTTGAGTGAAACAGCCGCGCCGCGCTGAGGACGATTTGCGCAACCATGGATTAATAAACCGCATCGCCATATACTAATATGCGAGTGAAGGAGACTCTGGCATATGAGGCGGATCGGGAAAATCGCATTCAGGTGGACGCGTTTCGCCGCGCCGATGATTTGTCTATGGGCGTCATTCGGCGCCGCGCAGGGTGGGGAGTGGGACGGCATTTGGCGGGGCACCGCCGAGCAGACGAACTGCTTCGGCCATTCGGAAATTGAATTCCAGGTATCCGGCACGACCGTCACCGGCACTTGGACCATGAGCCGCAGCTCTATGTTCCCGGAGAAAACCGAAAAACTGAACGCGATCATCGAGGGCAATGGCCGAATTTCCACGTCTTTTGGCGGCGACGGCTATTTTCTGAAAATTGCCGGACGGCTCGATAGAGGATTCGCCGGCGGAACGATGAAGAATCCTATTCAGGATTTTTGCCTGTCGGTATGGGAGGCACGGAAGATTGATGTGCTGCCCGCAGCCGGTGGCGGCGATGTCGAGGAATTTATCAGCGAGAAGGCGGAACAACCGGCGTCCGCCCGGAAGGTCACGCAGGACCAATCCGATCGCCTCGACTATTCCGAAGTCGAGACCCGATTAAAGCAATTAAAGCAGTTGCTCGGCCAGGGCCTGATCACCGAACAGGAAGCCGCCGCCATGCGCCAGGAATTGCTCGACCGGCTGTGACGCCATGGCGCGCCGGCGCCAAAATTGACCGCCCCACAGCCAAGTCAAGAGAGGCACTAAGCGCGGTTGGCGAGGACCTGTTCGTAGCGGTGGCTGAGGATTTCGATGACGTTGCCGTAGGGGTCTTCGCAGTAACACACCTTGATGTCCTCCTCGGGGAAGAGGCGCCACACCTGCGACCGCTGCAGGCCGCCCTCGGCGACAATCTCCGCGACCTTGGCGTCGACGTCCGGGTGGGTGATGGCGATATGGAAGAAGCCGTTCTTCCAATATTCCATGGTGTCCTCGCGCCGCTCCGGCTTGGGATCGACGAACTCGAACAGCTCGAACCCGGCGCCGTCGCCGGTCACCATATGGGCGATCTTCTGGGCGCTCCATTTGTCGCCGCAGATATCCTTCACCAGATTGCCGAAATGCGAGCCGTCGTTTTCGACGAGAAACGGCTCGGCGATTAGCACGAAGCCGAAGACCTTCTCATACCAGGCGATCGCCGCGTCGATATCGGGCACCGATACGCCGACATGATTGAAACAGTGCGCCATTGTTTGTGCCATGGGAGCCTCCTTGCATCTGGCCGGTGGGGAACGTCCCCAGCGGCATGATAGAGGCAAGACAGGCGCGGCAGTCGATAATTCGGCGAGGATCGGGAGCGGAGGCGGTCGGGTAAACCGTCAGGCTTTGGGTTCGTAGACCTCCATGATCTTGACGGAAACATCGCCCTGCAGCTTGTCGCCGAGCGCTTGTTTGAGCCAGGGCGCGAGCTCGGCGCCGGCGGCCTCGGCATCTTCCATGGTTTCCCATACGGTGATCGTACTGACCTCGCCGGTGGCGAAATCGGCCATGAAGGTGGTCGATTTATGGCCCTTGAGCGTCGCGATCACAGGCGCGAAGACATCCGCCCGCTCTTCCGCGAAGTCGCGCTGGCCGGGCCCCAGCGTAAATTGGATCAATCGTGCGTACATATATGCTCCCCCCTGAAGCCGGAGCCGGCGGACAAATGCGGCCCCTAAATTGGCGGCGATTATACAAGATTTCGCCGCGGCTGAAGGCGTAAATCCGCTCGGCCGGCCCGGTTATTTCGGATAGCCCGCGAAGCGCGGCATCGGCGGCGATACCTGCTTGTCGGCGCGTCTGCCGCATTGCGAACAGCGCGGATGGAAGCGGGTGACTGGCCGGTCGCCATGGCGCGCCACCAGCTCGGCAATATCGAAATCATGCCACCGGCTGCACCGCCAGCAATGGGCCGCCAGGCCATAATCCGCCTTGGCCAGATCGGAAAGAGTCTCAAGGGATAGCGCCCGCATATTGCCAGCATAGCGCAGCCGGGCGCGGCGAAAG
>CAZUVO010000059.1:0-7714 GCA_964623955.1 uncultured Rhizobiaceae bacterium
CCGCTATCCCGAGCGCGCTGGTGTTTTCGGTAGTGTGCGGCGTCGGCCCAGCATTTGTCGAGGATGACTTCGAGGGCGGTGGCGACGTCTGCCTTGCCGGAAGAGCGCGCCTTGACGACGCAGTCTTCGAGCAGATCGGTGACCCGGCGTCGGACGCGTTTCGACTGGATGGCGAGCGGCTTGCCGTTACCGTCGGTGCCGGCCGCACCGCCGGCGTCCGTGCCGTCTTCGCCCGCCGGGGCGTGCCGGGCGCCGTATCTGAGCTCCGCCGAAGTAATTCCGGCCATGGCGGCGATCTTGGCCAGCATGCGCTCGCCCGGCGCGTGCTTGCCCTGCTCCCAGCGCGACACCGCGCCCTGACTGACGATCAAGATATCGGCGAACTTGGCCTGGGTCAGGCCGAGGCCTTCGCGGAGAGCCTGAATTCTTGCCGCGAGTTCCATATGTTCCATCGCCCCGCGCTCCTCACCTGGCTAGAGCATGTCAGGATCGCTCATGCTCACCCGACACGCTCTAACTCTTTGTCATTGAAGCAAATGCGTCGTCGCAGGTGATTCCACCTGCTCGGGATTTGCTTTAAACCGGCGAATCGGTTTCGCGCATACGAATATCATATTTTAACCATTATGCGGAGAACGAATTTAGTTATTAGAAGTTACCTATCTAAAAAGCGAGGCGCCGGGGGCGGGAGGAGCAGCTTCCTGCCGCTGAACCCCGCACCCGGCGTCTCTCCGGGAAGGACCGTTTAATTCAATCGCTTAGTGGCCGTTATGGCGGCCGCCATTGCCGTTTCCGCCGCGCGTGCCGTGAGCCGCCGTATCCATGCCGGTGGCGAGGCCGAAGCCCTCGCTGCCGATGGCGGCGACGCCGCTTTCGATCTTGGCCAGCAATTTCTCCAACACGCGAACCTCGTTACTGTCGAGATCGGCCATCAGCTTGTCCTGATAGGCGTGCGCCACGGGCACGATCTCGTCATAGACCTCGCGCCCCTCGTCGCTGAGATAGAGCTTGGAACGCCGCCTGTCCCTGGGATCCGCATCCCGACGAATACGCCCGAACTGCAACAGCCGGGCAACGCCCCGGCTGACCCGGACCTTGTCCATCGCCGTCAGCTCGCAGACCTCATTGGCGGAGACGCCCGGAAACCGCCCCAATACCGTCATAATCCGCCATTCCGGCACGGTGAGATCGAAGCGCACCGCATAAAGCCGCGCCAAGCCCCGGCTCACCCGGCTGGCGATGACGGAAAGCTGATACGGCAGGAAGCTTTCCAAGGCGATGCGGTCCTGCGCGCCTTGCGGACGCAGCGGCTCGATATTGAGTTCCTGATAAACCTTCGCAGAAGTCGTTGCCATGACCGCTCTCCTTCTTTCCATCCAATTCGTTTCGTTTCCTACCAAACATACTTATGCATGAAACGAATAAGTGTCAAGTGTAATTATTCGTATTTATCATAAATTTTATGCAATCTCACTAAATCTCCCGGAATCCGGGCTGTTTGCTGCATCCTTGAGCTATATCAACGTGGAATTTCTCCCGGCGAGACATGCTCTCCCTTCCTGAATCACAAGAATTTCGGCGACTCCGCCGGAGGAGGGGATATGAGCGCCAAACAGCCGGTCGGAATCGTGGGCCTCGGGGCGATCGGCCTGCCGCTCGCGCGCAATCTGCTGACCGCAGGCTTCGAGGTGGTGGGCTGCAACCGCTCGGGTTCGCCGGAATTCGAGGAGATGGGCGGGGTGTGGACCGCGTCCCCCGCAGAAGTGGCCCGGCGCTCGGATGTCGTGATTACCGTGCTGCCCAACGAAGCCGCGCTCCGCGCCGTGTTCGACGGGCCCGACGGGCTCGATGCGCCGCAAAAGGAAGGCCTGATCGTGATCGAGCTTTGCACCCTGCCTATTCAAGTCAAGCAATGGGCGGCGGACCGCCTCGCCGAGGCCGGCGGCGTCATGCTCGATTGCCCGATCAGCGGATATCCCGCCCTCGTGGAGGCGCGCCAGGCGATCATCTTCGTCAGCGGCGACGAAGAGGCGGCGGAGACCTGCACTCCGGTGCTCGACGGCTGCACCGACAAGCATGTCTATCTCGGCGCGTTCGGCACCAGCTCCAAGCTTAAATTCGTCGCCAATCTGCTCGTCGGCGTGCATATGGTGGCGACCGCCGAAGCCCTCGCGCTCGCCGAAAAGGCCGGCCTCGACTTGCCGAGGACGGTGGAGATCCTCAGCGACAGCGCCGCCGCGTCCAACATGCTGAAGAACCGCGCCCCGGTGATGCGCGACCGCGATTTCGACACGGTGCGCGCGCGGGTCGAGGTGATCCACAAGGATCTGAAAGCGATCTCGGATTTCTCGCACGGCCTCGGCGCCAACACGCCGCTCCTGGACGCCAGCTTCGCCGCTTACAGCCAGGCGATCGAGAGCGGCCTGGCGAAAAAGGACATGGCCGCTATTTTCGACGTCTTGGCTGGTGCGGCGTGAAGCCGGTCGGCGGGCGCGGCATAAAGCCGGTCGGCGGGCGCGGCATAAAGCTGGGCACAGCTTGACCCAGGTCAATCCGGCGCGCCGCCAACGGTCCTATCCTTCGTCCCCGGGAGGCCGAATGACGGGAGACGGGACATGGCCAAGATCGAATGCGTCGTCGACGAGGGAATCTATCTCGGCGAGGGCCCGATCTGGGACGTTGAGGACGGCCTTCTCTATTGGGTCGATATCAAGGGCCCGCATGTTTGGAGCTACGACCCGAAGAGCGGCAATACGCAAAGACGGGTCTTCCCAAAGGACATCACCTCGATCTTCCGCCGCCAAAACGGCAATGGCAATGGCGCCGCCGTCGTCACCCTGCAAGACGGCTTTTATTTCTACGATCTCGATAGCGGCGATCTCGACCTGATCGCCCTGGTCGATGCCGACGAGCCGCTCACCCGCCTCAACGACGCCAAGATCGACCGCCGCGGCCGCCTCATCGCCGGCGGCGAGGAAGAAAAGGAAGAGCAGCCCTTGAGCGGGCTATGGCGTCTCGACCCGGACCTCAGCGTGCACACGTTGGAGATGGGCATCATCTGCAACAACGGCCCGTGCTGGAGCCCGGACGACAAGATCTTCTATCACGCCGACACCTTCATGCAGGAAATCTACGCCTACGATTACGACATCGAGACCGGCGATATTTCCAACAAGCGCGTCTTCGCATCGACCGAGGACGAGCCCGGCCTGGCCGACGGCTCGACGGTGGACGAAGAGGGCTATCTGTGGAACGCCCAGGTGATCTCCGGCGACCTCGTGCGCTACGCGCCGGACGGCTCCATCGAGCGGCGCATCCCCATGCCGGTCAGCAACATCACCAGCGTCATGTTCGGCGGCGATGCGCTCGATACGCTCTACGTCACCTCCATGGCGCGCGTCGACCACCCGGGCGGGCAGGGCATGTTCGAGGTCGAGGAGAAACCGCAACCCCAGGCCGGCGGCCTCTTCGCCGTCACCGGCCTCGGCGTGCGCGGCCTGCCTGAGGCGCGTTTTGCGGGTTAGCCGGCGGCGGTGGCGAAGATAACGGGAGGCAGGATATAGCGGACGAGGTTTAACCGGCCGGCGAGGCAGGCGCGCGGCAGCGAAGGAGAGGGATCATGGCTGAGCGGACGGACAGCACGGGATGGGTCGGCGTCGATTTCAAGCGCAAGGAGGATCATCGCCTGACCACGGGGAAGGGCGCCTTCTTCGGCGATCTTAGCCTGCCCGGCATGCTCCATCTCGTCTTCGTGCGCGCCGAGCGCGCCCATGCCAGGATCAAGAACATCGACACCGCGGCGGCCAAGGCCATGCCCGGTGTCGTCGCCGTGGTGACCGGCGAAGACATCAAGGATAAGATCCGCCCGATGCCGCAGCAGGTCGTCGTGCCCGCCCTGCCGGCGCGCTACCCGACCCATTGGCCGCTCGCCATGGACAAGGTGAAATTTCACGGCGAGGCGGTCGCCGCTATCGTCGCGCGCGACAAATACATTGCCGAGGACGCCGCCGAATTGGTCACGGTCGATTATGAAGACCTGCCCTTCGTCGCCAACGCGGCGATGGCGTTGGCAAAGGATGCGCCGCTGGTGCATGAGGACTGGCAGGACAATCAAATCTTCGCCAACACCTTCACCGGCGGCGACACCCCCGAGGGCCAGGCGGAAAATGCTAAAAAAGTCGACGAGATCATCCGCAACGCCCATGCGGTGGTGAAGGAGACCTTCCGCGTGCATCGCTGCGGCGTGACGCCGATGGAGCCGCGCGGCGCGCTCGCCAAATGGGACGAAGGCGACGGCCTCCTCGCCCGCATCACCACCCAGCGGCCGCATATCGACCGCCTGGCGCTCGCCGATATCCTCGACATCCCGACCGAGAAAGTGCGCATCGTTGCGCCGCGCGACCAGGGCGGCGGCTTCGGCGTCAAGGCGCCGTTCTACCGCGAGCCGATTCTGGTGTGCCATCTGGCGCGCGAGCCATGAGCGCGACCAGATCCACTCGGTCGAGCTCGCCGCCGACAAGGACGGCAAGTTCCTTGCGCTGCGCACCGACGGCTTGTGCGACTGCGGCGATGGTTGCGAGGGCGTCTATTGGGGCTATCTCATGTCCTGGCTCGGCGGCATTCTCTTTACCAATTCCTATGATTTGCCGGATTGCGATATCCGCCTGCGCGTCGCGGTGACCAACAAATCGGCGCTCAGTCCGGCGCGCTCCTTCGGCTCCTATCCGACGCGCTTCGCCATCGAGCGCGCCGTCGACATGATGGCGCGCAAGCTCGGCCTCGATGCCGGCGAGGTCAGGCGCAAGAACATCATCGCCGAATTGCCGCACACCACCTGCACCGGCGCCTATTACGACAGCGGCGATTATCTCAAAGTGTGGGACACGCTGGCCGAGCATCTCGACGTGCCCAAGTTCCGCGCCGAGCAAAAAGCGGCGCTTGGCGAGGGCCGCTATATCGGCCTCGGCTTCGGCACCGGCGTGGAATGCTCCGGCATGGCGTCGGAAATCCTCGTGCCGATGGAGAACCAGCCGGGCTACGGCGCCGCCTCGGTGCGCCTCGACCCGCGCGGCAAGGCGCTGGTCTCGTTCGGCGACGCGGCGCAAGGCCAGGGCCATGAGACCACCATCTCCCAGGTCGCGGCGCATGAATTCGGCATCCACCCGGACGACATCATCGTGCGCGAGGGCGATACCGAAACCACGCCCTTCGGCTCCGGCACCATAGGTGCGCGCACCGGCTCCTACATCATGAGCGGCGTCTCCACCGCCTGCCGCGTGCTGAAGGACAAGATGGCCGTGATCATGGCGCATGATCTCGAGCTCGACGCCGGCCCGGAGGATTTCGAGTTTACCGGCGGCGAGATCATCTATGGCCGCGATTCCAACATCCGCAAGACCTTCGGCGAAATGGCCGAGCGCATCATCATGGCGCCGGTCGATCTGCCGGCGGGCGTCGAGGGCGGCCTCGAGCACACCGCCTATTTCGAGGCGCCGACGCGCATGATGTGCTTCTCCATCCACGCCGCCTTCGTCGAGGTCTCGCCCGAGACCGGCCAGTTCGAAATCCTGCGCTATGTCACTTGCGAGGATCTCGGCACCCTGATCAATCCGCAGATCGTCGAGGGCCAGGTCCAGGGCGGCGTGGTGCAGGGCCTCTCCAACGCGATGTTCGAGCAAATCGTCTATGACGAAAACGGCCAATGCCTCACCGCCGATTTCGAAAACTACAAGCTGGCGACCGCCGCCGACATGCCCAACATCGAAGTCACCCACTCCACCACCAAATGCCCGCACACCCCCTTGGGCCAACGCGGCCTCGGCGAAGGCATCCCCGGCCCGGTGCCCGGCGCGGTGAGCAATGCGGTGTGCGACGCGCTGGCGCCGTTCGGCATTGAGATCACCGAACTGCCGCTGAGGCCGAACATGATCTGGCGGTTGCTGCAGGCGGCTGGGAGGGGGGTGAAAGAGGCGGCAGACTGAGACTCGCAGCAAGGTTTGGACTAATCTCACCCACATGGGCGCCAACCATCACGAGCCTCTTCTCATCGAATGCAGCCGCGGGACGGCGGTGGAAAGTTCGCATCTGGTCGATGCGGCGTTGGTCGATGCAAAGGGCAAGCTGGTCGAGGGGTGGGGCGATGTCGAGCGGATTGTGTTTCCGCGCTCGGCGGTGAAATCGATTCAGGTCTTGCCGTTTTTCGAGACCGGCGCGGCGGATGCGGTGGGCGCGAGCGATGTGGAGATTGCCTTGGCCTGTGCGTCGCACAATGCGCAAGCGGCGCATGTTGCGGCGGTGCGCGGCTGGCTTGGGCGCTGTGGGCTTGGCGAGGGCGATCTCGAATGCGGTGGGCATCTGCCCTATCACAAGCCGACGGCGGAGGCATGTATCCGGCGGGGGGAGGGGGAGCTGGCGGTCTTTAATATGTGTTCGGGCAAGCATTCGGCGTTTCTCGTCACCGCCAAGACCCTCGGCGAGGAGACGGCGGGCTATATCGCGCGCGACCATCCGGCGCAGCGGCGGGTGAGCGCGGCGATCCGGGAGATGACCGGCTGGGATATTTCGCGCGCGCCCTGGGCGATCGACGGCTGCTCGATCCCGACCATCGGCCTGCCGCTGCAGGCGCTCGCCAGGGGGGCGGCCAATATCGCCGATCCGGCCGCGCAGCCGGCGGAGCGCCGGGCGGCGATCGCGCGGGTGCGCGCCGCGATCCTGGCCGAGCCTTTCATGATCGCCGGCGACGGGCGGGCGTGCACGGACATCATCGCCGCGCTCGGCGGCCAGGGCTTCGTTAAATTCGGCGCCGAGGGGGTGTTCTTCGCGCCGCTCTTTTCCCTCGGGTTGGGGCTGGCCCTCAAGGTGCGCGACGGCGCGACGCGCGCGGCGGACTGCGCCATCGCCTCGCTGCTGTGCCATCTGGGGTTGTTCGGAAAGGAGGAAAAATCGCGCCTCCTTTGCTACTTTGTTGCTACTTTAGCAAACTGGCGCGGCACCCAAGTCGGCGAGGTCCGCGCCGTGCTGGAGCGCTAACCCTCTGCGCCTTCGCGCCGCAGTGATTCAGTCCCGGCTGGCTTTACTCCTGTTGCCCGTTTTCCAAGTCACCTCTAGGCGCTGAGCGTTACTTCCTGATAGTCGTTCTCGCACGGCTGGCCGTCCGTGACCCACATCTTGCGCGCCTTCAATTCGATGATGATGGAGTTGCGCGTCTCCAAATGCATGGTCTCCTCCTCATTCTCATCGACATGGGCGCAGATCGAATGGGGATGGGCGAAATGGTCCGACATGCAGCCATGGATCGACTGCACGTCCATCTCCTGGCCTTGGCGGATGAGCTTCTCCAGCCGCTTGTTGCGGTACATGGTGTTGGGCCACACCTTCTCCACTTCGGAATCGATGTCGAGCGCACAGAAATGGTTGGAATGGGTGAGGACACTGTCTTCCGGATACATGAATCCGGCGCGCTCCGGTCCTGCCTCCACATCCATCGCCTCGCCGTCTTCATGGCCGACGATAAAGTTCATTGAAACGGTGCGGTTGGTGGCGCAGAGGCCCAAGAGCGCGTCATGCATGTTTCGCGCGTTCATTACATCACGCACCCGCATGCGGAACGGCCGCTCATAGCGGTGGCTGCCGTCTTCGGTCGACATCAGCGCATTGATGACAACGCCGATGCCGGCTTCGTTGACGCCTTGCATGCCGCCGACGGTGCCGGTTT
>CAZUVO010000059.1:7724-20346 GCA_964623955.1 uncultured Rhizobiaceae bacterium
CGAAGTCTGTCTTCTCGTCGCGCGAGACGCGCGCGACCATGGTCTTCACGCCGGGGATCCAATCCCAATTCTGGCCGATCAGCGTATCTCCGGATTTGCTTTTTTCCGGCATGATGGCAAAGCCGGTGCAGCCGTCCGTCGCACCCGCCGCCGCCTCCAGGCCGTGGCGCTTGAACATGTCGATGATCATTTCGTAGCGCACATTGAGCATGGCGATTTCGTTCAGGCTGCATTCGGAGCCCTCGGCGACGCCGCGCATCTCGGCGGTAAACTCACCGTCATATTTATCGAGCGGCGCAATCCACTTCTCCGCTTCGCCCAGTACCGTGTCGGCGTTGAAGCCGAGCATTTCGAAGCGCGCGAGATAGACCGCGATATTGTGGCGAATATCGTCGCGCAGTTCCTGCCCATGCGTGCGCCCGCGCATTATCGGGTCGTGTCCCAAATCTAACACCGGAATAGCCATGTTCAGCCTCCATGCTCTCTCGGTCCGTGTCGGGGAGGAAGAAAGTCTACCTCAGTCGGCGCCAATCCGTAAGATAATTCACCGCAGTGTTGTTAATTCGAGTTGAGAGGTTTCAACGATGGAAATCGGTATTTACGCCAACACGCATGGCCAGGGATTTCGCGACGAGACGGACATGTTTCTCGCCAACACGCCGTTCGAGGAAATGCGTCCCGTGCGCACCGCGCAATTGGCCGAGCAAAACGGCTTTCATTCGCTGTGGTATCCCGATCATGTGTGCATGCCGATCCAATCCGGAAGCGCGCATACCGCCAATGTCTCCGGCAAACGCGCCTATCAGCCGCATCACAATATGCTCGATATGGCGGTGGTGATGGGCGCCGTCGCGGCCTGTACCGGGCGTATCAAGCTTGGCACGTCGGTCTTGATCGCACCTTACCGCCATCCGCTTTCGGACGCGCGCCAATTTGCCACCGTCGACCTTCTCTCCCAGGGCCGCCTGATGCTCGGCGTCGGCTCCGGCTGGATGAATGAGGAATTCGCCGCCTGCGGGCAGGATTATGATGTGCGCAATGCGCAGACCGAAGAATGCCTGCAAATTTACAAACGCTCCTGGACGGAAGAAAGTGTCGAATTCGACGGCAAATTCTACAAATTCGATGACATATCGATGGATCCCAAACCGGTGCAGAAGCCGCACCCGCCGATCGTCTTCGGCGGCAACACGCCGGCCGGCGCGCGCCGCGCCATCCGTCATTGCGATGGCCTCTATCCGCTTTTCTTGGATACCCATGTCGATACCGCCCGCTTCGGACCTTTACAGGACCTGATACGCAGTGAGGCCGATAAGCTTGGCCGCGACACGAGCCAATTCATGATGCTGGCCGCAGCTTCGGCGCGTCTCACCAATGCCGACGATCCGCAGTCCCAGGCATCGCCGCGCCCGACCTGTACCGGCACCGCCGAACAAATCCTCGAAGACCTGCAATCGATGGCCGATGCGGGCTTCTCGATGATTGTCTGCATGATGATGTGCCCGTCCGGCAGCCTCGCGGAGCAGCATGAGCAAATTCAGCGCTTCGGCGAGGAGGTCATCCCGCAAGCGAAAGGCATCAAGCCCCAGGGCGAATGGAAATTGGTGGATTGAGCCCCTGGCGGCGGTTTGACCCGATGGATTCGGTGACCTAATTTGATACTCGGGCTAATCAGCGGAGCCGCATGATGGTGGATGGATATAAGGTTTACTGGCAGCCGGGCTGCACGTCATGTTTGCGTGCGAAGGAATTCCTCAAAGAGCAGGGGATTCCGTATCAGTCGATCAATGTGCGCGAAGATGAAGCTGCGATGGCTGATCTGGCGCGGCTTGGAGCCATGTCCATTCCGGTTATCACCCGTGGCGACGAATTTGCCTTTGCCCAGGAAATCCGGGATTTGGCCGAATTCGTCGGTGTGAAGCTGAACCGCGAACAATTGTCGCCTGCAGAGTTGAACGAAAAGATCGATCTTATTCTCGCGGCGGCGTCGCGTTATGTCACGCAGATCCCGGCGGACATATTGCGCGTTAATCTGCCGGGGCGGGACCGCAATTGCCTCGATCTCACCTTCCACATCTTCGTCATTCCGACGGCGTTTCTGGATGCGGCGAGGGGCGGCGAAATCACCTTCGAGCATTTCGAGCGCATGCCTCCGCCCGAAATGGACTCGGTCGATAAAGTCCTCGCCTATGGCCGGGAGGTGCGCGAGGATTTTGCCGCCTGGTGGCGCGCGGGCGATATTCCCGCCACGGTGAGCACCTATTACGGCGAGCAGCCCAGTCAAGGCGTGATGGAGCGCACAGCGTGGCATGCGGCGCAGCATTGCCGCCAACTCATGACCGTGGTGAGCGATGCGGGAATTGAGCCGGAAGGGCCTCTCGGCGATGCCGAACTTGGCGGCTTGCCGCTGCCCGACGAAATTTATGACGATGAAGTCCCGCTGACCTCGGCCGCCAACGGGTGAACGACGCTCCGGCCATACAGGCGGTCATCGTCCCGGTGACCGGATTTCAGCAAAATTGTTCGGTGCTCTGGTGCCCGGAGACCATGAAAGGCGCCGTGGTCGATCCGGGCGGCGACCTCGATCGCATCTTGGATGCCGCCGGCCAGCACAATGTCGAGATCGAGAAGATCCTCGTCACCCACGGTCATATCGATCATTCCGGCAATGCCGCCGAGCTGGCCGAGCGGCTCGGCATTCCCATTGAAGGCCCGCATCCGGACGATTCATTCTGGATCGATATGATGACCGAACAGGGCGAGCAGTGGGGCGTTGCCGGTGCCAGACCGTTCGAGCCGACGCGATGGCTCGACCAGGGCGACAATGTCTCCTTCGGCAATGTGACGATGGCGGTGCTGCACTGCCCCGGCCACACGCCGGGCCATGTGGTGTTTCATCATGTGGCGGCGCAACTGGCCATCGTCGGCGACGTGCTGTTCCAGGGCTCCATCGGACGGACGGATTTTCCGCGCGGCAATCATGCCGATTTGATCAATTCGATCACGACAAATCTGTGGCCGCTCGGTGGCGAGACGGCATTCGTGCCGGGGCACGGCCCGATGTCGAATTTTGCCGCCGAGCGTGAGAACAACCCCTTCGTTTCCGACGCCGTCTTGGCTGCCTCCGCGGGCTAGGGAAGGGGACTGTTTTCGACGCTTGAGACAGGGGTGCATATCGGCGTATGTTGGCCTCCGCGCGGGTTCCAGGGGGCCGGGATCGCGAAGTCTCAAATGCTCCCCGCAGCCAACCATTGAACCAAATTCATGACCTCGAAGGACTGAAATGAACGCCCTCACATATGAATCACCAAACTCGGTAGACGAGGCGGTGAAACTACTGGCGGCAGCCGGCGGCGATGCGAAAGTGCTCGCGGGCGGCACCGATCTACTGGTGCAATTGCGCACGGGAATGATCAAGCCGTCACATATAATCGATGTAAAGAACATCCCTGAAACTACTGTTATCAAAGAAGAAAATGGTAGTTATAGGGTTGGTTCCTGTGTTGCGGGCGCGGTGCTCGGCGAACATGAGGGCATGAAGAACGCCTGGCCCGGGGTGGTCGAAGCGCTTGAGCTAATCGGCTCGACCCAGATTCAGGGGCGGGCTTCCATGGGTGGAAATTTATGCAACGCGTCGCCGGCCGCTGATGCGGTGCCGGCGATGATTGCGGCGGATGCGGTTTGCACCATCGCCGGGCCGAATGGACAGCGCGAGGCCAAGGTGGAAGAAATCGTCACTGGCCCCGGCCAGACATCCCTAGCGACCGGCGAGATGGTTGTCGATTTTCTGTTTCCGGCACGGCCGGCGCGCTCCGGTGACGCTTATTTGCGCTTCATACCGCGCACCGAGATGGACATCGCCGTAGTCGGCGCCGGCGTCAGCCTGACGCTCGACGATTCGGGTGTTTGCACCGCCGCCCGCGTCGCGCTGGGCGCTGTGGCGGCGACCCAGCTGGTGGTCGAGGATGGTGCCAAGGCGCTGATCGGCGGCACGCTCGACGATGCGGCAATGGAAAAGCTCGCCGCTGCGGCAAGCGCCGCCTGTCGCCCGATCGACGATAAACGCGGCACCGTAGAATATCGCACCAAAGTGGCCGGCGTTTTAGCGCGCCGCGCCGCCGGCATCGCTCGCCAGCGCGCGGAGGGCTGAACCATGGCTAAAGTACACGTAACCACCACAATTAATGGCGAACCCACGGAGTTTCTGTGCGAGCCGCAGCAAACGGTGCTCGACGTTCTGCGCGATGAATTGCGCTTGACGGGCAGCAAGGAAGGTTGTGCCACGGGCGATTGCGGCGCTTGCAGCGTAACCCTCGATGGCCGTCTGGTTTGCGCCTGCCTGGTGCTTGGCGCCGAAGTCGAGGGCCATGAAATTGAGACGATCGAAGGCATGGCCGATGGCGATACATTCCATCCGCTGCAGCAGAAATTTCTTGAGCACGCGGCCTTGCAATGCGGCATTTGCACACCGGGTGTTTTGGTCGCCGCCAAGGCGCTGTTGGATAAAAATCCGGACCCCACGGAAACCGAAGTGCGCTACTGGTTGGCCGGCAACCTTTGCCGCTGCACTGGATATGACAAGATTATACGCGCGGTACTCGATTGCGCCGCCGAGATGAGAGGAGCCTGACCATGGCAAGTGAAAAACAGGATTTGAAATGGGTCGGCACGAGTCCGGTTCGCCCCGACGGTGCCGACAAAGTGACCGGCCGCGCGAAATTTGGCGCCGATCTTGTGCTCCCCGGCATGTTGGTCGGCAAGGTTTTACGCAGCCCGCATGCCCACGCCATCATCAAATCGATCGATACGTCGGAGGCCGAGGCATTACCTGGCGTGAAAGCGGTGATCACCTCCGCCGACGTCGCGGAGCTGCCTTCCGAATGGGTGGCCGCCGGTGAGTTGATGCTCAATTTCCATGATCTGCAGCGCAACATCATGGCCAAGGGCAAGGTGCTCTATGACGGCCATGCGGTGGCCGCAGTGGCGGCGACCTCCGCCGCCATTGCCGATGAGGCACTCGGCCTGATCGAAGTGGATTACGAAGTGCTGCCCCATGTCATCGACGTGGAGGAGGCGATGAAACCGGACGCGCCGGTCCTGCATGAAGACATGTTCACCGACGGCGTGACGCCGAAACCGGACAAGCCTTCGAACATCTTTAAGGAAGTGGACCTCGGCATCGGCGACGTCGAAGCCGGGTTCGCCGCGGCCGACCTCATCGTCGAGCGCAGCTTCAAGACCGCGCCAGTGCATCAAGGCTATATCGAGCCCCATGCTGCCGTCGCCAGCTTTACCGAAGACGGCCAGGCGGAGCTCTGGTGTTGTACCCAGGGACATTTCGTCGTGCGCGCTTATTGCGCCAAGCTACTCGGCATGGATATCGCCGATCTGCGCGTGACCGCGTCGGAAATCGGCGGCGGCTTCGGCGGTAAGACGACCGTCTATCTCGAGCCGGTGGCGCTGATGCTGTCGCGCAAGGCGGGACGGCCGGTGCGCGCCGTGATGAGCCGCGAGGAAGTATTCCGTGCGTCCGGTCCGACCTCGGGTGCGGCCTCCTGGATCAAGATCGGTGTCACCAAGGACGGCAAGATCACCGCCGGCGAAGCGGTGCTCAAATATCAGGCCGGCGCCTTCGCCGGCTCGCCGATTCAGCCCGGCTGCATGTGCGCCTTCGCCCCCTATGACATCGAGAACGTCAAGGTAAAGGGCTATGACGTGGTGGTGAACCGTCCCAAGGTTGCGGCCTACCGCGCGCCAGGCGCGCCGATTTCCGAGCATGCGGTCGAATCCGTGCTTGACGAGGTCGCCAATAAGCTCGGCATTGACCCGCTGGAGCTGCGAGAGAAAAACGCCGCCAAGGAGGGCACGCACGCCGCCTACGGCCCGACCTTCGGCCCCATCGGCTTTGTTGAAACCCTCGAAGCGGCGAAGGCGCATCCGCATTATTCCGCACCGCTCGGGCCCAATCAGGGGCGCGGTATTGCCTCGGGCTTTTGGTTCAATATCGGTGGTTCTAGCTGTGCCTCCATCAACGTCAATGAAGACGGCACCCTGGTACTTGCTACCGGCAGCCCGGATATCGGCGGCTCGCGCGCCTCGATGGCGATCATGGCGGCGGAAACCCTCGGCATCGATGTGGAAGATGTGCGCCCGATCGTCGCCGACACGGCTTCGCTCGGCTACACCTTCCTCACCGGAGGCAGCCGCGTCACCTTTGCCACCGGTATGGCGGTGATCGAGGCGTCGAAGGAAATTGCCCAGGAGCTGCGCGAGCGCGCCGCCAAGATCTGGGATATCAGCGTCGATGCGGTTGTTTGGGAAGACGGTTTCTGCAAGCCGGCCGGCGCCAATGCGGGCGAATTCGAGCCCCTGTCGCTGCAGGAGATTGCGGCTCAGGCCGGTAAAACCGGCGGCCCGATTTCCGCCAACACGGCGCTCAACGCCGAAGGCGCCGGGCCCGGGTTCGGCACCCATATTTGCGACGTTGAAGTGGATCCGGAGACCGGCGCGGTTACCGTGCTGCGCTATACCGCCGTGCAGGATTGTGGCAAGGCGATCCACAAAGCTTATGTGGAAGGCCAGATTCAGGGCGGCGCGGCGCAGGGCATCGGCTGGGCGCTCAACGAGGAATACATCTATAACAATGAGGGCAAGCTCGAGAATCCCGGCTTCCTCGATTACCGCATTCCCGTTGCCTCCGATCTGCCGATGATCGATACGGTCATCGTCGAGGTGGCCAATCCCAACCATCCCTATGGGGTGCGCGGCGTTGGCGAGGTGCCGATCATCCCGCCGATGGCGGCTGTGGCCAACGCAATTCAAAGCGCCACCGGCGTACGCCTGACCGAACTGCCGATGTCGCCGCCCAAGGTATTGGCGGCACTCGACAACGGCTCCTAACGGTCGGCAAGGGCGTGTGAGGGTGGCCAGGATCATCCTCACCTCCGGCCTCGGCAATCAATATGCCGGGGGTGAAACGGAGTTCGATATCGAGGCGGCGAATGTGCGCAAGCTCATCGCCGCCCTGGAGGAGCGCTTTCCCGGTATCAAGGCCGAGTTGGAGCGCGAAATGGCCGTCGCCATAGACGGCCAGATATATCAGGACCCCTTCCTGGAGCGCATCGAGCCGGACAGCGAGGTGTATTTTCTGCCGCGCATCGGCGGCGGTAGCGTCGGCGAACAGCGCCTTTGATGTAAATCAACACGTTTTGGACAAAAGGCCCGTCAAATACTGGCGGGCCTTTTTCGTTTGGTAGCTGGAGATTTCAGATGGGCGAATTTAGCAAGCTGTTGGAGCCGGGCTATATCAAGAATCTTAAAATCAAAAATCGCACATCCATGGGCCCGATGGAAAAGCAATGGGGCGACAGGCTCGGCAATGTCACGCAATTCTATATCGACTATATGGTGGAGCGGGCCAAGAACGATGTCGGCATGATCACCATGGAATCGACCTTCGTCGATCCGGTCGGCCGCGGCAATATCTATCAGCTCGGTCTATGGGACGATAGCAACATCCCGAGCCATCGCAGACTGACGGATGCCTTGCATGAATTCGGCACCATCGCGGTGACCGAGCTGCAGCATGCGGGCCGCAACGCCGCCACCTATAAGACCGGATTCCAACCGGTTGCGCCGTCGCCAATCCCATGTGCGGTTTCGGGCGGCTACATGCCGCGCGAAATGACCGCAGAGGACATTGTGGATTGCATGCAAAAATATGCCGCCGCAGCACGGCGCGCCCGCGAGGCGGGCTATGACATGATCACGCTGCACGGCGCCCATGGCTACATCTTGAACTCCTTCCTGTCGCCGTTCAGCAACAAGCGGACGGATGAATATGGCGGCAGTTTGGAAAACCGCTATCGCTTCGGCACCGAGGTTTATCAAGCTGTCCGTGACGAAGTGGGCGAGGATACGCCCGTTGGCTATCGCATCACCGCCGATGAATTTGTCGAGGGCGGTCTTACGCTTGAAGACACAAGGGCCTTCATCAAACATCTTGAAGGGTTGGGGCTCGATTATGTCGATGTCAGCTCCGGCATCTATGAATCGGCGCAAATGATTATTCACACCATGGACTTTCCGCCGGGCGGCCTGTTGCCCTATGCCGCCGGCATGAAAGAAGTGCTGGATATCCCTGTGATCGCCACCGGGCGGCTCAATGATATGCGCCTGGCCGAACAGGCACTTGAGCGCAATGAGGCCGACTATATCCACATGCTGCGCGCTTTTCATGCCGATCCAGAAATCCTCGTCAAATCGCGCGAAGGGCGAATTGACGACATCAATATGTGCATGGCCTGTAACAAATGCATCGATTTGATGTTTGGCGATCGGCGCGTGCGTTGCACCGTGAACCCCTCGGCCGGGCGCGAACGCGAGATGGCGCTGAAACAAGCGGAGAAAAAGAAATCCGTGCTCGTGGTCGGCGGCGGCCTGGCTGGCATGGAGACGGCGCGCATCGCGGCGCTGCGCGGTCATGATGTCAGTCTCTTTGAGAAGGAAGATGAACTTGGCGGCGCGGTCAGATGGGCGTCGAAAGGCCAATACCGTGAAGAATGGTGGCAGGCGGCGCGCTACCGCATCCATGCCGTCAACAGTGCGGGTGTTGACGTTCACCTCGGGCAGGAGGTGACGCTCGACGGCATCAAGGCGGCCCAGCCGGATGTCACGATCTTAGCGACGGGCACCGAGCCATTTGTGCCGCCCTATATACCGGGTATCGAGATGCCGCTGGTTACGGATTACGCAAAGGTTCTGCTTGGCGAAACTGAGATCGGCAACAATGCCATCGTCGTTGGCGGCCAGAAAATTGGTTTGGCTACCGCTGAGTTTCTCTCCGAGCATGGATGCCAGTGCATCATCGTTGAGGACTCGGATGCGCTCGGCGCCGATCTCGGCGGCATCAAGCAGATGGTCGTCCTCCCGCGTGTCGAGGATGACGAGAATATTTCAGTCAGGCTCAACAGCAATATCGAGCGCATCGGCGATAATTGGGTCGACGTGCAAAGCCGAGGGACGAGTGAAACGCTCGACGGCATCGACATGGTGGTGTTCGCCTGGGGGCAAGATATGGTTCGCCAGCTCGCTGATGAGATCGCGGCGGATGGCACGCTCCAGGACTTCCGCCTGATCGGTGACGCGGTTTGGCCGCGCGAGCCCATCGATATCATCTATGAAGGCGCGATGGCAGGCCGGCAAATCTGAACGTCATCGATCCATGTCCGGCATCAACGATGTTTGGGTTCTGATCGAAGCCGACGGTAATTTTCTGGGGGCCTTTGCCGAAGGTTTGATGCGGGAGGGCAGGCGCCTCGCCGACCAATTGGGCGGTAATCTCTCCGCCGTTCTGCTTGGCCCCACAATTGCGGGATTAGCGGACAGTCTGGGGTGCCACGGCGTCGATCACCTCTATTGTCAGGACAAGGACAAATTTGCGGAGTATCAGCCCGAGGTCGTTGCGGCAATTCTAACCGCTCTATTGCGTGAGAATAATCCACGCCTGCTCCTGGCTCTTCACTCGTCTTGCAGTGCAGACTTCATGCCTCGCATCGCTGCATTGCGGGGTGCTCCATTGATAACCAAATGTACGAATATCGATGCCGCGGCGGGAGAGATCGAATTTGCCAGGCAGGTACAAGGCGGCAAATTGCAGGAGGTAAGAACAGCTCCCCATGGTGGCCCGAGCTTGGCGACCATTGATCCGGATTACTTGCCGAACTTCGAAATAAGTAACTTTCCGCAGAACACCGTGCAGCACGACATCAATACAGACTTGCCAGATTATTTGCCCAAACTCCGGGTGAAGCGATTTATTAAGGCCGATCCCAAAACAGTCGATCTCGAAGAGGCGGAGATCGTCCTTGCGGTAGGAAACGGTATGGGCGGGAAGGAAAATTTTCCGTTGTTCGAACAATTCGCGGAGTTGATTGGCGCTTCTCTCGGCGGCTCAAGGCCCGTTATCGACAGCGGGGTTTTGCCCCATGAGCGGCAGATCGGTCAGACCGGTAAGAAACTCACGGCAAGATTGGTTCTGATGTGCGGCATCTCAGGCTCCGAATATTTCACCGTTGGATTGGAGCAGGCCGGTACCAAAGTGGCGATCAATAGCGACCGAGACGCGCCGGTCATGAAAGAGGCCGATCTCTGCATTGTCGCCGACGCAAATCCGTTGCTTGCAAAATTCATGGCGCATGTCGATCCGTCGGCAAGCAGCGATTCCCCATGAACATAATCGTTTGTCTCAAAACCGTCAGATTCTTGCGTGCTCAGACAGGCTCCGACCCAAAGCAGCTTAATATCGGGCCGGGCGATTATGTCGACATGATGAACCCGTTCGATGAAGCGGCCCTGGAAGCGGCGCTCCGCATCAAGGATGAGAAGCCCGATACCGAGATCTCCATCGTTTCCCTCGGCGGCCCCTCGGCGGAGACCGGCCTCAGGCGCGGTCTCGCAATGGGCGCCGATGCGGCCAGCCATATTCTTTACGACAAACATGGCGAGCTGGATTCATGGGCCACATCGCTCATTCTGGCCGCACAGGCGCGCCGTATGGATTTTCATCTAATCCTCTGTGGGCGGGAGGCGATTGACAGCAATGCCGGATTGGTCGGGCCATATCTTGCAGCGCATCTCGCGATCCCGCATGTCTCGCGCATTGTCAAAATTGTTCGTCCGGAAAGTAACGGTGCGACAATGGCAGAGTGCCGCCTTGATCGGGGCGACCGGGAGATCGTCGAATGCGATTTGCCGGTGCTGTTGACCATCGAAAAAGACATAAACATCGCGCGAACGCCGTCTCTGCCGTCGATGCTGGAAGCTCGCAAACGGCCTATTGAGACTGTTGTGCTTGAGGATATCGAAACATCGAAAATGCCACTCGGCCCGAGCACGAATCGAACCCATATTATTCGCCTATCAAAGCCGAAAGCGAAGCGGAGTTACGCAGCTCGAACCAGTCCGTCGGTTTCCGCCGCCGATCGGGCCAAGCTGATGATGAAAGGCGCCGGCGCACCGAAATCTGCGAAAAGCAATGCTCTGTTGGAAGGTGATTCGCAGAAGGCGATAGAGGAACTCGAGCGCGTTTTGATTGCCTCGGGCGTCCGCTTTAGGAGCCGATGTAACTGAGCCACCCGGTGATGATGTATTTATGTTCCTTGGGCGCCGGGATGCCGCGGTGGGTGTGGGTGAATCCCGCCGGCCAGATGTTGGTCACGCCTTTTTTCGCCGGGCTGACAAATTCCTGATAGATGAACTCCGTACCGCCGCCTTTCTTGACGGTATTCAGATTGGTCATGAAGGCGAGCACCCGGTGGGAGATATCAAGGCCGCTCGATTCATAATGTTCGCCGAAAAAAGCGCCACCCGGATCGTAATGCTGAATTTGCGGCGGCTCCAAGAATCCCACCTTGGCGCCGCTGGTCGCGAGAACGGGAAACTCCTTCATATAGAGCCGCATGCTCGCCATGACATGTTCGCGGTAGACGCGCACGGCGTCGGTGTAGACTTCGATGGGCAGGCAGTTGAGGCTGACGTCTTCGGAATCTTTCCACTCCGGATCGACGCCTTTGGCGCTGATTCCGGCGTGGGTGAACCCCAATTCCTTGGCCGTCTTAAAGCCGTTGATCAGGCGATCGCAAAGCTCGGGATGTTCCATCTCATAGCTTTTGATCCACTGCATGGCGAACTCTCACAATTTTCCAACGACGCAGCTTAACAATATGATTTAGATCGGATTTTATCCATCAGATTTAAAGGTTTTCGAGCCAATGGGAGGACGGAACGAGAAGCCATTCGCCGGAAAATGCGAGTCCTTCGTCGCTGCGCGCCATCAGTTTTTTTCGTAGCTTGTGAAGCAGTTCGCCAAACGCCGTTTCGCGCCAGAACCAATCCTGAATATCGCTTCCCGAAGCCTCGCCAGGCTGGGCCGTGGCGGCATCGACATAGAAGGCCTTGAGGTCGTCAACCACGAGGCGTAACCCTTCACCCACGGGAACGTCAGAGACTGGAGAATCCGTGGGTTCGCCGTTTAAAAACGAAAGGACCACATCCCGCGCTTTATCCGGCGACAAGCCGCTGACGCCGAAATTCGAGCGACCTCGGCTTTCCATCGCGAGGTCGAACCAGGGCCACAGGCTTTTCATCTCGCTAACGAATCTGTGCTCCAGGCTGCCTTGGTTGCCATCCGGCGCCGCAGGCCCGAAATTGACCGGACAGACCCAGCCTTCCATCTCCTCCTCGGTCGCCTTTGGCGCGTCTTCCGGATAATCGGCGAGCACCGGGCCTTTCTCCACTTGCAGCAACTCGAGAGCGGCGAGGAGGACGCGGCGCTGAAAAGCTGCGTCATTGGGCGGCCCGAAGGGGCGGCCTAGCTCGAACGGCACCCACAGCGCACGCGGCGGCCGGGTCTTCTCCGTGTGCAGGCGAACCAAGCTGATCTGCGTCGTCGCCAGCCCGTCCTCTTCCAAATAATGTGCAAGCCCGCCCACGGCGCGCGTGCAAAAGGGTCAGACGGGGACGAGCAAAACCGTATTGACGCCGTCGGCTTTCAAATGGCCGGCAAGCTCGCGCGTCGAAGCTTCCATTTCTTCCGGCGCGGTCGAACCGAGAAAGGCGTAAT
>CAZUVO010000060.1:0-1203 GCA_964623955.1 uncultured Rhizobiaceae bacterium
GGGTCGAGGCATCGGCCAGTGCATCGAACACGGTCGCCGGGCGCAGGTTGGCGAACAGATCCATTTCCTTGCGCAGACGCAGCAGCCCGGCTTCCGGGCGCTCCTCACGCGGCACATCGTCCCATTTCGGCCCGCCGACGGAGCCGAACAGCACCGCGTCCGTTGCCATGGCATCCGCCAGGGTCTCGTCGGTCAGCGAGGTGCCATGGGCGTCATAGGCCGCGCCGCCGCAGAGGCCTTCCTGGACCTCGAAGGCGGCGCCGCGTTTGTCGTTCATCCAGTCGATGATGCGCGAGACTTCGTGCATTACTTCGGGGCCGATGCCATCGCCCGGCAGCATCAGCACTTTTCTGTTTGTTGTCATTTTTCCGTCCGGTTGGGGGTTACGCGCGCGCCATTATTGGCGGTAGAGCCACGGCATGGCCGCTTTTTGCTTCGCCTCGAAGGCGGTGATCTCGTCCTTCCGCTGCAGCGTGATGCCGATATCGTCGAGGCCTTCCAGCAGGCGGTGCTTGCGGAAGGATTCGATATCGAACGACACGCTCGTGCCGTCGGCGAGCGTCACGGTCTGCGTGTCGAGATCGACGGTCATGCTGCAGGTCTGCGGATTATCGGCCATCGCCATTAATTGCTGGACCTTGTCCTCGTCCATGACGATCAAGAGAACGCCGTTCTTGACGCAATTGTTAAAGAAAATATCGGCAAAGCTCGGCGCGATAACGCAGCGGATGCCGAAATCGTCAAGCGACCAGGGCGCGTGCTCGCGGCTCGAGCCGCAGCCGAAATTCTCGCCGGCGATGAGGATCTTGGCATCGCGGTAGGGCTCGCGGTTGAGGACGAATTCGGGATTTTCGTTATCGTCCATATCGTAGCGAAAATCGTGGAACAGGCCCTGGCCCAGGCCGGCGCGGCTAATGGCGCTCAAATACTGCTTGGGGATGATCTGGTCGGTATCGACATTGTCGAGCGGCGCCGCAGCGCCGGCGATCGTTTTAAAATTTTTCATCTCTTTCGCCTTTCCCGTCCCTAGGACGCCAAGTCGCGCACGTCGACGAAATGGCCCTCGATGGCCGCCGCCGCCGCCATCGCCGGGCTGACCAGATGGGTGCGGCTGTCGCGCCCCTGGCGGCCCTTGAAATTGCGGTTGGAGGTCGAAGCGCAGCGTTCGCCCGGCTTGAGAATATCGCCGTTCATGGCGATACA
>CAZUVO010000060.1:1213-12485 GCA_964623955.1 uncultured Rhizobiaceae bacterium
GCGGTGAGGACCTTGTCGAGCCCTTCGGCCTCGGCTTGTGCCTTCACGAGGCCTGAGCCCGGCACCACCATGGCGCTCACGCCGCTCGCCACCTTGCGCCCTTCGGCGACCTTGGCGGCGGCGCGCATATCCTCGATGCGGCCATTGGTGCAGGAGCCGATAAAGGCGCGGTCGACCTTGATATCGCTGATCGGCTGATTGGCTGTGAGGCCCATATATTCGATCGCCGCTTGGATCGCGCCCTGCTGTTTTTCGTCCGCCGCCGCGGCCGGGTCTGGCACGCGGCCGTCGATCGGCGCGACATCCTCGGGGCTGGTGCCCCAGGTGACCTGCGGCGCAATCGCCGCCGCGTCGAGGGTGACCTCCTTGTCGTAGGCCGCGCCTTCGTCTGAGGGAAGCGAATTCCAATAGGCGCGCGCCGCGTCCCAATGATCTTCGCTCGGCGCCAGCGGGCGGCCCTTGACGTAATTGAACGTGGTCTCGTCCGGCGCAATCAGGCCGGCGCGGGCGCCGCCCTCGATGGTCATGTTGCACACCGTCATGCGCCCTTCCATGGAAAGCGCGCGGATTGCCGAGCCGACATATTCGATGACATGGCCGGTACCGCCGGCGGTGCCGATGGCGCCGATGATGGCGAGGATCATGTCCTTGCCGGTCACGCCGAGCGGCAGGTCGCCGTTGACGGCGACGCGCATATTTTTGGGCCGCTTTTGCACCAGAGTCTGAGTTGAGAGCACATGCTCCACTTCGCTCGAGCCGATGCCGAAGGCGAGGCAGCCGAAGGCGCCGTGGGTTGCGGTGTGGCTGTCGCCGCAAACGAGCGTAATGCCGGGCTGGGTCGCGCCCTGTTCCGGGCCGATGATGTGGACGATGCCCTGGCGCGCGTCCATCAGCGGGATCAGCGGCACGCCGAATTCCTCGCAGTTTTTCACTAGGGTTTCGAACTGGATACGCGCCTGATCGTCCTCGATGCGCTCGCCCCGGCCGGTCGTCGGGATGACATGATCCGGCACCGCGAGCACCGCGTCGGGGCGGTGTACCGGGCGGCTATTGACCCGCATGCTTTCGAAACCGGGCCAGCTGGTGACCTCATGGGTCAGATGCATATCGATATAGAGAAGCGACGTGCCGTCGTCATTCTCCGCCACGACATGGCTCTCCCAGATTTTATCGAACAGGGTCTTCGCGGTGCTCATACGCAGTTCCTTTCGCTCGGCCGCTCTCGGGCCGTGCCCGGATATTACGGATTCAGTCTGTTGCCGCTTCGGATTCGGGTTGCGAATCCGCCGCTACCGCGCGTTGCCCACGCTCGTCCCGCTTCTCCCGGATGCGCGCCGACTTGCCGCGCCGGCCGCGGAGATAATAGAGCTTCGCGCGCCTGACCGCGCCGCGCTTGGTGATCTCGATCTTGGCGATTTTCGGCGAGTAGAGCGGGAAGACGCGCTCGACGCCTTCGCCGTGCGAAATTTTGCGCACCGTGAAGGAGGAATTAACGCCGCGGTTTTTGCGCGCGATGCACACGCCCTCGAACATTTGGATGCGCTCGCGCGTGCCTTCCACCACTTTCACATGGATGCGCACGTTATCGCCGGGGGCAAATTCCGGTACGTCGTTCTCAGCCGTCAGCCTGGCGACATTTTCCTGGTTCATTTTCTCGATGATATTCATGATTTTGCCCTCGTGTTGGCGCTTGCGGCTTGGGTGCCGGCCCACAGGTCGGCGCGCCGTTCGCGTGTGATTTTTTCAGCCTGGGCGCGGCGCCAGGAGCGTATACGCTCATGATCGCCGCTCAGCAATACCGCCGGCACATCCTTGCCTTCGAAGCTGCGCGGACGGGTGTAATGGGGGTATTCCAGCAGGCCGTGTTCGAAACTTTCCTCGTCGAGCGATTCGGCGGCGCCGACCACGCCGGGCAGCACCCGCACGCAGGCGTCGATCACGGCCAAGGCGGCGATTTCCCCGCCGGACAGCACATAATCGCCGATGCTTAACTGTTCAATATTGCGGCTCTCCAGCACGCGCTCGTCGGTGCCCTCGAAACGCCCGCAGATCAGCGTAACGCCTTCGCCCGACGCGATGTCGCGCACCCGGTGTTGGGTGAGTGGCGTGCCGCGCGGCGTGAGATAGATGATCGGCCGCACGCCACCGGCGGCTTCGGCGCCATCGATGGCGGCGGCGAGCACATCGGGGCGCATCACCATGCCGGGCCCGCCGCCATAGGGTTCGTCATCGACCGAGCGGTGCTTGTCTTGCGCAAAATCGCGGATGTTCAGGCAGTCGAGCGACCAGATATTACGCTCGCGCCCGCGCCCGGCGAGCGCGCCGCCGAGCGGGCCCGGGAACATCTCCGGGTAAAGCGTCAGCACCGTGGCGCGCCACGGCATGGCTCGTGTCGCTCCGCCGCTCATCGGTTTTCCGCCTCGCCATTGTCGCGCGCTTCGGTTTCCGCCGGCGGGTCGATCACCAAGAGGCCGGCCTGAAGGTCGATCTCCGGCACATTGTCGCGCGTGAAGGGGAACATGACCGACCCGTCATTCTCGCGTTCGATCTCGATCACATCGCCGGCGCCGTAATCGTAAATGCCCGAGACCACGCCATAGGCCGCGCCATCCGCCGTGCGGGCGGGGAGGCCGATCAGGTCGGCATGGTAAAATTCATTGTCATCCGTTTGCGGCAATGAGTCGCGCGCGATGTAGAGCCGCGTACCGCGCAATTCTTCCGCCGCCTCGCGCCGGTCGATGCCGTCGATTTCCGCCAGCACCGCGCCGCGCGACGTGCCGCGCACGGTCAATTCGAACCGTGTCGCGCCGTCTTCGCTCTGCAGCGGCCCATAGGCCGCGATATCGCTGGCATTCATGGCAAAACTCTTAATTCTTACCGCGCCGCGCACACCGTGCGCGCCGATGATGGCACCCAGACAGACCATCCCCTCCGGCGGCTTCTCCGCCGCCGGGGAGCTGAGCGGCCCGGGGGCCCTAGCTCGCGTCTTTTTCGGCCTCTTCCGCGGGCGCATCCTCGCCGCCCTCCGCGCTCGCTTCCTCTTCCGCCGGCGCCTCTTCTGCCGCGGCTTCCTCCGCCGGCGCTTCTTCGGCTGGAGCTTCCTCCGCCGCAGCTTCCTCCGCCGGAGCTTCCTCGGCTGGAGCTTCCTCCGCCGGAGCCTCTTCGGCAGCAGCTTCCTCCGCCGGAGCCTCTTCCGCCGCAGCTTCCTCGGCGGGGGCTTCCTCGGCGGGTTCCGGCGCCGCCTTGGCGGCCTCGGCCTTCTCGCGCTCTTCCTCCATGCGCGCCTGGGCCTTGGCCTTGGGCTTGGCCTTTTGCGGATTGTTGCGCTGCGCCGGCATGGGGATGATCTCCGCCTGGCCGAGGAAGCGCGCGACGCGATCCGACGGCCTGGCGCCGACGCCGAGCCAATGGCGGATGCGGTCTTCCTTCAGCGTCACGCGCTGAGCATCCTTGGGCAGCATCGGGTCATAGGTGCCGACCCGTTCGATAAAGCGCCCGTCGCGCGGGTTGCGCGAATCGGTGATGACGATGCGATAGAACGGGCGTTTCTTCGCGCCCGCGCGGGAAAGTCGAATTTTCAAGGCCATGCCGTTTTGTTTCCTCTTAAATGTCCGACATTTGAATTCTTGGTGGAATTACTGGGGTGGCAAATTGGGCGGCATCATGCCCGGCATGCCGGCCCGCATAAGGCCTTTCTCGCCGAGTTTGCCGACCCGTTTCATCATGACGTTCATCTGCTTGAACTGTTTAAGGAGGCGGTTGACGTCCTGAATACTGGTGCCCGAGCCGCTGGCGATGCGCCGCTTGCGCGAGCCGTTGAGGCGCTTCGGGTGGCGGCGTTCGTCCGGGGTCATCGAGCTGATGATCGCCTGCATGCGGTCGAGCGATTTCTCGTCGACATTGGCTTCCGCCATCTGGCGCTTCACCTTGCCGACGCCGGGCAGCAGGTTCATCAGCCCGTCCATGCCGCCCATGCGGCGCATCTGCACAAGCTGGGAAGAGAGATCGTTGAGATCGAAGCCGCCCTTTTTGATCTTCTTGGCGAGCTTTTCGGCCTCTTCCTGGTCGATCGTCTCCTGCGCCTTTTCGACCAGGCTGACCACATCGCCCATGCCGAGGATGCGGGACGCAATGCGCTCCGGATGGAACGGCTCGAGCGCGTCGAGCTTTTCGCCGACGCCGATCAGCTTGATCGGGCAGCCGGTGACCGCGCGCATGCTGAGCGCCGCGCCGCCGCGCCCGTCGCCATCGACCCGGGTGAGGATAATGCCGGTCACATCGACCCGCTCCTTGAACTGGGTCGCGACATTGACCGCGTCCTGGCCGGTCAGCGCATCGGCGACCAGCAGGGTTTCGACCGGCTTGGCCGCCTTGCGCACGGCGACCGCCTCGTCCATCAGCTCGTCATCGACATGCAGCCTGCCGGCGGTATCGAGAATGACGATATCGTAGCCTTGCTGGCGGCCCATCTTCATCGCCCGCTTGGTGATGGCGACGGGTGTTTCTCCCTCGACAATCGGCAGCGTATCGATTTCGGCCTGGCTGCCGAGCACCGCAAGCTGCTCCATCGCCGCCGGCCGGCTGGTATCGAGCGAAGCCAGCAGAGCGCGCTTTTTATCTTTTTCCGTCAGTAGTTTGGCGAGCTTGGCGCTGGTCGTCGTCTTGCCCGAGCCCTGCAGGCCGACCATCAAAATGGCGGCTGGCGGCTCGGCCGCGAGATTGACGTCGACCGAGCCCGCGCCGCCCAGCATCTTCACCAGATGATCGTTGACGATCTTGATGACCTGCTGGCCGGGCGTGACGCTCTTCAGCACCTCGGCGCCGATCGCTTCTTCCTTGGCGCCGTCGATAAACTCCTTGACCACCGGCAGCGCGACATCGGCCTCCAACAGCGCCACGCGCACCTCGCGCATCGCCGCCGAGACGTCACTCTCGGAGAGCGCGCCGTGGCGCGTCAGCTTGTCGAAGGCGGCACTGAGGCGGCCGGAAAGAGATTCGAACAAAAAGCGGTCCTTATCGCAAAACGCAAATCGCGCCAGCGCGCGAAACTCGCGGACTGACGTGCCTCCTCGGAGGCGGAAACCCAAACAAACCTAGAACGCGGCGGAAACTACGCCTGCACCCGCGCCAAGTCAAGCTGAGCGGGGACCGTGCCGGGACGCCCGGCCTGGGTTTGCGGCTTGTCGCGTCGGCAATTCGTGCAGATATCATGTAGCATATAGCGAATGGGTAGTCGGCGAGGTGGGAACATGGTCAGCGTATCGAGAATATTGTCGTTCAACTCGATCCGAGCAAAATTCCTCGCCTTCGTCGTCCCGTTGGTGTTGCTGTCGACGATCGTGGTTTTCGGACTGTTCGAGGCCAACGCCCGGCGCGACGCCAATCTCACCCTGCAGGACAAACTTGAGGAACTGGTCGCCGTTCAGAGCGCGGTGGTCGCCGAATCCCTGTGGAACCTCGGCCACGCGCAAATCAATCTGTTTCTCGCCGCCCTGGCCACCGATCCCGACGTCGAGAGCGCCGCGGTCTATGACGAGCGCGACCGGCTCGTCGGCGCCACCGGGTCGATCGAAGAGGCCGAGACAAGACCATTCTTTGCCACCAAGGAAATCGTCTACCTCTATGACGAAGAACCCGAAATTATCGGCCGCCTGGCGGTCTCCTTGACCGATGCGCGGCTGCAATCGGCGGCGGGAGACCGCATGCTCCTCGCCGGCATATTGGCGGCCATTCTCCTCGTTTCCGTCATATTCAGCGCGTTGCTCGGCAACCGCCGCGTCATCGGCATTCCGCTTGAGCGGCTGCTCGCCTCGATCAACAACATACGCGAAGGCGGCGAACGCCAGGATGTCGATTGGCGCAGCAATGACGAGATCGGCGCCGTGGTCTCGGCGTTCAACGAGATGCAGCAAAGCCGGGCGGCCTATCAGCGCGAACTCGAAGAAGCACGCGACACGCTTGAGCGCCGCGTCGAGGAACGCACCGCCGAGCTCGACCGCGCCCAGCGCATCGTGATCGACGCGATCGAGAGCATTTCCGAGGGCTTCCTGCTGACCGACGCGGAAGACCGCATCCTCTTATGCAACAGCAAACTCAAGGAGTTCTACAGCGGCAATGCGGATCTGCTAACGCCCGGCCGGCCCTTCGAGGATATTCTGCGTCTCTCGATTGAGCGCAACTCATTGTTGACCCTTTCCGCGGAGACCGACGCATGGATCGCGCAGCGACTCGATCGCCGGCGCAACCCGGCCGGGCCCTTCGAATCCCAACTGCAGGACGGCCGCTGGATCAGGACCAACGAAACCCACACCGGCGAGGGCGGCGTCGTCGGCACTTACACCGATATCTCCGAGCGCAAGAAAGCCGAGGACGCGCTGAGAGAAAGCGAGGCGCGCCTCGCGGAAGCGCAGCAGATCGCCAATGTCGGAAGCTGGGTCGTGATTTATGATGAGGATCAACAGGCCAAAACGCTGTGGTCCGCGCAGCTCTGCCGCATATACGGGATTGCGGAAGACGCGGTCCCGCCTGATTTCGAATCTTACATTAATCTCGTCCACGAAGAAGACCGTGACTTGATCGTAAATGCGTGGACGGAAGCGCTTGAGACCGGCGAATCTTATGTGGTTGAAAACCGGATCGTCCGTCCGGACGGGGACGTGCGCTTCATCCAGACCAAGGCGCAGATGTATGGCGATCGCTCCGCGGGCACCAAGCATTGGATCGGCGCCACGTCCGACGTCACGGTGCGCCGGCAGGCAGAACGGGAACTGGCGGAGAAAGAAGCCCATTTGCGGCTTGCGCTCGACAATATGCCGGGCGGTATGGCGCTCATCGGACGGGACCAGAACTTTGTGCTGTTCAATGCGCAGTATAGCGAGCTGCACGAATTTCCCGACGACCTCCTCCGGGTGGGCGGGCCAGCGATCGAAGAGACGCGTTTTCAGGCTAAGCGCGGCGACTTCGGCCACGGCAACAAGGACGAACTCGTGGAACAGATGATCGCCACCTACCACAAGGACGAAGCCGCGAGCTATGAGCGAACGATCGTCAGCAGCGGGCGGACGCTTCAGGTTAACCTCGCGCCGACGCCCGAGGGCGGCTACGTCACCATTGCCACCGACATTTCGGAGCGCAAGCGGTGGGAGATGGAGTTGCTGGCCGCCAAGGAAGTGGCGGAGAACGCGGCTCAGGCCAAGGCGCAGTTTCTCGCCAATATGAGCCACGAGCTCCGCACGCCGATGAACGCCATCCTCAGCTATACCGAACTGATTCAGGACGGCATTTACGGCGACGTGCCCGACAAGGTGCAGGAGGTCATCGGGCGGGTCGACCATAACGGCCGGCATCTGCTCGAGTTGATCAACGACGTGCTGGACCTGTCCAAGATCGATGCCGGCAAGCTGGTGCTGTCGATCGACGACTATTCGATGCAGAACATCGTCGACGAGATCATTTCGGATGTCGGCTCTCTGGCGGCGGAAAAGAACCTGTCCTTAAGCGCGACCGTGCCGCCCGGCCTGCCGAACGGGCTCGGCGATGAGCGGCGCATTTCCCAGGTTCTCTTGAACCTCGTCGGTAACGCCATCAAATTTACAGATGCAGGCGAAGTGTCGGTGAGCGTTTCGGCATCGAATGAAGAATTCGAAGTCGCCGTCGCCGACACGGGCATCGGTATTTCGGAGGAGGATCAGGCGGATATTCTGAACGAATTTCATCAGGCCGACAGCTCCAGCACACGGACGCAAACCGGCACCGGCCTTGGCCTGGCGGTCGCCAAGCGCATCGTGGAAGTGCATGGCGGGCGTTTGTGGATCGAATCGGCCCTCGGCGAGGGCTCGACATTTTCGTTTGCACTGCCCATTCGCGCGGCGCAAGACGGCGGATCGCCTGGAGAATCGGCATGAGCAAGCTGATCTTGGTGGTCGAGGATCAGGAAGACAATATGCAGCTCGTGAACGACATGCTGGTCAGCGCCGGGTACCGGGTGGTTCAAGCGATCACCGGTATCGAGGGCGTGACGATGGCCGAAACACACGCGCCGGACCTGATTGTGATGGACGTCATGCTGCCCGGGATGGACGGCTACGAGGCGACGCGCCGGATCAAGGAAAATTCCACGCTGCGCCAAGTTCCGGTCATCGCGGTCACCTCCCATGCCCTCGCCGGCGAGGAAGAGAGGGCCGCCGAGGCCGGCTGCGACGCCTATTTCGCGAAGCCGGTCAGCCCGCGCGTTCTGCTCGGCAAAATTCGCGAATTCATCGGCTAAACCGAGATTCGGAAGCATGTCATGAGAAACCCGCCGCAAATCCTGATTGTCGACGACAATGCGACCAATCTCGATATTTTCGAGACCCGCCTCGCCGCACTCGGCTATGACATCATCACCGCGCGCGACGGCGAGGAAGGCCTTGCCGCCGCTGTCGAGCGCCAGCCCGATCTCATCCTGCTCGATATCATGATGCCCAAGATGGACGGCATCGAAGTCTGCCAGCGGCTCAAGGGCGATCCGTCGCTGCCCTTCATTCCGATCATCCTGGTGACCGCCAAGTCGGATGCCGAAGACGTCGTCGCCGGCCTGGAGGCAGGCGGCGACGAATATGTCACCAAGCCGGTCGACCAAAAGGCGTTGGTCGCGCGCGTCAAGTCGATGCTGAGGATCAAGCAACTGCACGACCTGAGCCAAGAGCAGGCCGAGCGTATCAAATCCGACGCGGCGCAACTTGCCGAGTGGAACGAGAACCTGCAAGAAAAGGTCGCGGAGCAAGTCGCCGAGCTCGATCGTATCGGCCAGTTGAAGCGTTTCTTCTCGCCGCAGATCGCCGATGCCATCGCCTCCTCCGATTCGGAGGAGCTTATGAAAAGCCACCGCCGCGACATCACCGTGGTGTTTTGCGATCTGCGCGGCTTCACGCCGTTCGCGGAAGCCGCGGAGCATGAGGATGTGATGCGTGTTCTCGGCGAATATCACGAGGCGGTGGGCCCGCTGATCTTCCGCTACGAAGCGATCTTGGAGCATTTCGCCGGCGACGGCCTGATGGCGATCTTCAACGATCCGCTGCCCTGCCCCGACCCCGTGGCGCGGGCGGTGCGCATGGCTCTCGACATGCGCCGGGAAACCGATGGCTTGATCGAAAGATGGCGCAAACAGGGCTACGAGCTCGGCCTCGGCGTCGGCATCGCGGCGGGCTATGCGACGCTTGGCCAGATCGGCTTCGAAGGCCGTTTCCACTACGGCGCCATCGGCTCCGTGCTGAATCTCACTTCGCGCCTGTGCGACGCCGCGAAAGCCGGTCAGATCCTCATCACCCAGCGAATTTATGCCGATGTTGAAGATATTGCAGAGGTCGAACCCCTAGGCGATCTCGACCTCAAGGGGTTCGCCAATCCGGTGCCGGCCTTGAGCCTGCTGGCGTTAAAAGACGGTGCCGCCTGAAGCGGTCGGTGGCGCCGCACCTGGGGCTGGTCTAGTCGGCGGAGAAGCCGTGTTTCTTTATGATCGCGGTGAGGGTGCCGTCGGCCTCGATGGCGGCGAGGCCGGCGTTGAAATCCGCGGCTCTTTGTCGGTAGCCGTCGATCTGCTTCGAAAACACCACATGCTGCGTCTCGATGGCGAGCGCCGGAGTAAGCCATTCGAACGCAACGCCGGAATCGGCCAGTACCGTATTGATGATGTTTTGCCCCAACAGCCGATCGGCCAGGACCAGATCGATTCGGCCTTTCGCTAATTTACGAAAATTCGTCTCGTCGTCAAAAACGGTGACGGTTTTTAAGTTTGCTTCGTCGAAGCCGGGCGGATTGACATATCCGAGGACGACGCCAATCTGGTAAGGCCGCAAATCGTCATAATCCGCGAATTGAATGTCGTCCTCCGCACGCTTGTAAAAACCGACCTCATTGGCCGGGAGCGGATCGGAATAGAGGAACCATTGCTCGCGTTCCTTGCGGTGCCACACGGTAAAGAGACCGTCGAAAGCGCCGTCCTTCGTCTTCTCAAGAGCCCGGTTCCACGGCAGGAACTTGACGTCTATTCGGTAGCCGCTCCGCTCGAAGGCCGCCGTCACGATCTCGGTGATGAAGCCGTGATTCTCGAGTTCCTTGCCATAAAAAGGCGGATATTCCGTCGCCGCCAGCCGCAAACTCTTATCCGCGGCCAATACAGGCCCGGATGCCAAGATGGCAACCACCAGCGCAGCAACAAAACGCAGCATCATCAACCCCACCGGAATCAGCGCCCGACATCTCGTATAACTACGGCGCGGCGCCGCCAATCCGCCTCGATCTGAGAACCCCCGAACGATCGCTCGCGATCACCGGCAGTGTAGCAAGTATGGTGGATAAAAACGAATTCCGGCCCGCTTTCGCACGTTGCGCGGACGTCATGCGGATACCGGTCAGCCGGCCGGCGGGCGTTGGGTTTGGGTCAAGGCCCGGACTATTTCGCGATTACGCCGCAGGCGATGCGCGCGCCGGCGCCGGGGTCGGCGCCGTGGGTGTCGGGCGCGGCATGGATGACGATGGCCGAGCCGTCGCCGTCGAATAGGCTGTTCGCGCCGGCGCCGAGGGTTACTTTGGCGTTCAGCACTTCGGCTTTGACCGTGCCGTCCGCCGCCGCGTAGAGGTTCGGCATATCGCCGCCATGACTGCCCTCGGCATTGGCGATGCCATGGCCGTTGCCGGCCGGATTGTAATGCCCGCCGGCCGCCTTGAAGTCGGGCGCACAAGCGCCTTTCTCGTGGATATGGAAGCCATGGCCGCCCGGCGGCAGATGCTTGAGATCGGCCAGGAGAAGCACACCCTGCGGCGTCTCAACGAGCGTCACCATGCCGAGAGTTTCGCCGCCGGCACCCTTCATTTCCGCGATGGCATCCGCCGCGAGCGCGCTCGCCGAGGTCAGCAGCGAAAGCAAAAGACCGATCGCCAATGTTTTCAGCCAAGACATGCGTTCCTCCTTACAGCCGGAATTCCGTACCGCCAAAGCCCACCGGCGGGACGCGCGGCGGCGCTCAGGCACTATTATATATAGACCGCGAGACCCGCTCGGCCCTATAACCCGGCTCATGAGCGAGATTTCTTTCATCAAGATGCATGGCCTGGGCAATGATTTTGTCGTGATCGATGCGCGCGGCGGCGATGTGGCGCTCGATTCCGATCGGGTGCGGGCGATCGCCGAGCGGCGCATGGGCGTCGGTTGCGACCAGCTGCTCGAAATTTGCCCGCCGCGTTCGGACGAGGCGGCGGCCTTCATGCGCATCTGGAATGCCGATGGCGGCGA
>CAZUVO010000060.1:12495-20199 GCA_964623955.1 uncultured Rhizobiaceae bacterium
GTACGCTGCGTCGCGGCGTTTTTGATGATGGAAGGCGGCGCGGAGGCGGTCGCCATCGATACCGTCGCCGGGCTGATCCGCGCCGAGACGGCGGAGCAAGGCCGGGTCGCCGTCGATATGGGCGAGGCGCGCCTCGGTTGGGAGGAGATTCCCCTCGCCCGCGAGATGGATACGCTCGAACTCGATCTTACGCTGGGGCCGCTCAGCGCACCGGTGGCGGTGAATATGGGCAATCCGCACGCGGTCTTTTTCGTCGACGACGCGGAGGCGGTGGATATCGCCACCCTCGGGCCGCAATTGGAGACCGATGCGCTCTTTCCCGAGCGCGCAAATATCGGCGTTGCCCAGGTGCGCGGCGAGACGGACATCCGCTTCCGCGTGTGGGAGCGCGGCGTCGGCATCACCCGGGCCTGCGGCACCGGCGCCTGCGCCGCCATGGTCGCCGCGTCGCGGCGCGGCCTGACCGGGCGGGCCGCCACGGTGACCCTGGATGGCGGCGAGTTGGAGATCGAGTGGCTGGAGAACAATCATGTGCGCATGACCGGCCCGGTGGCGACCAGCTTCATGGGGCTGCTGCTATGAGCGCGCCCGAGATCGTCACCTTCGGCTGCCGGCTGAACGCTTTCGAATCCGAGATCATGCGCGGCCATGCCGATGCCGCCGGCCTCGAAGACACGGTGATCTTCAACACCTGCGCGGTAACCGCCGAGGCCGAGCGCCAGGCGCGGCGCGAGAATCCGCAAGCCCGCATCATCGTCACCGGCTGCGCGGCGCAGATCGACCCCGCGCGCTATGCCGATATGCCGGAGGTCGACCGGGTGATCGGCAATGCGGAAAAGCTCGAAGCGGCGAGCTACCACGCCGCCGAGGGTGCCAAAATCGCGGTCAACGACATCATGGCGGTGCGCGAAACCGCGCCGCATCTGATCAACGGCTTCGAAGGACGCGCGCGCGCCTTCGTCCAGGTGCAGAATGGCTGCGACCACCGCTGCACTTTTTGCATTATCCCCTATGGCCGGGGCAACAGCCGCTCCGTGCCGCTCGGCGACATCGCCGCCCAGGCGCGCATGCTGGTCGAGCGCGGTTATGGCGAGCTGGTGCTGACCGGGGTGGATCTAAGCTCCTATGGCGGCGATCTGCCGGGCCGGCCGAGCCTCGGCCAGGCGGTGCGGCGTTTGCTGGCGGCGGTGCCGGAGCTCAAGCGTCTGCGCCTCTCCTCGCTCGACCCGGCGGTGATCGATAACGATCTCAAGGCGCTGATCGCCGGCGAGCCGCGCCTCATGCCGCATCTTCATCTCAGCGTGCAGGCCGGCGACGATTTGATCCTGAAGCGCATGAAGCGGCGCCATAACCGCGCGGATATCCTCCGCCTCGCTGCCGAACTCCGTTCTTTGCGCCCGGACATCGCCCTCGGCGCCGATCTCATCGCCGGTTTCCCGACGGAAAGCGACGCGATGTTTGAAAATTCCTTGCGCATCGTCGAGGAGGCCGGGCTCACCTGGCTGCATGTCTTTCCCTATTCATCGCGCGAGGGCACGCCGGCGGCGCGTATGCCCGGATTGCCGCGCGCCCTCGTCCGCGAGCGGGCGGCGCGTCTCCGCGAAGCAGGCGAGGGTGCCGTCATGCGCTTTCTCGATGGCCAGGTGGGCAAACCGCAATCCGTTCTCGTCGAGCAGGAGGAGAGCGGCCGCAGCGCGCATTATGCGCCGGTGCGTCTGGCCGGTGCGTCGACGGGCGAAGTGGTGGCGGCAAATGCGGTTCGCCGCGAGGGTCAGGTTCTGATTACCGAGGCGGCGGCGTGAGCGAAAAGCGCGGCGGCTGGCTGAGCCGGCTCAAGGCCGGGCTCAGCCGTACCTCGGCCAGTCTCGGCAGCGGCATCGGCGGCATCTTCGCCCGTGGCCGGCTCGACGAGGAGGCGCTGGAAGAACTCGAAGAGCTGCTTATCCTTGGCGATCTCGGTGCGGCCACGGCGGCGGAGCTGACCGAGGCCATCGCCAAGGAAAGATTCGGCAAGGAAGTGAGCGAGGAGGAGATTCGCACCGCCTTGGCCGATGAGATCGCCGCCATTCTCGAGCCGGTGGCGCAGGAATTTCCCATTGATCGTTCCGCCAAGCCCCACGTCGTGCTCGTCGCCGGGGTGAACGGCACGGGCAAGACCACCACCGTTGGCAAGCTCGCCAGCCAGTTCCGCGCCGATGGCCTGACGGTGATGCTGGCGGCGGCCGATACTTTCCGCGCCGCGGCGGTGGAGCAGCTCAAGATCTGGGGCGAGCGCACCGGCTGCCCGGTGGTGGCGCGTGACGGCACCGGCGGCGACCCGGCCGGCCTCGCCTATGACGCCCTGGCGCGTGCCCGCGAGGAAGGCATCGACGTGCTGCTGATCGACACGGCGGGCCGGCTGCAGAACAAAGCCAATCTGATGGCCGAATTACAAAAGATCGACCGGGTGGTGAAGAAGCTTGACGATGCCGCACCGCACACTCGCCTGCTGGTGCTCGACGCGACCACCGGCCAGAACGCCCATTCCCAGGTCGAGATATTCCGCGAGGCGGTCGATATCGACGGCCTGATCGTCACCAAGCTCGACGGCACCGCCAAGGGCGGCGTGCTGGTGGCCCTCGCCCAGCGCTTCGGCCTGCCGGTCTATGCACTCGGCGTCGGCGAGGCGGTCGAGGATTTACGCCCGTTCGAGGCGCGCGAATTCGCCCGTGCGCTGATGAATTTGGATAGCTAACGCAAATCCCGAGCGGGCGGCTTCGCCCGCGACGACGCATTTGCGTCAAACAAAAAGCTAAACCCCGGTCGTCGATTTGGGGTCGAAGTTGCCGGTTTCGCCGTCCGGGTTGGTGAAGGGCGCGAAACTATCCCGGTCCTTCACTTCGGCGAACTGGGTGAGCGCCCAGCGCACGGAGGGGAAGGCCAAATCCCGCCACGGGATGTCTTCGGCGGTGAACAGGCCGACCTCCTGGCTTTCCTCCCCGGCGGAGACGTCTTCGCGCACCAGTTCCGCGCGGTAGATCAGTTGCACCTGGCTGATGCGCGGAACATTGTAGACCGCGAGCAGCCCGGTCAGGCGAAGCTCCGCATTGGCTTCCTCGCGCGCCTCCCGGAGCGCCCCTTCCTCCGAGCTTTCGTTCAATTCGAGATAGCCCGCCGGGATCGTCCAATAGCCCTTGCGCGGCTCGATCGCCCGGCGGCACAGCAGGATACGCCCGCGCGAGACGGCGACGGCGCCGACGACGATCTTGGGATTGTCATAATGGATATAGCCGCAGGCATCGCACACCAGGCGCTCCAAATTGTCGCCTTGCGGGATAGTGCGGCGGATCGGCCCGCCCGAATTCGGATAGCTCGCCATGCCTATAAGTATGGGTCGGCGGTGGGGGTGCGTCCAGTCGCGCCGCAATCATGCCATTTTTACCTGCTATCCGTTACACTCCCGCCGAGCGAAGACTGCGAGGAGGGATGCGAATGCGCCGGCTTGCCGCCCTGATGACGGGAGTGATGCTGCTGATCGCCGCGCCGACGGCTATGTCGACCGCTATGGCCGAGAGCGGCGGCTGGCGCCATGGCTTGGCGCTGTTCGGCGATTTGAAATATCCACCCGATTTTTCCCATTTCGATTATATCGACGCATCCGCGCCCAAGGGCGGCACCCTTTCACTTGCGGCGCAGGGCACGTTCGACAATCTCAACCCGTACATCCTGAAAGGCGTGTGGGCGGCCGGTTCGGCGCTGCCCTTCGACAGCTTGCTGGCTTCCGCTCTGGACGAGCCCGAATCGGCCTACGGCCTGGTGGCGGAATCGGTCGAGCTGGCGGCGGACGGTTCCTGGGTACGCTTCCGGCTCAACCCCAAGGCGCGCTGGCACGACGGCACGCCGATCACTGCGGACGATGTGGTCTTCACATTCGAGACGCTGATGGAGAAAGGCCATCCTCGGTTCAGTATTAATTTCGCCGACGTTGCCGGTGTCGTGAAACTGTCCGAGCGCGAAGTCGAATACCGCCTTGCCAACCTTGAAAACCGAAAGCTCCCGATTCTGATTGGCGGTCTGCCCATCGTCTCGAAGGCCCATTTCGAATCCCGCGATTTCGCCGAGACGACGTTGGAGCCGCCGCTCGGCAGCGGTCCCTATCGCGTGGACAAAGTCAATCCGGGCCGCGCGATCAGCTTCGCCCGCGTCGCCGACTATTGGGCCAAGGATTTGCCGGTCAATGTCGGGCGCCATAATTTCGAAGAGATGCGGTGGGATTACTACCGCGACCGCACCATCATGGTCGAGGCGCTGAAAGCCGGCGAATTCGATTTTCACGAGGAATTCACCTCCAAAACCTGGATGACCGCCTATGATCTCCCCGCCATCGACGCCGGCGCGATGATCAAGGAAGTGCTGCCCGACAATACGCCGTCCGGCGCGCAGGCATTCTTCATCAACACGCGGCTCGACAAATTCAAGGACCCGCGCGTCCGCCTCGCGCTCTCCCATGCGTTCGATTTCGAGTGGACCAACAAGAATATTTTCTATGGCCTCTATGACCGCATGGCGAGCTTTTTCGAGAATTCCGACTTGGCGGCGCGCGGCCTGCCCGAGGGCGCCGAGCTGGCGCTGTTGGAGGCCTATCGCGGTAGCGTGCCGGAGGAAATATTCACCGAGGAATTCAAACCGCCGGCAACCGATGGCACCGGGCGCAATCGCCGCAATCTGCGCCAGGCGAGCAAACTGCTGGCGGCGGCGGGCTGGCAACTCAAGGACGAGAGGCGCATCGACCCCGCGACCGGCGAGGCGCTCACCATCGAAATCCTGTATTTCTCGCCGACCTTCGAGCGCGTTTTCGGGCCTTATGCGCGCAATCTGGAGCGCCTCGGTATCGCGGTGAACCTGCGCCTTGTCGACCCGACACAATATGAACGAAGATTGAAGGAGCATGATTTCGATATCACCACCCGGCGCCTCCCCCAGCCGCTTTCGCCGGACTCAAGATTGTGGAGCTATTTCGGCTCCAATTCGGTGGATCTTCCGGGTACCTGGAACTCGGCCGGAATAAAGGATCCGGTGGTCGACAGCCTGATCGCCAAAGTGCTCGCCGCACCCGACCGCGAAAGCATGAAAATAGCCACGCGCGCGCTCGATCGGGTGCTGCTCTGGGGGCACTACATCGTGCCGCAATGGTTCAAGGGGGAGCATCATCTGGTCTATTGGAACAAGTTCAGCCGGCCGGCCATCATGCCGACATACGATCTCGGCATCGATAGCTGGTGGTTCGATCCCGCCAAGGACGCAAAATTGACCGAATACCTGAAATCGGTAAATTGACGCCATGCGGCGTGCGCAATTCTCGTTCGTCATCGCGCTGTTCTGCGCGGCCTTCGTCCTCGCCGGCGCGTGGCTCGGCGTTTCGTCGCGGGTTGCGGCGGAAGGCGGCCAGTCGGGCCATGGCGCGGCGATGCATGGCACGCCCAAATACGGCGCCGATTTTACCCATTTCGATTACGTCAATCCCGACGCGCCCAAGGGCGGCGCTGTGCGGCTCTCGGTGACCGGCACGTTCGACAGCCTCAATAATTTTATCCTGAAGGGAAACGCCGCCGGTTTTCTCGGCCTGACTTTTGACTCCCTGATGACATCGTCGCGCGACGAGGCGTTCTCGCAATACGGCCTCATCGCCGGCCATGTGGAGTTTCCCGCCGACCGGTCGTGGGTCATTTTTACGCTGCGTGAAGAAGCGCGCTGGCATGACGGCACGCAAATCACCGTGGCGGACGTGATCTTCTCCTTCGAGACGCTGGTCGAGAAGGGCACGCCTTTCTATGCGGCGTATTACGCCAATGTCGCCCGCGTCGAGGATTTGGGCGGGCGGCGGGTGAAATTCACTTTTGCCGAGGGTGAAAACCGCGAGTTGCCGCTTATTCTTGGCCAGTTCAGTATTCTGCCGAAGAAATATTTCGAAACGCATGATTTCGAAAAAGCCACGCTGGAGCCGATTCTCGGCAGCGGGCCCTATAAGGTCGATCTGGTGGAGCCTGGCCGCGCCATCTCCTACAAGCGGGTGGAAGACTATTGGGGCGCCAATTTGCCGGTCAATTTGGGGCGCCATAATTTCGATTCGCTGCGCATTGATTATTACCGCGATGACACGGTGTCACTGGAAGCCTTCAAGGCGCATGAGTTCGATTGGCGCTCCGAATCGACGGCGAAGGTCTGGGCCAAGTCCTATGGCGGGCCGGCCATCGACGCGGGCCTCATCAAGAAAGTCGAGATTCCGCATGAGGAGCCGACCGGCCTCAGCGCGTTCGTGTTCAATATGCGCCGGCCGCTCTTTACCGACCGCCGCGTGCGCGAGGCGCTCGGGCTCGCCTTCGACTATGAATGGACCAACAAGAATCTCTTTTTCGGCGCTTATACCCGGACCCGGAGCTACTTCTCCAATTCCGAACTGGCCTCCTCCGGCTTGCCGGACGAAGCGGAACTGGCGCTTCTCGAGCCCTATCGCGGGCGCGTCCCGGAGGAAGTTTTCACGCAAGAATTCGTGCCGCCGGTAACCGATGGTTCGGGTAAAATTCGCCGCAATTTGCGTGCCGCCAACAAATTGCTGCGCGATGCCGGTTGGACGGTGAAGGATGGAAAGCTTGTCCACGGCGAAACCGGGGCGCCGTTCGTGTTCGAATTCCTGCTGCAAACGGGCGGTCCTTTCGAACGCATCGTCCAGGCCTTCGCGCGCAATTTGGAGCGGCTCGGCATCGACATGACCATCCGCCAGGTGGACCCCGCGCAATATCAGAAGCGTGTCCAGGATTTCGATTACGATATGATGTGGGGCGGCTTCGGCCAGTCGCTGTCGCCGGGCAACGAGCAGCGCCTGTTTTGGAGCAGCGCCGCCGCCGACGTGCCCGGCAGCCGCAATTGGATCGGCATCCGCGACCCGGTCGTCGACGAATTGATCGAGACGGTGATTGCCGCACCGGACCGGGACGGGCTGATCGCCGCGACGCGCGCCCTCGACCGGGTGCTGCTGTGGGGCCATTACGTCGTGCCGCTCTGGCATCTGCGTTACTATCGTTTGGCCTATTGGGACGTTTTTGGCCGCCCTGAAGTGACGGCGCGATACGATCATGGCTTTCCCAGCACCTGGTGGATCGATCCGGCTCGCCTGCAAGCCATGGAGCGCGGTGAGCAGAGCTTGGACAACTAGGCTCTGCGACGCGGGTTGCGCAACCGATGTTCGCTTATCTCATCCGCCGCTTGCTGCTCATCATCCCGACGCTGTTTGGGATCGTGGTGATCAATTTTTTCATTATCCAGGTCGCACCGGGCGGCCCGATCGAGCAAGTCATCGCGCAACTGAGCGGCACGGCGGTGGACGCCACCGCCCGGGTCTCCGGGTCGCAAACCGGCGAGACCGGCGCGCTCGGCCAGGCCGCGGGCGCCGCGCAAGGTGATAGCACGAGCAAATATCGCGGCGCGCGCGGGCTCGATCCGGATTTGATCAAGAAACTGGAAAAGCAATTCGGCTTCGACAAACCGATCGGAGAACGGTTTTTGCTGATGCTGGAGAATTATGTGCAGCTCGATTTCGGCGACAGCTTTTTCCAGGATCGCGGCGTCATCCAACTCGTGATGGACAAGCTGCCGGTGTCGATCTCGCTCGGTCTGTGGACGACGCTCTTGGCCTATCTCATCTCCATTCCGCTCGGCATCGCCAAG
>CAZUVO010000061.1:0-19862 GCA_964623955.1 uncultured Rhizobiaceae bacterium
CGAGTTAATACGAGGTAAGCCAAGCGCGCGGAGGCGCGCGCCCGGCGCTTGAGGGCTAACTAAAAAGCGTGAATGTCGGATTCCGCTTTGAATTTTTCCAGCTTCTCCGGCGTCGTTTCGGTCTGGTATTTTTCTTTCCATTCCGCGTAGGTCATGCCGTAGACCACTTCGCGGGCTTCGTCGAAGGAGACCTCGACGCCGCGCTCCTTGGCCGCCGCCAAATACCATTTGGAGAGGCAATTGCGGCAGAAGCCGGCGAGGTTCATCAGGTCGATATTCTGCACATCGGTGCGCTTGCGGAGATATTCCGTCAGGCCGCGAAAGGCGGCGGCTTCCAATTCGATCCGTGTCTGGTCGTCCATGTCCCAACTCCACTTTAGCGTTGCGGAAAGCTTTGTCGTATCCGCCTGCGAATACGTATAACAGCGCATGCGCTTCTCCCCAACCGCCGGCTTCGGCTTGCCCGCGCTCGCCGCCGGAATCCTCGTCATTTCCTTCTCGCCCGTTCTGGTCCAGGTCAGCGAAGTGGGGCCGAGCGCGACGGCGGTCTACCGCATGCTGTTCGCCATGCCGGCGCTCACCGCCTGGATGCTGCTCGAACAGCGCAGCGATCCGGTGCGGCTGCGCAGGCTGACAAAGCGCGACTGGGCATTGCTGGCGCTGGCCGGCCTGTTCTTCACCGGCGACCTGGTGGCCTGGCACAGCGCCATCCGCATGAGCGGCGTCGCCAACGCCACCTTCCTCGCTCACCTCTCGACGCCGATCGTCTCCATCGGCGCCTGGCTGCTGTTTCGCGAACGTCTGACCTGGGGCTTCATGGCGGGGCTGATGGTCGCGATGGCCGGCACCGCCCTGATCATGGGCGCAAGCACCCTCGGCGCGAGCGGCAATCTCTTGGGCGACGGGCTCGGCGTGTTGACCGCGTTTTTCTACGGCGCCTATCTGTTGGTTATCAAACAGCTCCGCGACAGCCTGCCGAGCGGGCTGATCATGGCCGTCAGCAGCGCCTTCAGCCTGGTCGGCCTGCTGATTGCCGCCCTGGTGCTGGACGACGGGCTGATCCCGGTGACGCTGATGGGCTGGGGCACGCTGGTCGCCATCGGGCTCGGCATTCATAGCGGCGGCCAGGGCCTGATCACGGTCGCCTTCCGCCATCTCAGCGCCTCCTTCGCTTCGGTCGCCTTGCTCGCCACGCCGGTGCTCGCCGCCCTCTTTGGCTGGCTGGTGCTCGGCGAGACGCTTACCCTGCCGCAGAGCCTGGGCTGCGCGGCCGTGCTCGTCGGCATCGCTCTCTCGCAACGCTTCGGCGCGGCCACGAAATGACGCCGGAACCTGACACGCAACGCCAGCCGGCGGCGGCGGTCGCCGCGCCCTGGCTGTTCTGGCTCGCCGCCGCGCTGTTGTTCGGCTATGGCCATCTCACCCGGGTCGCGCCGGGCGGCATGGTCGATGCCCTGATGCGCGATTTCGCCGTCGGCGCCGCCATGCTCGGCAATATCTCGGCGATGTATTGGTACGCCTATTCGATCTTCCAGATCCCCGGCGGCTTCTTGCTCGACCGTTACGGCCCCGGGCGCATCATCGCCGTGAGCGCGCTTCTTTGCACCGCCGGCGGCCTCCTGTTCACTTACGCGCCAAGCGTCGAGGCGGCCAATGCCGGGCGCTTTATCACCGGCGCTGGCGGCGCCGCACTCTATGCCTGCTGCGTCAAGATCGCCCATGCCTCGTTCGATCCCAGGCGCTTCGCGCTGTTGGGCGGGGTGACCATTCTGATCGGTATGTTCGGCGCCGCCCTGGGCCAGGCGCCGGTCGCGGCGCTGATCGAAATCGGCGGCTGGCGGCCGGTGATGTTCTGGGTGGCGCTGGCGGCGCTGCCGCTCGGCGCGCTGGTCTTTCTCGGCCACCGCAAACCCGCCAAGGCGCCCGACACGGCCATCACCTCGCGCGAGCTTTTCGGCCTCATGCGCGATGTCGCGCGGCTCAAGCAATATTGGGTTATCACTCTCTTCGCCATGATGATCGCCGGGCCGGCGATCTCCTTTCCGGTCTGGGGCATCGCCTATTACATGCAGGTGCTCGGCTACGGGCGCGCCGAAGCGGCGATCTTCACAACCTTGGCCCTGCTCGGCTGGGCCGCCGGCTCGCTTTCGGCCGGCTGGCTCTCGGGCCGCCTGCTGCGCCGGCGCAAACTATTCGCCATCATCCAGGCGGCGATGGGGCTCCTCGGCTGGTCGCTCTTCGTCGCCTTTCCCGGCCTGCCGGAAGCGGTGCATTACGTCCTGATGTTGCTGATCGGGCTTTCCGCCGGCGGCATCGTGGTGAGCTTCATTCTGATCGCCGATAGTTGCCCGCCGCGCGCGGTCGGCACGGCGACCGGTATCTCCAACACCGTGGTCATGCTGATGAGCGCCGCGATATTGTTGATCATGGGCTTTGTGCTCGACCTGTTGTGGACGGGCGAGATCGCTGATGGCGTTCGTATCTATTCGCCCTTTGCGTTCCGCATGGCCTACCTCATTATGCCGGCATCGTCGCTCGTCGCACTGCTGGCAGCGCTGGCCATCCGCGAAGCGCCGCATGGCGAGAAGAAGGACAGTTTCACGTGAAACCATTTGCCCCATCATGACGGAGCCCGCCCGCAAGCTTCTCCGCGCCATGTTCGACGCCGCCGTGGACGCGGCCCAGCCGGCCCTTTGCGTGCCGCCGCATCTGCCGCCGCCGCCGGTTGGGCGAACGGTCGTGATCGGCGCGGGCAAGGCCGGCGGCGCCATGGCGCGGGCGGTCGAGGAGAATTGGCAGGGGCCGCTCGAAGGCCTCGTCGTGACGCGTTACGGCCACCGGGTCGGGACCGAGCGCATCGAGGTCGTCGAAGCCTCGCATCCGGTGCCGGACCAGGCCGGCGCTCATGCCGCCCGGCGCATCCTGGAGCTGGCCGGCGGTCTCGGCGAAGAGGATCTCGCGCTCTGTCTCATCTCGGGCGGCGGCTCGGCGCTGCTCTCGCTGCCAGCCGAGGGCCTCACCCTCGACGACAAGCAGCAGGTGACGACGGCGCTCCTCCGCTCGGGCGCCGATATCTCCGAGATCAATTGCGTGCGCAAACACCTCTCGGCGATCAAGGGCGGGCGCCTCGCCGCGGCCTGCCATCCAGCGCCGGTAATCACCTTGGCGATCTCCGACGTGCCGGGGGACGATGCTGCGGTGATCGCCTCCGGCCCCACCGTGCCCGACCCGACGACCTTCGCCGAGGCGCGCGCGGTGCTGGACAAATACGCGATCCAGCCACCGGCTGCCGTCGCCGAGCATTTGGCGGCGGGCCTGGTTGAAAGCCCCAAGCCGGGTGACGAGCGATTGGCGAAAGCGGAATACCGCCTCATCGCGGCGCCGGCGGCCTCGCTCGACGCCGCCGGAAAGGTGGCGGAGAAGGCCGGCTATCAGGTGCGCATATTGGGCGATGCGCTGGAGGGCGAAGCGCGCGACATGGCACGCGACCATGCAGCGCTCGCCAAGGACTGCGCGCCCGGCAAGGTGCTGCTCTCCGGCGGCGAGGCGACCGTGACCGTCGACGGCAAGGGACGCGGCGGTCCCAATGCGGAATATGCCCTGGCGCTCGCCCTCGCGCTCGACGGCGATAAGAACATCTGGGCCATGGCCTGCGACACCGACGGTATCGACGGCACCGAGGACAATGCAGGGGCGCTCGTCGCGCCCGACACATTGGCCCGCGCCGCCGCGTGCGGCGAGGACGGCGCCCGGCGTCTGGCGGACAATGACGCCTATGGCTATTTCCAGGCGCTCGGCGATCTGGTGATGTCCGGTCCGACTTTGACCAACGTTAATGATTTTCGTGCCATTCTCGTCACTGCTGGCTCCGGTTAAGCCGAATTGCTAGGCTGAGAAATATGCGCCGACACCGCAGAGCAAAGATCGTCGCCACGCTGGGCCCCGCGAGTTCATCGCCCGAGCGTATTCATGCCCTGTTCGCGGCCGGCGTCGATGTATTCCGTTTCAATTTCAGCCATGGCAGTCATGAAGAGCACCGCGCCCGCTTCGACATCGTGCGCGAGATCGAGCGCGAGGTCGGCCGGCCCATCGCGGTGATGGCCGACCTGCAGGGGCCGAAGCTGCGCGTCGGCGAATTCGCCTCCGGCGAGGCGGTTCTCAAGCCCGGCGGCGATTTCCGCCTCGACCTTTCGTCCGAGCTGGGCGATGCCAACCGCGCGCCGCTGCCCCATCCGGAAATCTTCTCGGCCCTCGAGGACGGCGCCGAAATCCTGCTCGATGACGGGCGCATCCGCCTCGCGGTGGTGTCGCATGGCGAGGATTATGCCGACACCATCGTGCAGGTCGGCGGCAAGCTCTCCGACCATAAGGGCGTCAATCTGCCGCGCGTGCCGCTGGGACTCGGCGCGCTCACCGACAAGGATCGGCGCGATCTCCGCTTCGCGCTCGATATGGGCGCCGATTGGATCGCGCTCTCCTTCGTGCAGCGGCCCGACGATGTCGCCGGGGCGCGCACGCTAATCGCCGGGCGCGCGGCGATCATGACCAAGCTGGAAAAACCCGCCGCGCTCGACAGCCTGGCGGAAATCATCGATCTCTCCGACGGCATCATGGTGGCGCGCGGCGATCTCGGCGTCGAGCTGGCGCCGGAGGACGTGCCGGCGGAGCAGAAGAATATCGTGCGTGCCGCACGCCGCGCCGGCAAGCCGGTGGTGGTCGCGACGCAAATGCTCGAATCGATGATCCAGGCGGCGGCGCCGACCCGCGCCGAGGCCTCCGACGTCGCCACCGCGGTCTATGACGGCGCCGACGCGCTGATGCTGTCGGCGGAATCCGCGGCGGGCGATTATCCGGTGGAATCTGTGGCGATGATGAACCGTATCATCGAGCGGGTCGAGCGCGACCCGGCCTATCGCGTGTTCATCGAAAGCCAGCATTACGACCCGGAAGCGACGCCGGCCGACGCGATCACCGCAGCCGCGCGTCAGGTGGCGGAGACGGTGCACGCCGCCGCCGTGGTGAGCTACACCACCTCCGGCTCGACCGCGCTTCGCGCCGCGCGCGAACGGCCCACCGTGCCGATCCTGGCGCTCACCCCGGAGCACGCCACAGCGCGCCGTCTCGCCATTCTATGGGGCGTCCACAGCCTGCATACGGTGGACGCGACGGATTTTCAGGAGATGGTCGATATCGCCTGCAACGCGGCGCGCGAGCAGGAATTCGCCCGCCTCGGCGACCGCATCGTCATCACCGCCGGCGTCCCCTTCGGCACGCCAGGCGCGACCAACGTGCTCAGAATCGCCTGGGTCGGCGACTAAATTTATTTGTTATATCGTGGAGCGATCCACGATGGGGCGGAGCTGTTTGATCATGCGCTTGGCGTGCGGCATGTGGGGATGCACTTGAAGAGCCCGCTCGAAGGCGTCGAGCGCCTCGGCCGGGCGTTCCAGCGCCATGTTGATCAGGCCTAATCCGGAAAGCGCGCCGAAATGGCGCGGCTCGAGGGCGAGAGTGCGCTCCACATCGGCAATCGAGCGGGCATATTCGCCCATCAGATAATAGAGCGTGGCGCGCTTGTTCCAGCCTTCGGCAAATTCGGGCTTCATCTCGATCACCGTGTTGAAGCTGGCGAGCGCGGCATCGAACGACCGGTGATTCATCGCCGCGGTGCCGCCGGCGAGGATACGGTCCACCGCCGGATCGTCGGTCAGGCTCCAGAGATGCCAGATCTGCGCCTCGATGCCGGCGACATCGGCCATGGTCTCCGCCGATTTCAGCTCGGCGAAGAGATCGTTAAGCCGGGGATCGTCCTGCCCTGCCATTGCCATGGGCCCCATCATTAGCGCCAGCACCAGCCCGACAAGGGCGAGGCCGCGGCTCATCCGCCGAGCGCGCGCCCGGCGAGCGCCGGCGGCAGCGGGCCGCCGGTCGCCCAATCGAGCAGCTCGGCCGTATGGACGACCGGAATAGGTGTGCCGGAGGCGATCTGAACCATGCATCCGATATTGCCGGTGGCGATGATATCCGGCTCCGTACGTTCCAGGGTATCGACTTTCCGTTCCAGCATGCGCCCGGCCAAATCGGGTTGCAAGATATTGTAGGTGCCGGCGGAGCCGCAGCAGAGATGGCCATCCACCGGTTCGCAGATCTCAAAACCGGCGTCTTGCAGCAGTTTCTTCGGGACCTCGTGCAGTTTCTGGCCATGCTGCATGGAACAGGCGCCGTGATAGGCGACGCGCAGCTTGTGCGTTTTGGTCACCTTAAGCGGCGCCAAATCCGCCAAAATTTCGGAGACATCGCGGGCCAGGCCGGCGATCTCGCCGGCATCCGCCGCCATGGCGCTATCCTCACGGAAGAGCGCGCCATAATCCTTCACCATGGTGCCGCAGCCCGACGCGTTGGCGATCACCGCATCGAGCGGGGCGCGGCGATGCTCGGCCATGAAGGCGGCGATATTGCCGCGCGCGGCGGATTGCGCCGCCGCCCGCTCGCCGTGATGCAGCGCGAGCGCGCCGCAGCATCCCGCTCCTTTGGCCACCACCACCTCGCAGCCATGGCGCGCCAGCACCCGCGCGGTCGCTTCGTTGATCTCCGGCGCCAGCGCCTTCTGCACGCAGCCGGTCAAGAGGGCGACGCGTTTCCGCCGCGACGCGCCAACGGCTGCGATGGTCTGCGGCTTGTCGACCCAGGACGGCGCGTGGACCGGGCGAAAAGCGAGGCGCATCAGGGCGCCGAGGCGGCCGGGCAGGAACTGCCCGAGCATCGCCGGGCCGCGCGCCGCCAGCACCGCCGCGCGAAACAGGCCCGGGCGCGGCAGGAGAAAAAGCAGCTTGCGGCGTAGCAGGCGCTCGAACAGCGGGCGCCGGTAGCTGTGCGCGATATGGACGCGGGCATGATCGACAAGATGCATGTAATCCACGCCCGAGGGGCAGGTGGTCGTGCAGGAGAGGCAGGAAAGGCAACGGTCGATATGGCGCACGGTGGCGCTATCGGCGGCACGGCCGCTTTCCAGCATGTCCTTGATCATGTAGATGCGCCCGCGCGGGCTGTCGCGCTCATCGCCGAGATGGACATAGGTCGGGCAGGTGGCGAGGCAAAAACCGCAATGGACGCAGGACCTTAGCACCCGTTCCGCTTCGGCGATCTCGGGCTTGGCCAGTTGCGTGATGTCGAATTCAGTCTGCATGGTGCGCCCCGCGGTCAAACCCCGGCATACATGCGGCCCGGATTGAGCACGCCATTGGGGTCAAAACTTTCCTTGAGACGCGCCGAAAGCTCGGCGATGGCCGGCGCCGGCGGCTGAAAGACGGGAACGGCCGCGCGGATATCGCCGGGCGCGCGCAACAGGGTCGCATGGCCGCCTTCGGCCCGGGCGGCATCGCGCACCGCCGGCGCGCCGGCATCCTCTCCCGCCGCCACGGCGAGCCACACCAGACCGCCGGCCCAATCGAAATAAGCTTCGGTGTGGAGGGTCTCGCGCAAGCGCGCGACCAGGCGCGCGCCGGCGGTGGGCGGCAGAGAGATGCGCCAGAGCGCCCGGGAATCCCCGGCGAAAGGCGCGGCATCGCGCACCTCGCGCCAAAATTGGCGCGAATTCATGCCGTGCAGTTCTTCGATTTCGCCGAGCGGCGCGAACATCGTCCTGAGCGCCGCGCAGCGCGCCTCGGCGGAGGGGCCGATGCCTTCGATGCGGAGCGCGGCGACGGAGGCGCCGGCACCCATGACGTAGGATACACCCGAGCGCGTCGCCAGCGCCGCCGGCAGATAGGCGGCTCCGGAGACGTCATGCGGGCTCGCCAGGGCGTCGTTCAGCGCCGCCACGGCGGCCTCGGCCTCGAGGCCGAAGACGAGAACGGTGCGAATTTTCTCCGCCGCCGGCATGACCTTGACCGAGACCTCATGCAGCGCCGCCAGGGTGCCCCAGGAGCCGGCGAGCAATTTGCAGAGATCGTAGCCGGTGACGTTCTTGACCACCTTGCCGCCCGACTTGAAGGCCTCCGCCCGGCCGCTCACGGCGTGAAAGCCGAGCAGATGATCGCGTGCCGCGCCGGCCTTGATGCGGCGCGGGCCGGAAAGATTGCAGGCAATCGCGCCGCCCAGCGTTGCGCCGGCGGTGCCACCGAGGAGCGCGCCGTAATCGGCGGGCTCGAAGGCGAGCATTTGGCCCTTCTCGGCGAGCGCCGCTTCGATCTCGGCGAGCGGCGTGGCGGCGCCGGCGGTCAGCACCAGCTCCTCCGGCTGATATTCGGTGATGCCGGAAAAGGCGGAAAGGTCGAGGGTGCGTTCGGTTTGCATCGGCCGGCCGAGCGCGCGCTTGCCGATAATCTCCAGCGGATGGACGCCGGCCACCGCCCATTCGACGGTCTGCACCAACTCGTCGACCGTGCCTGGTTTCAGCGTCTGGTCCATCAAAAGCGCGGCAGGTCGGGAAACGGCAGCTCGCCGCCATGGACATGCATGCGGCCCAGCTCGGCGCAGCGGTGAAGGGTGGGAAAGACCTTGCCCGGGTTCAACAGATGGCCTTCGTCGAAGGCGCATTTGACGCGCTGCTGCTGCTTGAGGTCGATTTCGTTGAACATCTCGCCCATCAGGTCGCGCTTTTCCACACCGACGCCATGCTCGCCGGTGAGCACGCCGCCGACCTCGACACAGAGCTTGAGGATTTTGCCGCCCATCTCCTCGGTGCGCTCCAACTCGCCCGGCACATTGGAATCATAGAGGATCAGCGGATGGAGATTGCCGTCGCCGGCGTGAAACACGTTGGCCACGCGCAGACTATATTCTTCCGACAGTTCGGAAATGCGGGTGAGCACTTCGGCCAGCCGGTGGCGCGGAATGGTGCCGTCCATGACGTAATAATCCGGCGCGAGGCGCCCGGCGGCGGGGAAAGCCGATTTCCGCCCGAGCCAGAATTTCTGCCGTTCCGCCTCGCTCTCGCTCACTCTGAGGGAACTTGCCTCGCAGGACCGGGCGATGTCGCCGACGCGGCGCACCAGTTCGGCGACCTCGACCTCCGGCCCATCGAGCTCGCAAATCAATATGGCTTCGGCGTCGAGCGGATAGCCGGCATGACAAAACTCCTCGGTGGCGTGGATCGTCCATCAGCTCAAGCCCGGCGGGAATAATACCGGCGGCGATGATTTGCGCGACGCAGCGCCCGGCGCTGTCATTGCTCGGAAAGCCGAGAAGAAGCGCCTGCGCCACCGGCGGCTTGGGCAGGATGCGGACGGTCACTTCGGTAATCACGCCGAGCATGCCTTCGGAGCCGGTAATCAGGCCGAGGAGATCATAGCCGTCGCTATCGAACTGCTTGCCGCCGATGCGGATGATTTCGCCATCCATCAGCACCATCTCGACGCCCAAGAGATTGTTGGTGGTGACGCCGTATTTCAGGCAGTGCACGCCGCCCGAATTCTCCGCCACATTGCCGCCGATCGAGCACGCAATTTGGCTCGAGGGATCCGGCGCATAATAGAAACCGGCGGCATCCATCGCCTCGCTGATCGCGAGATTGGCGACGCCGGGCTGCACCACCGCCGCGCGGTTGGCGTAGTCGATCTCGAGGATGCGATTGAATCGGCCGAGGCCGAGGGTGATGCCGTCGGATAGCGGCAGCGCGCCGCCGGAAAGACCGGTGCCGGCGCCGCGCGGCACCACCTTCACGCCCTCGCGCCGGCAAAAAGCGAGAATGCGCGCGACTTCTTGCGTATCGCCCGGCAGGGCGACCAGCATGGGGGTCTGCCGATAGGCGCTGAGGGCGTCGGATTCATAAGCCTTGAGGGAGGCCGCATCGGCCATGACATAAGTCTCGCCGACAATCTCTCTCAGGCCTTCGGAGATCGCGTCGCGGCGGCTCAGAATGGCATCGTCAGGCGGCGGCATTTTCATGGCGGCGGTTCGCTTGGAATGGGCTCTAGAGTTACGCCAGTGTACGAATTCCGCCGTTCATCGGGCAATAGGGCAAACATTCGCGGGCGCTGCTATCGCGCCGGCGAGCCGGAATATTCAGGGATAAAGGGGCAGTGCCCGGGCGGCGGGCCGCCGGGAGGGCGCGTTCAGCCTTGGCGCGCCTTGAAGCGCGGATTGCGCTTGTTGATGACGTAAACCCTGCCCTTGCGCCGAACGATGCGACAATCCTTATGGCGCCGCTTGGCCGCGCGCAGCGAGTTGAGAACTTTCATGGTTCGGGCTTTCTGCCGGAGATTTCAATTCTGCGCGGAAAATAGGGGCGCTCAGCGCCGCTGTCAACGCCGCGAAAGGCCGGCTATTTCAACGATGGGTCGAATTTACGGCCGTAAATGCGGAATACGGCAACGTCGCCGCTCTCCAGAACCTTGATCCGATTGGCCCACATTTCGATTTCGGCGATCACCGCCGGGCCCCAGCCGGGCGCCTTCTTGTTCTTCGGCTGTATTCTCTCGGTAAAAGAGCTGATCGCGGTCAAGATCTGCTTGCGGACCGTCGGCGTGACATCTTCGGTAATTCTGACCTCAAAGCCGAGATCCGAGATCAGGGCACGGGTCTTCTCCAGCGACCAAAGATAGGGCCGCTCGGGCTCACTATCGAGCCATTTGCCGATCGCCTCGGATTCGGTTTCAGGCTTGGTCGCCAAATAATCTGTCACCAGCATCTGACCTTCGACCCGCAGGCACTCATAGAGTTTTTTAAAGATTGCTTCCTTGTCTTCCAAGGTGTAGAGCGCTTCCTTGGAAAATACGGCGTTGAAGCCGCTCTCGCGCAATTTGAGATCTTCAAGGTCGAACGGCTCGATCGACGCCTTGCGTTGCAAACCGGCGAGATGGGAAAGCTCCGCTCCGGCTTCCGCGAGGAGCGGCGAGGTCTCGAACCCGGACACCCAGGCCCCGGTTTGATTGTGCAGCGCGCGGGTCGTACCGCCAAGCCCGGAGCCGAAATCGACGATCATCATGCTTGAATCAAGACCGAGGGGACGTATCAATGCCTCGACTTCGTCATCGCCACCGGGCGTGAGATAGCCCTGGCCCCAAATCTCCTCGCTTACCTGGAGGCGCGGATCGGACCAGGCGGCGGATTGCCGGCCGTCCATAATCGTCGCGAACTCTTCGTCGGCCACTTCTTCCACGGGCTCGGCTTCGAGTTCTTCCTCCGGTTCGTAATAATAGCCGGCCCACCAAGCCTGCAACCGCTTGGATAGATGCTTTTGACCAGCCAAATTCGCAGGCAAATGAGGTAAGCGCATTGTCGAGCTTGCACAAATAGTTGCCGGGCACCGGTTATCCACCGGCGCGTACACCGACATATAATCTGCGTCAATGCTTAAAATTATCTAAATATCAATGCCTTCGCGGCGCCTTTGCAAGCCGTCCCTAAGCCCCGGTCAGGCCTGGGCAAGCTCCTGGCGCTGGCTGCCCAAACCGTCGATTTCAAGCTCCATCACATCGCCCGGCGCAAGATAAGTCGGCGGTTTCATGCCCATGCCGACGCCCGGCGGCGTGCCCGTTGCGATCAGATCGCCGGCCTCCAACACCATGAACTGGCTCAGATACCACACCAGATGGGCAACGCCGAAGATCATCGTGCTGGTATTGCCGTTCTGGCGGATATCGCCATTGACGGTAAGCTTCATCGCCAACGCCTGCGGATCGGCGATTTCATCCCGGCTGACCAGCCAAGGGCCGGTCGGGCAGAAGGTTTTGGCCGATTTACCCTTGATCCAGGTCGGCCCGCGATTGATCTGGAAATCGCGCTCGGAGACATCGTTGACGATGCAATAGCCCGCGACATGCGCCATCGCCGCCGCCTCGTCGGCGACATAGCTGGTCTCCTTGCCGATCACCACGCCGAGCTCGACCTCCCAATCGGTCTTCACGCTGGTGCGCGGGATAAGAACCGTATCATTCGGCCCGCAATAGGAGCTTGGCGCCTTGGTGAAGAGCACCGGCTCGGACGGCACGTCCATGCCCGCCTCCGCCGCGTGGTCGGCATAATTGAGACCGATGGCGAGGATATTGCCGGGCCGCGCGATCGGCGCACCGACGCGCTCGGCGCCAATGTCCACAGCAGGGAATCCCTCGACACCTTCGGCGAGGCGCGCTTCCAGCGCCGCCATGCCGCCTGCCGCCAGCCAGGCACCGTCATAATCCTCGACCACGGAAGAAACGTCGATCACCGCTCCATCCGCCATACGCACCGCCGGCCGCTCCTGGCCGGGCGCGCCCACGCGCATCAATTTCATGTTCTCGCTCCGATGTCAGACTTAACTTATGGCGCGGAAGATATCTCCGGACCCCGGCCCGCCGCAAGCTCGGATGCGGCGATGTCGCTGATCACCATGAATCCCGGCGCATGGGTGATGCAGATATCCGGGCGCGCCTGCTTGATCGCCATTTGCGGCGTCACGCCACAGGCCCAGAAGACGGGGATTTCGCCCTTCTCGATGGCAATCGATTCGCCGAAATCGGGCGCCGCGATATCGGCGATGCCGATCTTTTCCGGATCGCCGATCTGCACCGGCTCGCCATGGGCGCGTCCGAACTCCCGGGTGATGCGGGCGGCCTGCTCGGCCCGCTCGGGCGTGAGCGGCCGCATGGAGACCACCATCGGGCCTTCGAACGGGCCGGACGGCTCGGTCTCGATATTGGTCACATACATCGGCACGCCACGGTCCTGCTCGATATGGCGCAAGCGGATGCCATGCTCGATCAGAGCCGCCTCGAAGCTGTAGGAACAACCGAGCACGAAGCCGACGAAATCGTCCTGCCAGAGATCGCGGATATCGATGGTCTCGCGCTCCAGCTCGCCATAGCGATAGACCCGGTAGAGCGGCACATCGGTCCTGAGATCGAAACCCTCGGCCAGGGTCGGCAGCGACGGATCACCCGGCTTGGAGACCGCGAGCAGCGGGCAGGGTTTGGGATTGGCTTCGCAATAGCGGTGAAAATCGCCCGCCAGATATTCCGGCAGGATGACCAGATTGCCCTGCACGCAATGGGGCGCGGCGCCGGCGGTTTGATCGGCGAAAAATCCGCTGCGAATGCGCGCGCGCAGCGCCGCGCCTTCCTCCCGCGCGGTGGCTATCGCTGAAGCGTGTTCGTCCATCGCCTTGCCCGCTTTTCAGAATTTTCCATATTTCAAATAAGCCTGTTTCGGGTCCATGCCGTCAAGAATGGCTTTGCGCACCAAATTCTCCGTTTGCATCATCTGCTCCACATGGGCCACCGTCTCCTCCGCCAGGTCGGCGGGGATGATCACCACGCCGTCGCGGTCGGCGAAGGCGTAATCGCCGCCCCGGATCACCACGCCGCCGATTTCGATCGCTTCGTTGTAACGGTCCGGCAGCCACACGCCGACCACGTCACGCGGTGTCATATAGCGGCAGAAAACCGGAAAGCCCATCTTGAGGATGAATTCCGTGTCGCGGCAGCCGCCATCGACGATATAGCCGCGTACGCCGCGAAATTGCAGCGTCTCCGCTGACAGCTCGCCCATATGAGCGATGGAGGAATCGTTGGGCTGGCAAATCACGACGCTGTCGGACGGTGCGCTGGCGAGAAATTCAGTCCAGCGCAGAAGCGTCTCATGGCCGTCGAGACCGGGCTCAAGATGACCCTCCATGGTGAACACCCGCCCGGCCAGCTTGTGCTTTGGATCGAGCGGCCGGATATCGCTCGGCAGTACGCAGTTGGTTTGGCCGAGCTCGCGCAGCGTGTCGTGCAGGGCGCCCGAATAGCAGCGGGCGAGCCGTTCGCTTAAATCCTCCGCGACAGTCTCCTCCGCCACCCGCTTCCTCCCTGTCGTTTACTGCACGGCCCAGCTCGGCTGGTAATTCGCCGCCTCGTCGAACATGGCGACGATATTGGCCGCCGGTACATCGCCCTGGATATTGTGCACGCTGTTTAACACATATCCGCCGCCCCGGCCCATCACCTCGATCATCCGGCGCACCTCCGCACGCACTTCCTCCGGCGTGCCGAGAGGCAGCAGGCGTTGCGTGTTGATGCCGCCCCAGAAGGAGATGTGGCCGTCATATTTCTCCTTGAGCAAGTTGGGGTCCATATTGTTGGCGCTGATCTGCACCGGGTTGAGGGCATCGACGCCGACATCGATGAGGTGCTCGATCATCGGCTCGACGGCGCCGCAACTGTGATAGAGCACTTTCACATCGGCGCGCGATTTCACCGCGTCGATCATATTGCGATGACGCGGCTTAATCATCTCGCGGTAGATCTCGGGGTTCATCAGGCAGGATTGCTGGGTCGCCAGATCGTCGCCGAAAAAGAGGATATCGACATTGCCGTCGCATGCGTCGAGGGCGTTCTCCGCCACCCGGATCCAATGTTCGGAGACCCGGTCCATCAGTTCGGAGACGAATTCCTTGTTCTTGTAGAGATCCTTCAGCCAATCGCCGAAGCCGCGCAGGAACTGGCATTGATGCACCAGGCCGTTCGGCATGTTGAGAATGATGGCGTGATCGCCCGCCGCGCGGAGCGCCGCCGCGCGCTCCTTGAGGCCGCGGTAATAGCCGGGATTGTCCGCATCCGGCCAGGTACAGCGGTCAAGCTCCGCGAGTTGCGGCTTCTTGATGCCGAAGAACGGCCCGTCGACGAAGAGGAAATGCCCATCCTCGGCCTGTTTCCACGTCGTGCCCCATTCGTCGAGATAGCTGTGCTCGTCGAGATCCTTCTGATCGCCTTCATAAACGCCGAGCGCGAGGTAACGGGTATCGACGTGGAAGCGCTCGAGAATAGAGATGTCGGGCACCGCGAGGCGCTTGAGCTTGGCCAGCATGACCGTCTCATGATCCATGCCAAGCTCGTGTTTGAGATCGTCATAAGCGGTGTAATAAATCGTCGTCACGATGGTGCTGCCGAAATCGATCGGCACGCGGTCGGTAGCGTGAAAATTGAGCGCGGCGAGGACCCGCTCCCGGGGGCTCATGCGTGACATGATCGCTCTCCTATTCGGTTTTTTTCGGCGCGGTGTTTGAGAACGCCGGATTCGCGGATGATGTCGTTGACCAGCTCTTCCTGGCGGTAGGCCATGACGTGGATGCCGGCGACGCCTTCGATGGCGGCGATTTCCTGGATCAGCTCGACGCAAAGGCGCTTGCCCTCTGCCTTCTGGTCTTGGGCGCCTTCGAGGCGGCGGATCACGCTATCGGGGATATGCACGCCCGGCACATTGCCGCGCATCCAGCGCGCCGCGCGCACCGAGGCGAGCGGGCCGACGCCGACCAGGATGAAACAGGTCTCATGCAGGCCGAGCGCGCGGACCTCCATCATGAAGCTGCGGAAGCGCGGTATATCGAAGCAATATTGCGTCTGCACGAACTGCGCGCCGGCGGCGATCTTCTTGGCCAGGCGCTTGGGGCGCCACTCGAAGGGCGGCGCGAAGGGGTTCGCGGCGGCGCCGAGAAAGAGCCGCGGCGGCGTGTCGATCTTGCGCCCGGAGAGAAAGCGCGCCTCGTCGCGCATGGTGCGGATGGCATCCAGGAGCGTGATGGCATCAAGATCGAACACCGGCTTGGCGCCGGGCTGATCGCCGGCCTCGACGCCGTCGCCGGTAAGACACAGCACATTGTGCACGCCGAGCGCGGCGGCGCCCAGCACATCGCCTTGAATGGCGATGCGGTTGCGGTCGCGGCAGGAGATTTGCATCACCGCCGAATAGCCTGCGGCCTTGAGGAGCGCGCAAATGCCGAGGCTCGACATGTGACAATTGGCGCCGGCGGCGTCCGTCGCATTGATCGCGTCGCACACTTCCGCGAGCACCAGGGCGCGGCGGTAGATTTCATCCGCGTCCGCGCTGTCGGGCGGGTTCAGCTCCGCCGTCACCGCGAAGCGGCCCGAGCGCAGCACCCGCTCCAGCCGCCCGCCGGAGACATGCCCGGGCAGCGGCGGATAGCTGTCGCCGGCCTCGAAGCGGTGGACGGTCACGGCAGCGCCCTTTCGGCGATATTTCGGAGCCAGGCGGAACGCCCTTTCAGGCGGTGATCGACCGGCGCTTGAAACTCGCCGAGGGCGGCGCCGCCCGACATCCGCCCGGCGCCGCGCCAGGCTTCGAGCCAGACGCAGGGCGTCGCCGCCGCGATCTCGCAATTGCCGTCGGCGCGCACGCCGCCGCAGGGGCCGTTGCGCAGACCCTTGGGGCAGTTCATCGGACAGGTCATGCCGGTCGCGGCGAGGACGCAGCGCCCGCACATGCGGCAATCGAACAGCGCCCCCTTGGCCCCGGATTCAAGCCACGCGACCGGACGCTCCAGCCGTTCCACGCCAAAGCGCCGCAACGCGGGTGCGAGGGCAAAGACGAATCCGTCCAACGCGACATAGAGAAATTCGAGGACCCCGGCGTGGCGGGTGGCCATGCGGCGCAAGGTGTACACCGGCCCGCCCTACCCGCCATGCATGGCGAGAAAGTCGCGGTAATCGCCATAGTCGGTCATGCGCATTTCAAAGTTCAGACCGAGCGCTTGCGCCGCCGCACGGGCTTTGTCTTGCAATTCGCTATCGTCGCGCTGGGCGAGATAGACGAGCCTGTCGTAATGGCCGAAATAGGAATCGCGCAGTTTGGGAAAGCGATCGAGGCCGAGCCCGGCCAGAATCAGGCGGTCGAAATGGCGCACCAGGAAATCGGTCAGGAAGAACGAGCCCGGCTCGTCGCGCATGAGGGCGGCGAAGGTCTCGCCGCCGGCGAATACTTCGTAGCAATGCGCGCCGCCGATACCCTCGACCCCCTCCTCTTCCAAAACCTCGGCCAATTTGCCGCCGGTGCCGCAATCGCTAAAGAGGACGAGGATCTTGTCCGCCGTGCCGCGCGCCGCGCGGATCTTGCCGCGCACCGCCTCGGGAATGTCTTCCGGCTTGTTGTGGATATGGGCCGGCAGGCAGGTCACGCGCATGTGCCGCCAGTCCTGCTCGCGCACGATCGCGGTGATTTCGCGCGCCAGCGAGCCGCAGCAGATCAGCAGGGTGGAGGGGAGCCGCGCCATCGGAGGCGCCCGCCTCTCGCCGCCTTAATGCACGAAGCCGCGCGCCAGCTCGACGGCGCTCGGTGCGTCGACACCATAGCCGTCGGCGCCGATCTTGGCGGCGAAATCATCGGTGACCGGCGGCCCGCCGACCATGATGCGAACCCCGAGATTGCTCTCGGCATTGGCTGCCGAGACGGTGCCCACGGCTTTTTCCATCGCCGCCATCGAGGTTGTGAGGAGCGCGGACAGGGCGACGATATCGGCTGCATTGTCGCGCGCCGCATCGACAAATTTCTCGGGCTCTACATCGGTACCGAGATCGACGATGCGAAAGCCCGCGCCTTCGAGAACCATGCTGACCAAATTCTTGCCGATATCGTGCAAATCGCCCTTCACGGTGCCGATCACCACGGTACCGACAGGCTTGGCGCCGGTTTCGGAGAGCACCGGGCGCAGAATATCGAGGCCGGCCTTCACCGCATCGGCCGCCATCAGCATTTCCGGCACGAACAGGGTGCCGGCGCTGAACTGGGCGCCGACGGTATCGAGCGCCGCAACGAGGCCGTCGTCGAGCATTTTTTGCGGATCGGTACCCGCCGCCAGTTCCGCCTCGACCAATTCGGCGACCTCGTCATCGTCATAATCCAACACGGCTTGATAGATTTTCTCGACCGACATCGGCTTCATCTTTCTCGCAAATTGTGTATGGACCCTGTGCGCCCTCCGGAAACCATAGGGCCTATGCGGGACAAGACATTGATTTCAATCAAAGCCGAAAGCGGCGGAATTACTTCCGTTTGTGCGCGAGCGAGCGGCCCTTGACCGGCGCGGAGACCGTCGACGGTCTCTTCCAGCGCCGCGATGCGCGCATCCTCGCCGCCGAACAGATCGGCCTGCGGCGCGCTCGCGGCGTCTTCGAGCCCGCTCAGGCCCACACCGATCAGCCGGTAGAGGCGGCCATCGGCCTCCTTTTCGAGCAGCGGCAGAACCGCCTGGAACAGCACCTCGGCGAGCTGGGTCGGCGCACCGAGGGTGCGCGAACGGGTGAGAATGCGGAAATCCGCCGTGCGCAGCTTGAGGGTCGCGGTGCGCCCGACCACGCCGCTTTTGCGCATGCGGCGCGCAACGCGCTCGCATTGCCGCCACAGCTTTGCCTTCAGCTCCTCGAAGGCGCGGATGTCTTCAAAAAAGGTGGTCTCCGACGAAACGCTCTTGGCGGGGCGGCCGGGCTTGACGCTGCGGCTGTCCTCACCGTGCGAAAAGCGCGCGAGGCGCGTGCCGATCGCGCCGTAGCGCGCCACCAGCTCGGCCTCCGGGAATTGCCTGAGATCGCCGATCAGGCGGATGCTGTCACGGGCCAGGCGACGGTCGAGCGCGGCGCCGACTCCCCAAAGGAGGCCGACCGGCTTGTCGCGCAAAAAATCGCACGCCTCCGCCCGGCCGATCACCGAAAAGCCGCGCGGCTTGTCGAGATCGGAAGCGATCTTGGCGAGAAACTTGTTGTAGCTGAGGCCGACGGAAACCGTGACGCCAAGCTCGCTCTCAACATCGCGCGCCAATTCGGCCAAGCTGCGCGCCGGCGAGCCGCCATGCACGCCCTCGGTGCCGCTGAGATCGAGAAACGCCTCGTCGATCGAGAGCGGCTCGACGAGCGGCGTGCGCGCGGTCATGAGCTCGCGAATGGCGCGCCCGACACGGGAGTACTTTTCCATATTGGGCGAAATCACCACGGCATGCGGGCAGGCTTCGAGCGCCTTGAACATCGGCATGGCGGAGCGGATGCCGTAGCGCCGCGCGATATAGCAGGCCGCGCTGACCACGCCGCGCTTGCCGCCGCCGACCAGCACCGGCTTGTCGGCCAGCGTGGGATCGTCGCGCTTTTCGATGGTCGCGTAAAACGCGTCGCAATCGACATGGGCGATAGCGAGAGCAGCCAGTTCGTCATGCTCGACGGTACGGGCAGAGCCGCAAGCCGGGCAGATGCGCGGCGCCGGGCCGCCCGCTTCGCCGGCCATGCCTTGCCAACCGCAATCCCGGCAAACCGCGGATATGGGGGCCGTCATCTCATTGACCCGGACGATTGTCTGGCCGAATAGAGTGCATTGTGGTTCAATTTATATCAGATCGGCGCCCGCTCCGAACCCGCCGGTCGCGGAGTTTTCGATGCCGGATGCAACGCCAGTCGACGCCCAATTCAGCGCGCTGAGGCAAAATATGGTCGGACAGGTGGCGAGCCATGCCAGCCTGGTCGCCGACCGGACGGGCCGCGATGTGTTGGCGGAGGCGGTGATGTCGGCGCTCGGCCGGGTGCCGCGGCACGATTTCGTACCGGTCGAAATGAAGCTCTATGCCTATCTCGATTCACCGCTGCCGATCGGCCATGGCAAGACGATTTCGCAGCCCTTCATCGTCGGGCTGATGACCGACCTGCTGGAACTCTCGGGCAGCCACAAGGTGTTGGAGATCGGCACCGGGCTCGGCTATCAGGCCGCCGTGCTGGCCGAACTGGCGCATGAGGTCTATACGGTCGAGATCGTCGAGGAGCTCGCCGCCGAAGGCGAACAGCGTCTGGTTGCCAGTGGCTACCGCAATATCCATTTCCGTGTCGGCGACGGCAATCTCGGCTGGCCGGATCACGCGCCCTATGATCGCATCATCGCGACCGCCGCGCCCGACCTGATGCCGCCGGCCCTCCTGCAGCAGCTCAAGCCGGGCGGCCGCATGATCATCCCCGCCGGCCTGGAGGACGATCAGCAACTCTTGCTCGTCGAGAAGGATGAGAGCGGGCAGATTACGACGCGGGAAATTTTGCCCGTGCGCTTTTCGACCCTTACCTCGCCTTCTTAGGTCAAGCAAATACGTCGTCGCGGGCGATAACGCCCGCTCGGGATTTGCTTCTTATTTTGACGCAAAT
>CAZUVO010000062.1:0-12511 GCA_964623955.1 uncultured Rhizobiaceae bacterium
TTTGTCCAGAGCGTCTTTGAAATAAAAAACGCGCCCACCAACCTTCACCCAGGGTGGCCCTTTCCCTTCAATGGCCCACATCGCCAAAGTCTTTGTCGCACGACCGAGATACTTAGCGGCATTTTCGCGGTCCATTCGGCCATCGGGAAGGACGCGAACGCGGACCTGCTCCACACCATCCCGAACGGGTGAATGTTCAATGGACATTGATGCCTCCAATTTAACGTTGCGGAATATCGCAACGTATTATTGGCATTCTCGCGGCATTGACAAGAACTTTTTTGTTGCTGTAGACTGCTACAGGAATTTTCAAGAAGGTTTCAGCAATGACGGGAAAACGACAGCCTCGGCGAAAATCCAGCGCTAAGCGTGGCCGTCCGCCTCTTCCTGCCGATCAACGTAAGCGGGCGCCTCTCGGTTTCCGCCCCACCCCGCAAACGCGCCAAGCCTTGGAGCAGGCTGCGGAGGAGTCGGGCCGTTCGCTAAGCGAAGAAATCGAATTTCAGATTCAACGGGCCTTCGCCAAGGAGGAAACGAACGAGCGCCTGCGCGAAGAAATTGTGAATGGCGTGCGCGAGAAATTCGGAGGTATGCGGCTCTATGAAGATATTCAGTTTCTCGCGGTAGGACTCCGAATGGTTGAGACTTATCGCGGCGAGAACTGGAACGCTAGCCAAGAAGCCGTAGCCCAGACACAGGGATTGGTGGCAAGAGTTCTTGAATGGGTTGCCCATACCAACGCGCCTACCGATCTCGACAGCGCGGAAACTCAAGCCGCCGAAGCGTTTGGCGCAGCACTGGGCGAAGAAATGATCAAACAAATTGATGAGATTGCCGAAAAGCGACACCCATGGCTAAAGAAAGCCCGGGAGACGATGGCAAAGGACAAGGCAAAGCAGACGAAATCTTCGAGCAAGGGGGACTAGGCTATGGCTCGCCGTTTCGACAAACTCACCCGCCCTCGCATCCGCGCCCTCGCGGCCGGCGAGAAGATCACCGAGAACGGAATCAGCGCCACGCGGCTGGATACCGGAGACGTTCGGTACAGCGTCAACGTGATGATCGACGGCGAGCGCATCCATCGCGTGATAGGTCGAGAAAGCGACGGCACCACGCGCACCCAGGCGGAAGAATTCATTGAAAAGGCCCGCAGTGAAGCGCGCGCCGGACGCCTAAATTTACCGACCGGGCGGAAACTGCATCTGACTTTTTCCAGCGCGGCGGATTTGTACTTAAAGAAGCTGAAAGAGATTGGCGGAAAGGACTACGCCAACAACGAACAACATATTCGCCTCCATCTAGTCCCATATTTTGGGAATGTGCGGCTTGATCGGATCAGCGAATTTACAGTCCAGAAGTATCAGAAGCATTGCCGAGACAAGGGCCTTGCCGAAACGACGACCAACCGAACACTAGCGACCTACCGGCGCATGGCCCGCCGCCTGGTCAATTGGCGGGTTACTACCGTTGCGCTGCCCATGGTCAAGCTGAAAAAAGAAGAGAATCAGCGCGAGCACGTGATTAGCGCTGAAGAAGAAAAGCGCCTGCTTGAAGCCGCGCTGCATGACAGCAACAGTTATATTTGGATTTTCATGCGGTTGGGCCTGGCTACGGGCTTGCGTCATACTGAGTTGCTGACCGCGCGATTCGATGGCTTCGACGCCAATGCCCGCCGCCTCCGGGTCAAAGCGAAAGGTGGAAAATGGCGGAAGCAGCCTCTCACGCGCGGTATCGTCGAGTTGTTGGAGCAAGAGCGCAAAATGGCGACCGATCCGCAGGGGTGGATATTTCCCAACCCTCGAACCCAGAGTGGCCACTATGAAAGTTTGGGAAAACCATTCGCGCGCTGTGTTGCACGCGCCGGCCTGAACCCTGATGTCATTGTTCCTCATGTGATGCGCCATACGGCGATCACACGGCTTGCTGAAAAAGCCGATATCAAAACGATTCAGGAGTTCTCAGGCCACGAAACTGTGGCCATGGTATTGCGGTATGCGCACTCTCAAGAGGACGCCGTGAACCGGGCACTGGACAGGATGGAAGACGGAACGATTGTCGAACTTCCGGTAGCCCGAAAGCGCAAAGAATCCTGACACGTTTTCACAGGAATTACACATCGCCCTAAATGGGGCGGTCGCCCTTCCCTCTCCGAAGGGCCGGTAACTCATTGATAGAAAATGGTGCCCCTGGAGGGACTCGAACCCCCACGCCCTCACGGACAACAGATTTTGAGTCTGTCGCGTCTACCAGTTCCGCCACAGAGGCATTATCTCGGCTTGAAACGCGCTTGACGTTATAGGCCAAAGCGCCCGCCGCTGCCAAGCTGGCTTGATTTTACCGCCGCCCTCTGGCACGTCATCCCGCCATAAGAGGCGGGGCCGGGGAGCCGATGCTACGGAAATTATACGATTGGGTGATGGCGCTGGCCGGCAAGCGGCACGCCATCTGGGGCTTGGCGGCGGTCTCTTTCGCCGAGAGCTCGTTTTTCCCCATTCCGCCCGACGTGGTATTAATTCCGATGGTGCTCGCCAACCGCCGCCGCGCTTGGCGCATCGCCGGGGTGTGCACCCTGGCTTCGGCTCTGGGCGGACTCTTTGGCTACGCCATCGGCCTGTGGCTGTTCGACGCGGTTGGCCAGCCCTTGCTCGAATTCTACGGCTCCGAAGACAAGTTTGTTACCTTCCAGAACTACTATAATGAGTGGGGCGCGTGGATCGTCGGCGCCGGCGGGTTTACGCCGCTCCCTTACAAAGTCATTACCATCGCGAGCGGCGTCACCAGGCTCGATATCGGCATATTCATTCTCGCCTCCGTGGTGTCGCGGGGCCTGCGCTTCTATATCGTGGCGGCGCTGTTGTGGCGCTTCGGCGAGCCGGTGCGCGAGTTCATCGAACGCCATATGGGCAAACTGGCGCTGCTCTTTTTCATCTTGCTGATCGGCGCGTTCGTTCTGGTCAAGCTGCTGGTTTAGGGCGCATATTTCTCTGATGGCGCTCGTTCGCATTTCTTGGTTGCCCTTGGCGGCGCTTTCCGCCCTAAGCGCGGCCCTGCTGCTCACCGCTTTCATGTTCGAGCATATCGGTGGCCTGGCGCCGTGCGAGCTGTGCTGGTATCAGCGCTACGCCCATATGGCCGTTATCGCGGTGCTGCTGCCGGCGCTTTATTTTCACCGCAACGCCAGCGCGGTGGCGCCGCTGCTCGCCGCTGCCGGCATGGCTTTGCTTGTTGGCACCGGGATCGCAGGATACCAGGTTGGCGTCGAGCGCAGCTGGTGGGAGAGCGCCTGCGCCACGCCAATCCGCGGCGAAACGCTCGACGAAATTCGCGCCAGCCTGATGGCAGCACCCTTGGTGCGCTGCGACGAGGTTGCCTGGTCGCTGTGGGAGATCTCCATGGCCGGCTGGAACGGGCTGGTCTCGCTCGCCTTGGGCGCGGGTGCGATGTATGCTGCGGTCATGATGGAGCGGACCAAGTGAGCGGAGAAAACGCGCAATCCGAGCGGCCGAAGCGCACCGGCGACGACCGGCTGCCCGGCGATCCCAGCCGGGAGGAACTCATCGAGCGCATCATCCGCGTCGATCATGCCGGCGAGTATGGTGCGGCGCGTATCTATGACGGCCAGCTCGCCGTACTCGGGCGGGACAAAGTGGCGCCGGTCATCCGCGAAATGGCGGATGCCGAACGCAAGCATCTGCGGGAGTTCGATCGCTTGCTGACCGAGCGGCGCGTCCGGCCGACCATGCTCGCGCCGTTCTGGCATGCCGCCGGGTTCGCCCTCGGCGCCGGCAGCGCCCTGTTGGGCCCGCGCGCCGCGATGGCTTGTACCGCCGCAGTGGAAGAAGTGATTGAGCAGCATTACGCGTCCCAGGTCGAAAAACTCGGCGAGGACGAAAAAGAGTTGCGCAACACGCTGAGCGAATTCGGTGCCGAGGAAACCCGCCACAAGGAAATCGGCTTGGCTCATGAGGCGGAGAAAGCGCCGGGCTATGAGCCGCTCAGCGCCGCGGTCAAGCGCGGCACACGTCTGGCGATTTGGTTGTCGGAACGGATTTGACGGCGCCCGGGCACCGGTCGTTCAGCGTTCTTCCAGCTCGGTATCCCAGTAAAGATAGTCGCGCCAGCTCTGATGCAAAAAGCGCGGCGGGAATTCCCGGCCGGCCTGATGCAGATCATGGGTGCTTGGCGCGCGCGGCGCGTGGCGCGGATGCAGGCCGCACTCGTTCGGCATGCGGTTGCCCTTGGCCAGATTGCAGATGCTGCACGCCGTCACCACATTGTCCCAACTGGTATGGCCGCCGCGCGAGCGCGGCACCACATGGTCGAAGGTCAAATCCTCGACGGCGAAGCGGGCGGCTCAATATTGGCAGGCAAACCGGTCACGCAGAAAAACGTTAAACCGGGTGAAGGCCGGGCGCCGGGCAAGAGGCACAAATTGCTTGAGCGCGATAACGCTGGGCAGGCGGATTTCGCAACTCGGCGAATGGACGGAAAGGTCATATTCCGAAACGATATTGACGCGCTCAAGAAAGGCCGCCTTCACCGCATCCTGCCACGGCCAGAGCGACAGGGGGAAGTAGCTGAGCGGCCTGTAATCGGCGTTCAGCACCAGGGCGTGACAGGATTCCAACGGCATCGACACGCGTTTTCCCTCCTCGGGGCGCAAATCCGCTCATCATCATAAGCACGGCGGAGGGGCAGGCAAGTGCCAATCCCCGGCACCCGCGCGGTGGGCTCTACTTGCCGATGCGGCGGGCTCTACTTGCCGATGAGGCGGGCTTGGCCCGGCAGCGCCGACGGGATAGGGTGGCGCCCGTTTGCATTCAATCGGGTCTCCGCCCATGCCCAACACCTTATCCGCCACGCCGCGCACCGGTCCGCTCGCGGGCTTGCGCGTGCTCGATATGAGCCGGGTTCTGGCCGGTCCCTGGTCGGGACAGTTGCTGGCGGATTTCGGCGCCGATGTGGTGAAGGTCGAGCGCCCCGAGGTTGGCGACGATACGCGCGGCTGGGGCCCGCCCTACCTCAAGGATGCCGCCGGCGAGGAGACGCGCGAGGCGGCTTATTATATGTCCGCCAACCGGGCCAAGCGCTCGCTCACGCTCGATATTTCAAAGCCCGAAGGACAGAAGGTTTGCGCCGATCTGGCCGAGCGCGCCGATATCCTGTTGGAGAATTACAAAGTCGGCGGCCTCGCCAAATACGGTCTCGATTATGCCAGCCTGCAGGCGCGCAATCCGCGGCTGATCTATTGTTCGATAACCGGCTTCGGCCACACCGGCCCCTACGCCTCGCGCGCCGGCTACGACATGATCATTCAGGGTGCGGGCGGGTTCATGAGCCTCACCGGCGAGCGCGACGATCTGCCCGGCGGCGGTCCGCAAAAGGGCGGCGTCGCGGTGGCCGATCTGATGACCGGCATGTATGCCACGGTGGCCGTTCTCGCCGCTTTGGCATGGCGCGAGAAATCGGGTGCCGGCCAGCATATCGATCTCGCCCTCCTCGATACGCAAGTCTCATGGCTCGCCAATCAGGCGATGAACTATCTGGTCGGCGGCGAGGTGCCCGGGCGCGCCGGCAACGCGCATCAGAATATTGTGCCCTACGGCGTCTTTCCCGCGCGCGACGGCCATATGATCCTCGGCATCGGCAACAATACCCAATTGACAAAGTTTCTCGAAGTCGCCGGCCGGCCGGAGCTGATGGATGATCCGCGCTTCAAGACCAACACGCTCAGGGTGGAAAACCGCGAGGCGGTCGTGGCGATCATCGGCGGCATCACCGCCATGCGCGATCTCGACGATTGGCTCGCGGAGCTTGAGCCCGCCGGGGTACCGAGCGGGCCGATCAACACCCTCGACCGGGTATTCGCCGACCCGCAGATCAATGCGCGCGGCATGCGCGTCGCGATACCGCATGCGCTCGGCGTCGAGGTCGAATATGCCGGTAATCCGATTCATTTTTCCGCTTCGCCCGTCGACTATCCGCGCGCGGCGCCGCTTCTCGGCGAGCATACTGACGAGGTGCTCGAAGAGTGGCTCGGCCTCGACCAGGCGGCAATCGCCGAGCTGCGCCGCAACGGCGCGATCTGAAGCCGACGCGGCGGGCAAGGGATGTCGGCCGTCACCCGTTTTGCACCGAGCCCGACCGGTTATCTCCATCTCGGCCATGCCTATTCCGCCTTCGACGCTTTCGGCGCGGCGCAGGCGGCGGGCGGGCGGTTTCTCCTGCGTATCGAGGATATCGATAGTGGGCGCTGCCGGCCCCAATTCGAGGCAGCGATCTTTGAGGACTTGGCCTGGCTCGGCCTGACCTGGGAGGAGCCGGTGCGCCGCCAGTCGGAGCATTTGGCGGATTACCGCGCGGCGCTCGATAGCTTGCAGGCGGAGGGGCTGATCTATCCCTGTTTCTGCACCCGCCGGGATATCCGTACCGAGATTGCCCGCGCCACGGCGGCGCCGCATGGCCCGGAAGGCGCGATCTATCCCGGTACCTGCCGCAAGCTGCCGGACACCGAGCGAAATCGCCGCGCCGCAGATGGCGAACCCCACGCGCTTCGCCTAGACATGGCCCGCGCCGTCGACGTGGTGGGGAATTTGACCTGGCACGAGCAGGGGCGTGGCGAGATCACCGCCGAGCCGGCGGTCTTCGGCGATGTCGTGCTGGCACGCAAGGACATACCGACCAGCTACCACCTGGCGGTGACGTTGGACGATCATCTACAGGGCATTAGCTTGGTCACCCGCGGCGAGGATCTGTTCGCCGCCACCCATGTCCACCGCCTGCTGCAGGCGCTCCTCGGTCTGACCACGACGAAATATGCCCACCACAAACTATTGCGCGATGCCTCGGGCCGACGATTCGCCAAGCGCGACCGCGCCCTGACTCTGCACGAGTTGCGTGCCGCCGGCCACACGCCCGAACGCCTGCGGGAAATCCTGACCGAGCCCGACGGCATACCCGCCTTCCTCGCCACCCTCTAAGCCTCACCAAACTATGAGCCGGTGTCACAGCATTGTGACACCGGTTGCGAACCGACCGGTCCTATATTTGGGAGCGAAACAATTTTGTATTTCTGATGTGGAGGAGGAAACCATGTGCGGCAATGATAAGAGCGACAAGGGTGATTTGGGTGAAGGCGTGAGCCGGCGCAACTTGATGGTTGGTGGGCTTGCGGTCGCGGCTGCCGCTGGGGTGGCAACTTCGCTTTCACCGGGATCGGCGCAGGCCGCCGACGATCCCTATGCACCGCCGGAAAAGCCCGCTCTGCCGCCTTCCGACATGATGCTCGATCTGCCACGCACCGCCTTGGTGATTACCGATCCACAAGTCGATTTCCTGAGCCCGGACGGGGTGACTTGGGGCGTCGTCGGCGAGAGCGTGACGCAGCACAACACGGTGGCCAATATCGGCCGCCTGTTTAAAGCCGCCAAGGCCGCCAATATGACCGTCGCGGTATCGCCGCATTATTACTATCCGACCGACAAGGGATGGCGTTTCGAGGGCGCACTCGAAAAACTGATGCATGCCATCGGCATGTTCGACCGCCCGAGCCCCTACACCATGGAGGGCTTCGAGAATTCCGGCGCCGATTTCATGCCGCAATACAAGCAATACATCAATGACGGCAAAACCATCGTCACCTCGCCGCACAAGATGTACGGGCCCGAGGCCAATGATCTGGTGCTGCAGCTGCGCAAGAACCATGTCGATCAGATCATCCTCGCCGGCATGTCGGCAAATCTCTGTACCGAATCCCACCTCCGGGAACTGCTCGAGCAGGGCTTTGAGGTTGCCGTGGTGAAGGATGCGACGGCGGCGGCGAAACTGCCCGAGGGCGACGGCTATTTGGCGGCAATCACCAATTTCCGCTATATGGCCAACGCGGTCTGGACGACGGACGAAGCGGTTGCACGCATCTCCGGCACCGCCTAACGACCCGGCGGATCAGTCGGAACCGTGTGGTGTACGCTCGCTGGTTAGCACGGAGTGAACGCAAACGATCGCGCGTAATTTGCGGGCGATCGCTTCGCGCGCTTCACTTTTGACACCGGAGACCTGGACGTCGATGGTGAGCTCCGCTTCTGGCGAGCGCATATTCTCGCCGCCGCTACGGGTGACATGAATCTGCGCCGGAATAAGATCGCGTAGCGCAAAGGCTTCGAGCACGCGGGGCACCGCCGACGGGTCCGCTTCTGTGATGACGGAAAAACAGGCGACCGGAACGGCACGCTCCGTATCGGCGATATCTGTGTCGCTCATGGCCATGGCGTCAGCTTACTTGGCCGATTTTACATATTCAATCGCGGGCGAGCGCCGTATGATCGGCGGATCATCAAGAGCGCGGCCCATGTCCGATACACTTGCCACCATTCTTGAAATCCTCGTTTACATCGCCATGGGCGGGGTTGTCATCGTTCTGGTCCTCGGCATTGGCTCGATGTCCGGCGGGAAAAAGGGCCCAAAGGCGGTCGAGCGCAGCAATAAGCTCATGCGCTGGCGCGTCGGCATCCAGTTCGTTGCGATCGCACTCCTGGCTATTCTCGTCTTCGTCCTCAAGAGGCCCTGAGGTCCATGGTCCGGCTGACGAAAATCTATACGCGCGGCGGCGATGGCGGCGAAACATCTCTTGGCGGCGGTGCGCGTGTCCTAAAAAGCGATTCCCGTGTCGAAGCCTATGGCACGGTGGACGAAGCCAATGCCACCATCGGCGTCGCGCGCCTCCATTGCAGCGGCGAGAACGACGACATGCTGGCACGCATCCAGAACGATCTTTTTGACGTCGGCGCCGATCTATGTCGGCCCGAAGATACCGCCGATGCACTCAGGATCGCGGATTCCCAGGTTGAGCGGCTGGAGCAGGAGATCGACGCCATGAACGCCGTTCTCGCGCCGCTCGAATCTTTCGTTCTGCCGGGCGGCTCGCCCGCTGCGGCGGAGCTCCACAGAGCGCGCACCGTGGTGCGCCGGGCGGAGCGTTTGGCCGTAGCCCTGGCGCAGGAGGAATCGATCAATCCGGCGGCGATCCGCTATCTCAACCGGCTCTCCGACCATCTCTTTCAACTTGCCCGCCGCAGCAATGACAATGGCGCCAAAGACGTCTTGTGGGAGCCCGGGGCGACCCGTTGACCGTATTTGTTGCATTGCAGCATAAGTCACCAATCCACCCGAAAACCTCATGTTTTTCAGGACCGTTGACGCCACGCGGCAAGCGCATTACGCTGCATTCCCCATTTGGCGCGGCCAATTTGTTGCGAATGCGAAAAGGCGGTCGCGCCTGTGGATTAATTGCCGCCTCGGCGGCGTTTAGTAATTTTATCCGCTAGGAGCCCGCGCCCAATGAAAGTGCTTGTCGGCATCAAGCGCACGATCGACGCCAATGTGAAAGTCCGCGTCAAAGCGGATGAAACCGGCGTCGAGACGGCCAATGTCAAGATGACCATCAATCCGTTCTGCGAGATTGCGGTCGAGGAGGCGGTGCGTATGAAGGAAGCCGGCACCGCCGAAGAAGTCGTGGTGGTGACCGCGGGCCCGGAGGATGCGCGCCAGACCCTGATGACGGCGCTTGCCATCGGTGCCGACCGGGCGGTGCATGTGATCGCCGATCAGGAGATCCAGCCCCTTGCCGTTGCCAAGGTGTTGAAGGCGGTGATCGAGCAGGAATCGCCCGGCCTCGTCATTCTCGGCAAGCAGGCGATCGACGATGACAGCAATCAGACCGGCCAGATGCTGGCGGCGCTCCTCGGCTGGCCGCAGGCGACTTTCGCGTCCAACATCGCGCTCGGCGACGGCGAGGCGGAAGTGACGCGGGAAATCGATGGCGGGCTCGAGACCTTAACGGTCAAAATGCCCGCCGTGGTGACGACGGATCTCCGGCTCAATGAGCCGCGCTATGCGTCGCTGCCCAACATCATGAAGGCCAAGAAGAAGCCGATCGATGCCAAGACGGTCGAGGAACTGGGCGTCGATGCGGCGCCGCGCATCGAGATTCTCAAAGTTGCCGCGCCGGGCAAGCGCGAGGCCGGAATTATCGTCGAAAGCGTCGCCGAGCTTGTCGACAAATTACAAAACGAAGCCAAGGTGCTGTGATGGCTGCTCTCGTCCTTGCCGAACATGACAATTCCGAGCTGAAGCGGGCGACCCTGCACGCGGTCACGGCCGCCGCGCAATTGGAGGGCGACATCCATATTCTCGTCGCCGGCGCCGAATCGGCGGGGGTGGCGGAAGCCGCCGCGGCGGTCGCCGGGGTCACCAAGGTGCTGCATGCGGAAGATGCGGCCTATGGCCACAGTCTCGCGGAAAATATCGCGCCGCTGATCGTCGGGCTGGCGGAGGGCTATGATCATCTGTTGGCCTGCGCCACGACGTTCGGCAAGAACGTCATGCCGCGTGCTGCAGCGCTTCTCGACGTGGCGCAGATTTCGGAAATCTCCGAAATCGTCTCCGCCGACACCTTCGTCCGGCCGACTTATGCCGGCAATGCCATGGCGACGGTCAAGAGCAATGATGCGCGCAAGGTGATCACCGTTCGCGCCACCGCCTTCGACGCGGCGGCGGCGGAAGGTGGATCGGCGACGGTCGAAGCCGTGAGCGGCCCGGGCGATCAAGGCCTCTCGCGTTTCGAACGTCATGAGCTGAGCGTCTCCGAGCGGCCCGAGCTGACCAGCGCGGATATCGTCATCTCCGGCGGGCGCGGCATGCAGAGCGGCGAAAATTTTCCGCTCGTCGAAGCCGTCGCCGACCGGCTCGGCGCCGCCGTCGGCGCGTCGCGCGCAGCTGTCGATGCGGGCTATGTGCCGAATGATTATCAGGTCGGCCAGACCGGCAAGGTGGTGGCGCCCAATCTCTACATTGCAGTCGGCATATCGGGCGCGATCCAGCATCTCGCCGGTATGAAGGACAGCAAGGTGATTGCCGCCATCAACAAGGACGAAGAAGCGCCGATATTCCAGATTGCGGATTACGGCCTGGTGGCCGATCTGTTCACGGCGCTGCCCGAGCTCGCCGAGGAATTGGACAAACAAAACATTTCCAAGAACTGAGGCCCGCCATGATTCAACAGATCGGCATAATCGGCGCCGGCCAAATGGGCAGCGGTATCGCCCATGTCGCGTCACTGAACGGTTTCGATATCACCCTCGTCGATATCGACGAGGCAGTGTTGGCCAATGCGCTTGAGATGATCAAGAAAAATATGAGCCGCCAAGTACGCAAGGAATTGATTGATCAGCAGACCTGCGACGGTGCGTTGGCGCGAATCAAAACCGGCGCGTCGGTCGAGGACCTGAAGACGGCCGATCTGGTGATCGAGGCGGCGGCGGAAGACGAAGAGATCAAGAAGCAAATCTTCGCCAGCCTCAAAGGCGTCATCAAGCCGGAGGCCATTATCTGCACCAATACCTCCTCCATTTCGGTCACGCGGCTTGCCGCTAGCACCGATCGGCCCGGCCAATTCATGGGCATGCATTTCATGAATCCGGTGCCGATGATGGAGCTCGTCGAGCTTGTGCGCGGCATCGCCACCGAGGAAGAGACTTACGATCAGGTGCGCGAGGTGGCGGTCAAGATGGGCAAGAAGACCGCCATGGCCGAGGATTTCCCCGCCTTCATCGTCAACCGCATCCTGTTGCCGATGATCAACGAGGCGATCTATGCGCTTTATGAAGGCGTCGGCACGGTGGAATCGATCGATACCGCCATGCGCCTCGGCGCCCATCATCCCATGGGTCCGTTGCAACTGGCGGATTTTATCGGCCTCGACACCTGCCACGCCATCATGCAAGTGCTCTATGAGGGCCTGGCGGACAGCAAATACCGCCCCTGCCCGCTGCTCGCTAAATATGTCGAGGCGGGATGGCTCGGCCGAAAATCCGGCCGCGGATTCTACGATTACACCGGCGAGGCGCCCGTTCCGACGCGCTGATCGCCGTGTGAACGCCGTCCGGCAAGTGGGCGGCCTCACGCAACGAAACGGTTGCTTGCGGATCAAATAGCGCCATTATGCGCGCGAGTGGATTCGTCGGGGCTCGATTCGCCCCCGAAATCCGCCGCGAGGCGCCAACGCGGAAGCGGAACATGAGCGGCACTCCCAAGACCAGACAGGAAAGCGGCGCGGACGCCGAGGCAACGACAACCCCCGATGCGAACAGCATGTGGGGCGGGCGCTTCGCGTCCATGCCCGACGATTTGATGACCGCGATCAACGCGTCGGTCGGTTTTGACTGCCGGCTCTATGCCCAGGATATCGCGGCGTCGAAGGCCCATGCCGCCATGCTGATCGCGCAGAACATCATTTCCGCCGAGGACGGCGCCAAGATTCAGGACGGCCTCGACGGCATTCTGGAGGAGATTGCCGAGGGCCATTTTGACTTCAAGGCCGAGCTCGAAGACATCCATATGAATGTCGAGGCGCGCCTTGCCGAGATGATCGGTGCCGCCGCCGGGCGCCTCCATACCGCGCGCTCGCGTAACGATCAGGTGGCGACGGATTTCCGCCTTTGGGTGCGCGACGCGC
>CAZUVO010000062.1:12521-19608 GCA_964623955.1 uncultured Rhizobiaceae bacterium
GCGCTGGCGCGGAGCGAGGGGGAGGCGCGCGATCTGCAGGCCGCTCTGATTGCCCGCGCCGAGGAACATGCGGCGACGGTGATGCCGGGCTTCACCCATTTGCAGTCCGCTCAGCCGGTCACCTTCGGTCATCATTTGTTGGCCTATGTCGAGATGCTCGGGCGCGACCGCGGCCGCCTGGCCGATTGCGCGCGCCGTCTGAACGAATGCCCGCTCGGCGCCGGCGCGCTGGCCGGGACCTCTTTTCCGATCGACCGAGAGGCGACGGCCGCGGCGCTCGGCTTCGACCGCGCCACCGCCAACTCGCTCGATTCCGTGTCGGACCGCGACTTCGCACTCGAGGCGCTCGCCACCGTCGCCATCGCGGCGACCCATCTGTCGCGCCTGGCCGAGGAACTCGTCATCTGGTCGAGCGCGCAGTTCGCCTTTATCCGTCTGTCCGACGCGTTCAGCACCGGTTCGTCCATGATGCCGCAAAAGCGCAACCCGGATGCGGCGGAGCTGGTGCGCGCCAAGACCGGGCGCATCAGTGGTGCGCTGGTGGCGCTGCTGACCGTGATGAAAGGCTTGGCGCTGAGCTACGCCAAGGACATGCAGGAAGACAAGGAGCCGGTGTTCGATGCCTTCGATTCGCTCTCCATCTGCCTCCGCGCGTCGACCGGCATGATCCGTGATCTTGAAGTCGATGCCGCCGCCATGGCGGCTGCTGCGGGCGAAGGTCATGCCACGGCGACCGAGCTGGCGGATTGGCTGGTGCGCGAGCTCGCCATGCCGTTTCGCGAGGCCCATAACGTCACCGGGCGGGTGGTTCGGCGGGCCGACGAATTGTCCTGCCGGCTGGAGGAATTATCGCTCGATGATTTGCAGGCGGTCGAGCCGCGCATTACCGAGGATGCGCGTGCCGTATTGTCGCCCGGGACGGCGGTCCAGAGCCGGTCAAGCTATGGCGGCACGGCGCCGGCCCAGGTGCTGGCGCAGGTGAAACGCGCGAAGGAGCGTTTCCTATGATCAGAAAACTCAGCCTTCTCATGACGATCCTCGCTGCGCTCGGGCTGGTGGTGGCGCTGGCCGGTTGCGGCAAGAAGGGCGAACTCGAGGCGCCGCCGCAGGCGGCCATTCTCGATCAGCCCGACCGCGCGGCTTGAAGACCCTATTTTATCGGACTGTCGCGGCATGGAATTCTTTACCTATCGGGAAGGCGCCGGCGGGCGCGAGCTGTTCGCCGAGGACGTCTCGCTCAGCAACATCGCGGAGCGCTTCGGCACGCCGAGCTATGTCTATTCGAGCGCAATATTGGTGGCGCGCTACCGGGCGTTCACCCAGGCGGTGGGCGATGCGCTGGTGTGCTATTCGCTGAAGGCCAACGACAATTTGGCGGTGGTGCGTTGCCTCGGCGGCGAGGGCGCCGGCGCCGATATCGTCTCCGGCGGCGAGCTGCGCCGCGCGCTCGCCGCAGGCATCGCGCCCGACAAGATCGTCTTCGCCGGGGTCGGCAAGACGGCCGAGGAATTGGCCGATGGGCTCGATGCCGGCATCGGTCAGTTCAATGTCGAATCCGAAGACGAGCTGGATCTGCTCGCCGAGTTGGCCGCCGCGCGCGGCGTGCGTGCGCCGGTTGCGCTTCGCGTCAATCCCGATGTCGACGCCAAAACCCATGACAAAATCTCGACCGGCCGGGCGCAAGACAAGTTCGGCATCGCGTTCGATCGTGCCGAGGCGCTCTATGCGCGCGCCGCAAGCACGGACGGTATCGAGATGACCGGCCTCGCCATCCATATCGGCTCGCAACTGACGTCGATCGCGCCGTTCGAGGCCGCCTTCGCGCGCCTTGGCGAATTATGCCGGCGGCTTCGCGCCGCTGGGCTGAGTGTTTCGCGCATCGATCTCGGCGGCGGGCTGGGCATTTCCTATGATGATGGATCGCCACCGGCGCTGGCCGAATATGGCGAACTGGTGCGCCGCACCGGGCGTGAACTGGAAGCCGCGGTAACCCTCGAGCCGGGGCGCTGGATGGCGGGTCCCGCCGGGCTGTTGTTGTCGCGGGTCATTCGCGTCAAGCAGATCGGCAACAAGCAGTTCGCCATCGTCGACATGGCGATGAACGATCTTCTGCGCCCGGCGCTCTATGGCGCGTGGCACAAGATCGAGGCTGTCGCGCCGCGTCCCGGCGGCGACGCGCCGGTCGATATCGTCGGCCCGATTTGCGAAAGCGGCGATGTCATCGCGCCCGACCGCACCATGCCGGAGCTACGCGCCGGCGATCTTGTCGCGGTGCGCGATGCGGGGGCTTACGGCGCCGTGATGGCGTCGAATTACAATAGCCGTCTCTCCGCCGCCGAGGTGATGGTGCGCGGCGGCGATGCCGCGCTCATTCGCCCGCGGCTCGATTACGACACGCTTCTCGCTCGCGATACGGTGCCGGACTGGCTCTCCGGATAGGGCGGTCAGGCGTTTCGCCCGGCGTCGCTCAGCGCCGCGTCTACCACGCCGCAAATTTGTTCGAGATCGAACGGCTTGGGCACGACGCTGTGGACCAGGGATTCGAGATTGTGCGCCCGTTGCCGTTCCTTGGCGAATCCGGTGATCAGCACGATCGGCAAATCCGGCCAATCCCGGCTTACCTTCAACGCCAGCGCGATGCCGTCCAACTCGGGCATGACGATATCGCTCAACAGCAGATCGAATTCGCCGTCCTGCAGGGCGCCCAGCGCCTGCACCCCGTCGGCCACGGCGACGACCTGATGGTCCTGGCTCTCCATCGCGCGGATGAGGAATGTCCGCACGGCGCCCTCGTCTTCGGCGATCAGGATTCGTGCCATGGCCGGGATTCAGTCCGCTTCGCTGCCGACAAATGCGAAGTTCAAGGTAATTTCGCCTTCCGGTGGGCTGGTGAGGCGGGTCTCGAACTCGGTGCGGCTGTGGGGCTCCAACTCGTTCAGCTCCGCCGCGAAGGTCCAATATTTGACCTCGACATTCTCGGCGTTGACCAGCCCGATACGAATCGGCGGAATGGTGCGCTTTTCATCGGATTCGTTGCGGATTTCGCCGCGCGCCACCAATACCGGCACGCCGCCCTCGAACAACAGCTCGGTCGAGCGGGCATTGAGGATGAGCCCGGTAATATCGTTTTTCTCCTCGCCCAAGCCGATGGCGGCATAAAGTTTGCCCGCCGGCGGCCAGGCATCGACGATCGGCCCGCGGGCGAGAATACCGGCGACGATGATGACGATCACCGCAGCCGCCACGGCGAGCCAGCCCAGGCGATTGGCGCGCCGCCGGCGCGCGACCACCGCCGGTAGGTTCGAGCCGAAGGGAACCGCCCGCGGCTCGACGTCGGGCGGCAGAATATCGACCCGCTTGGGCATGTCGGCGGGCGGTTGCTCGTGCCAGGTGTGGCTGCATTTGGCGCACCGAACCGTGCGCCCGTCCCCGCCCAGAGCCGCGGGATCGATCAGATAGCGCGTCGCGCAGGACGGGCAGCTGACAATCATGCGTATAAATCAAACAATTGTTGTTGTATGCGTGGCGGATGCCGGACGGCGCCCATTGTACCGCCGATTGCGCTTCCCCTCCATAGGCATTGCGCAAACATCCGGGCGTGCATGTAGAATGCGGGACGATCGCCGATCCGGCAACCGATTCGCGGCGTGGAGGTCTCGAGGCGTGGTTCGATTCGAAAATGTGGGGATGCGCTACGGCATGGGGCCGGAAGTGCTGCACGATGTCAGCTTCGCAATCGATCCCGGCGAATTCCGCTATCTCGTTGGCCCGAGCGGCGCCGGCAAAACCTCGCTGTTGCGTCTGATGTATCTCGCGCACCGCCCGTCGCGTGGCCTGATATCCATGTTCGACGCCGATATCATGACGGCAAGCCGGCGCGAATTGATGGATCTGCGGCGCGGTATCGGCGTCGTGTTTCAGGATTACCGCCTGCTTTCCCATCTTTCGGCCCTCGATAATGTGGCGCTGCCCTTGCGCGTCGCCGGTGCCAAGGAAAGCCAAGTGCAGGAGCATGTCTCGGAATTGCTCGCCTGGGTCGGCCTCGCGGATCATATCCATGCGCTGCCCGAATCGCTCTCCGGCGGGCAAAAACAGCGGGTGGCGATCGCCCGGGCGGTGATCAGCCGCCCGCGTCTTTTGTTGGCCGACGAGCCGACCGGAAATCTCGACGAATCGCTCGGTCAGCGGCTGATTCGCCTGTTCGAGGAATTAAACCGCATCGGCACCACGGTGGTGATCGCCACCCACAACAAGAACCTGGTTGCGCGCAACCCGCACCCCGTCATGACGCTGGGCTCCGGCGAGCTTCATGTCGATTTGCCGGAAGCCGAGGCGGTCTGAGATGGCGCGGCGGATCCCAGCCGTTGTTCCGCTCGGGCGCGACGCGCCGAGCCGGTTTCTGCCTTGGATTTTCGCGCTGATGGTCTATTTGGCGGTCCTCGCGCTGACCGGCGTGCTGATTCTGCATGCCGCGGTGGAGCGCTGGCAGCGCGGCGAGGTGGATACGCTGACCGTGCAACTGATGCCGGTCGACGGGATCAGCGAGCAAGCGCGCGTCGTCAAGCTGCGCGAGGTGCTGGCCGATATCGATGGCATCTCTCGCATTCGCGTGGTGCCCCATGCGGAATCCACGTCCCTGATCGAGCAATGGCTGGGGGAGGGCAATCTGCCGGCGGATCTGCCCCTGCCGCGGCTCGTCGATCTCGAGCTTGAACCCGGGCATGGCCTGGATGCCGAATCCCTGACGCTCAGATTGCAGGCCTCGCTTGCCGATGTGACCGTGGACGATGCCAAGCTGTGGCTCGACCGCCTGGCAAATCTCGGCCGATCTCTCGAATTGCTTGCCCTTGCGGTGGTCGTGCTCATCGGCCTCGCCGTTGTCGCGACGGTGGTGTTCACTACCCGGATGGGAATCTCCATTCACCGCAATGTGATCGAATTGCTACATCTGATCGGTGCGCGGGATGGCTATGTCGCAGCACAATTTCAGCGCCAGGCGATGATGCTCGGTTTGCGCGGCGGGGTGATCGGCATCGTCTTCGCGGTGGCGACGCTTTACGGCCTGCGCCATGTGGCAAAGCAGCTGGATACGCCCTTGGCGCCGGACATTCCCGTCGAGCATTGGGCTTGGGCGCTACTTGCGGCGGTACCCCTCGCCACGGCGGCGATCGCCATGGTGACGGCGCGCCTCACTGCGCTGCGTGAGCTCGCCAAACTGCCATGAGGGTGCGATTCTAAAGCGCGGGACCGTGAAATTCTCCGCCCGTATTATGGGCAGTGTCATTTTTGCGGCCGCCATAATTTGGTCGGCCGGCCTGGTGAGCTTCGCTTCGGCGGTGCCGCGCGAGATTGGCGATTCAACCAGTCAAACCGATGCCATCGTCGTTCCCACCGGCGGGTATGGCAGGCTTCTTGCCGGCTTGGAATTGCTCGATGACGGGCGGGCCGAACGCCTTTTTATCTCCGGCGTTCATGAAGGTCTCACACTGTCGCAGTTGGTGGGCGGCAGTGTTAATCGTGTAACGACCTGTTGCATCGATCTTGGCCATGGCGCGCAAAATACCTTCGACAACGCCACCGAATCCGCGGCCTGGATAGCGAAATGGCGCTTCCGCAGCCTTCGGCTGGTGACCGGAAACTATCATATGCCGCGCGCGATCCTGGAGTTTCGCCGCGCCATGCCAGGTGTTAAATTGGTGGCGAGCCCTGTATTTCCTGAGCATGTTAAGGTCGATAGTTGGTGGCGCTACAGAGGAACAGCGGGATTGATCGCGAGCGAGTACGCGAAGTATCTCCTGGCGCTCCTGCGGGCGCCGTTCGCCCGCGTCTCCCCGAGCAATCCGTCATGAATACGATTCGCTCGGCGCTCTGCACGGTGTGCTTTTATGTCTGGTCCATATTTATGGGCCTGATCATGATCCCCATGACTATCTTGCCGCGCCCGGTGTTCCGGCAGTTCGTACACATCTGGTCCGAAGGGGTGTTTTTCCTCTTTCGCTTCATCGTCGGCATCCGTGTCGAGGTTCGCGGGCGCGAGTTCATTCCCGCCGGGGCGGCACTTGTTGCGTCCAAGCATCAATCGGAATGGGAGACGCTCATTTTTCTCCGCCTGCTGGGCGACCCGGTCTACATCATGAAAAAGGAGCTCGCCTATATCCCGGGCTACGGCACCTATGCGCGTAAGATGCGGATGATTTTTATCGATCGCGCCGGATACGCCAAAACCCTGCGTAAACTCATTCAAGATGCGCAAAAAAGGATCAAGACCGGCCGCGCCCTGGTGATCTTCCCCGAAGGCACCCGGATAGAGCCGGGCGTCAAGGCGCCCTATCATACCGGTATCGCCGCGCTCTATGGCGCGCTCGATCTGCCGGTTTCGCCGGTGGTGCATAATTCCGGCCTGTGTTGGCCGAAACAGTCCTTCCGTAAATATGCCGGCACCATCACCATCCGCTTTCTTGAGCCGATCGAGCCCGGTCTGGAGCGTCATGAATTCATGGCGCGCCTGGAAGAGACGATGGAAACAGCGTCCGACGAGCTTCTCGCGGAAACCGTGCCGTCAAACTAGAACATTTCTAGAACATTTCTTGACCATAAGAGTCCGATTGCCTTAAACTTGAAGGTTCCCGCGCGTAGAATCCGGGGCTTCGCCCGTTAACCATTTGTTAGGCATAATTCGCTTGCTATGGCCTTCATGACGCCCATATCCAGTCAAATCTGGGACATGAAATACCGCCTCAAAGCAGGCGACGGTGCCGCGGTGGACAAGACCGTGGAGGAGAGCTGGCACCGGGTCGCCCGCGCCCTCGCCGAGCCGGAGAAGGACCCCGGCCCCTGGCGCGAAGAATTTTACCGCGCGCTCGAGGGATTCCAGTTTCTCCCGGCCGGCCGCATTCTCGCCGGCGCCGGGACCGACCGCCATGTCACCCTGTTCAATTGCTTCGTCATGGGCCGGGTCCCCGACGATATGGCGGGCATCTTCGATCAGCTCAAAGAGGCCGCGCTCACCATGCAGCAGGGCGGCGGCATCGGTTACGATTTTTCGACATTGCGGCCCAAGGGAGCGCCGGTTGTGGGCGTCGGCGCC
>CAZUVO010000063.1:0-984 GCA_964623955.1 uncultured Rhizobiaceae bacterium
GTAACGTTTTGAGGCATTTTTCCGCACCGCGTCCCACCCATGAAAAGACCGGAGGACGAAGAAAGATTTGCTCCGCCGGACCGTCGGCGTTCTATTGTCGGCGCTTCGAACGGGCCGGAGATATCCATGAGCAAGCGAAAGAACTTGGAAAATTGGGCGGTGGTGGGCTCGGAAACGCTGTTCGCGGCGCCACCCTGGCTTGAGGTGCGGGCCGAGCGTGTCGCGCTGCCGGACGGCCGCGAGGTGGCGGATTTCTATCAGATCGATATTTCGCCCTTTGTCTGCATTTTCGCCGAGGCCGAGGACGGGCGCATCCTGGTGATCCGGCAATATAAGCATGGCGCGCGGCAGGTCTCGCTGACCTTTCCCGGCGGCACGATCGACGAAGGCGAGGCGCCGCTCGATGCCGCGAAGCGCGAGCTGCGCGAGGAGACCGGCTACGAGGCGGCAAGCTGGCTCGCGCTCGGCGATTACGTCATCAACGCCAATCAGGGCTGCGGTCGGGCGCATCTCTTTCTCGCCCGCGATTGCCGCCAAGTGTGCGCGCCGGACTCCGGCGATCTCGAGGAGATGGATGTGACCACCCTGCCGCGCGGCGAGATTTTGACGGCGGCCGGGCGCGGCGAATTCCGGCTGCTCAACCAACTCGCGCTCTTCTCCCTCGCCACTCATCCGGACCTGTTTGCGGCGCTGGCACAAGAAGTAGAATAGGGTCGCAAAGGCAACAGGGAGAGAGGGCATCATGCTGAAGGATCGCGTGGGTATCGTGACGGGCGGCGCATCGGGCATCGGACGGGCGACGGTGCTCGCCATGGCGGCGGCGGGCGCCAAGGTGTTGGTCGCCGATATCGACGAGGCGGGCGGCGAATCAGCGGCGGCGGAAGTGCGCGAGGCCGGCGGCGCGGCGGAATTTCTCCGAACCGACGTTGCCGAGGCGAAGGATATCGAAGCCATGGTGGCGCGCACATTGAGTGTGTTTGGCGG
>CAZUVO010000063.1:994-19365 GCA_964623955.1 uncultured Rhizobiaceae bacterium
AATGCCGGCGTCGAGGGCGATCAATCGGCGCTGCCGGAGCAGGACATGGACCACGTCCAGCGCGTCTTCGATATCATGATCAATGGCGTTTATCTTGCCATGCAGGCCGAAATCCCGGCGATGCGCGGGCGCGCCGGCGCCGCCATCGTCAATATGAGCTCCATGTGGGGCCTCGCCGGCTATCCCGAATGGTCGCCCTATATCACCGCCAAGCACGCGGTCTCCGGCATGACCAAATCGGCGGCCCTCGAAGTCGCGGCGGAAGGCATCCGCATCAACGCCGTCGCGCCCGGGCCGATCCTCACACCGCTTCTCCTGCGCGGCTGGAACAATGATGCATCGAAAGCCTCGGGCCGCGTCCCGATGCGCCGCATCGGCGAGCCTAAGGAGGTCGCCAGCGCCGTCGTTTGGCTGCTCTCGGACGGGGCAAGCTTCATCACCGGCCACATCCTCCCGATCGACGGCGGCATGCTGGCCGAGAAGGGCTAGCCAGCTACCGATTCATACGCGCGATGACGCGCTGACAATCCTCAGGGGCGCGGCACGCCCAGGGAATACCCCTGGACATGAGCGGCGCGCGTTACGATTGTGAATTTCACATACCAGCCGCTGACAACAACCAATAGGCTCGCGACGATGATCGCGATATTGGCGTGGGTCGTCATCGTTACGTCTATGACGATGAGTATCAGAGGAATGACACTTCCAACGATCAGAAAAGGGATTGCTGTTCTTTTGAGGACCGAAATCGTGGCCTCGGGCGCCTTGGCGCGGGACAGACTGCGCAGATAGAGCGCCGCCGCAACTCCACGCGCCGCCAAGAGTCCCAACAGCAGATAATCGAGCCGCGGGATCGCTTCATCCACGGCGGCCAACAACAGCAACAACAGAGCCGTTCCCTCGGTCAGGCCGGTCGCCAAGATCAGCGGAACGATGGCGGGATTCCGCCAGGCGGGAATGCCCTTGCTCGCTTTGAGGATGCGCGCCTGACAATAAACGAAGACCAAACCCATAACCCCCGCCACCGCGACGACGACCGGCAAGCTCAACACGATGCCGATGACGGCCAAGGCAAAGAAGGCGACGGCAACACCCGCCTCGCGCGTCATCCATGATGTCCGGGGGTGAAAAAATACATGCAGAAATCGCCAGGGACGGCCGATTTCGGCCCACACCAGGAGCAGGCCCAATCCGACCAGCGCCATCGCCACGGAACCGACGAGCGGATGCGCCACGTCGGGCAGCGATGAAAACCCGGCGATGAGCAAGAGGCTTCCGCCGCTGCCACCGAACATGAAGTTGCCCGCCGCGCGCCAGTCCCAATTGGCCTGCAGCACCTGGCCGGTGTTTGTCACGTCGCTACTCCTCGCGGGATTTCTTTTGCCACAGGTAGTAGAAGCCCGGGTCGGTTCCGAGTTCTTCATGCATGCGAAAGTGCGGGCTGTTGTCGACGAGCCGCGCGACATTGCTTTCGCGGTCTTCGATGTCGCCGAAGTGGAGGGCATTGGCGATGCACGAGTTGACGCAGGCGGGCGTCGCGTCGGGATCCACTCCGGGCGTCAGGTTAGCCTCCAGGCCGGCGTCGATCCGGTCCGAGCAGAAGGTGCATTTCTGGGCCACGCCGAGCGTTTTCTCATCCATCAGTATTTCTTCGCTCGGCATGGGTTTGCCGTCATAGGCAAAGCGCTTCTTGTCGACCTTGTGGCGCGCCTGATAGGGGCACGCCACGGAACAGTAACTGCAGCCGATGCAGAGATCGTAATCGATGCTGACAATGCCGTCGTCGCGTTGGCGGGTGGCGGTGCTCGGACAGACATGCATGCAGGGCGGGTCGGCACAATGCTGACAGCCCACCGGCACGAACACACGCTCGACGTCGGGGAATTCTCCTGATTCCATATCGAGCACCCGGCGCCACTCGATCTCCGGCGGCGTCGCGTTGGTGTGCCGGCAGGCGACGGTGCAGGTTTGACAGCCGATACATCGGTTCAAATCGGCGACCATGACGTAGCGCGTCATGCCCGGGCCTCGACGCGGCTGATCGCCACCTTCGTGGTCTCGACGGTGGATCCCATACCGTCGATCAGATCCATGTTCATCGGTATCAGGTCGTTCGGCGTCGGCCGCTTGAGGTCCTTGGCAAAGGGCGTCTTCCAATGCCCCCATTGGCCGATCATGAGCACCACGTCGGGCCGCACGCCGTGGCGCAGCCGGGCAATGCCGCGCATCGCTCCGACCGCCGATCGGACTTCGATCTCATCGCCGTCGCGGATGCCCAACTCCGCCGCTTTCCCGGTATTAACGACGATGCCGTCCTGGCCGGCGAGGTTATTACCGACCTCGGCCAGCACCTGAATGCTCGCGGTGGCGCCCCAGGCATGCTGCATGCTGCGCGTGGTGAGGAGCCAGAAGGGGTAATCCCGGGCGGCCGCTTGATAGTTTCGCTCCAAGGCATCGTCCCAAAGCTTCTCCAGGTCTTTCCATTTGGGCATTGCTTCGTAATCGGTCAGTTGCCTGTCCCACCAATCGACGCCGGTCTCGTGCAGCCGGTTGGCCAACTGTTTGCCGATCCGGAGGAACCGTTCCTGATAGGGCAGTTCGAAGCGCAACCCGGCCTCCACCATTTTTGGAAACAGGTACCAATTGAGCGTCGACATCGGCCTGAGGACGTAGCCATTCTCTTTGAACCAGGACAGGCCGCGCACCTCCTCGCCGTCCGTGAGGCTTGCGCTCGCGGCTTTGCAAACCCGGTCCCAGACCGCTTCCTCACCGTGCTCTTCGGCCACGTCGAGCGCGTGGTCATAGCCGTCCGCCTTGAGGGGAACGCCACATGCGCCGGCGTTGATTGCGGCGTTATAGTCTTCCAGCAAACCGGTCCGGCGGGCCAACTCATTGCTGATCCAACTGAAGTTCCTGGTGTCGCCCCTGGGCTCCACGATCGGTTGGCGCAGAATCCAACCCTTCGAGCTCCACAGGCTTTCGAGCCAGCCGGTGCCACCAAGCGGGATCAATTGGTGGCTTTCGAGATCCATCGCCTCGGGCAGCACGATGTCGGCAAAATGGTTGGTCTCATCCATCGTATAGGAGAACGTGACGACGAACGGGAACTGAGCAATCGTTCCCCCCAGCTTGGTCAGTTCCGAGAACGAATTCATCGGATTGCAGCGATAGAGAAACCACACGTCGGGCGGGTTCGGCCTGGGCCAGGTTTCGGCCGCGCGACCCTGGAGCCGCATCCAACTGATCACCGTGCTGCCGATGTTATGGCTGTAGATGCCGTCTCCCGCCATTGGCGTGAGCGTGAGGTGCGCGTGCCGTGAATCCGATCTCGGATTCCACGCGTCCTTCGTTGTCGGGTTGAACGGATAGAACATGAAGCCGTCTTCGCCCGGTATGACGGTGTTCATGCGATCCCAGCTGTGCGTTCCCGACAAAAGAACGAGGCTGCCGATGATGCCGCCGGGGACCTCGAGCGCACCGACGAGCGTTTGCAGCACGGTGCGTGCCCAGATGCATTCGTAGGCACCCCAGCCATTGTTCACCGATTTTCCGAAGACGATCGCCACCGGCCGGAAGGGCAGGCGCTGGCCGTCGATCTCGATCGTCTCGCCGATCTTGGCGTGCGACAAAAACTCGTTGGCGATACGACGTATCTTGTGTGCTGGGACGTCGGAAACGCCTTCTGCCCACTCGGGCGCATGATCGGCGACATGTCGTCGGAGAGCCTCGAAGCCGGTCATCCCCGAGGCGTGCGCATGCGTCCACAAATCGTCATCGGCGCCGGTTTCGATCGCATCAATGACCTCGAAACATCCTTCGAGAGCAGGATCCGCCGCCTGTCGATCATGCGGGACGGCTTGCCCGGTGGCCAAATCCCAGATCAACGGTTTTCGGGTTTCCGGGTCGCGCAGGTAGAAACCGTTCGGCCCGATCAGGTAAGGGCATGCGGTGTGGATTTTGAGAAACTCAACGTCGAGATCTGTCAGCGGATGCTCATGCAGAAGCACGTGCAGCATGGCGAACAGCACCGCCGAATCGGTCTTCGTCTTGATCGGAAGCCACTCCGTCGCCGAGGCGCCGCTGACGGAGAGGTGCGGTTCGAACTGGATTCGTTTGACCCCCCGCGCACGCGCGTCGGCATGCCGCCGGGCGGCAATAACGCCGCCCGCCGCACCGTCGGCGTTATAGCCGAAGCCGATGATGTATTCGCTGCGCGGCGTGTCCGGCAACACGGTGAAGCCGCGATGCCAAAGCTCACCGAATATATGCTCGGTGTGATAGCACTTATTGGTCGTGCCCGAGCCGATCGAGCGGTCGACATAGCCCCACGCCTGGATGAATGCCGGGAACGAGCCGATGTACCACATGGGAGACGCCGCGGAACCGATCGTGAAAGCAAATCGAGGATTGCCGTTTTCGTCCTTGAGGCCGCGCTTTCTGATGCCGTTGAGCTTCTCGGCAATGGTATCGAGGGCCTCTTGCCAGCCGATCTCGACCCAGCCCGGCTCCTCGTTCATTCCTTTCCTTGGGTTGGTCCGCTTCAGGGGCGCCAACACACGATGCGGATTGTAGAGCTTCTGCACCAGGCCATAGGCCTTCACGCACACTTTGCCGTCGGCGGGATGCACGCCAAAGGCGTCGAAATCGGGTTCGATCTTGGTCGCCACGCCATCCAGAGTCTCGACCGTCAGCAGGTCGGGACCATTGCCGCACTGATTGCAGTAGGTCTTGATCTTGCGGCACGTCGGCGAGCGATTTTTCTCCACCTGATCGACCCCTTTCGTACCGCCTTCCGTGCAGGAGCAGCTAAGCTTCGGCATTTCTCCCGGCGATCAGCCCACAACCAAGGCGATGACGCGCGCTTCGGCGGGGCGCCTAACCTGATGCCGCCAATACCGACTTGACCATCTTTGAATAGGAGCCGCAGCGGCATAAATTGCCGGAAAACGCCTCTCTCACCTCGGCTTCGCTCGGCTTCGGGTTTTCGTCCAACAGCCCTTTCGCGGCGATGATCGCACCGGGGGTGCAGTAGCCGCACTGCATGCCATGATTGTCGACGAAAGCCTGCTGTAGGGGATGCAGTTGCCAGCCGTCCGCCAGGCCCTCGATCGTCGTAATTTGCTTGTCTTCCGCCGCGGCGGTGAGAACCATGCAGGAGGTAACGGGTTTGCCATCGACGAGGACGGCACACGCTCCGCAATCGCCGTCCTCGCAACCGGCTTTCACGCCGTTAAAACAGAGCTGATCCCGCAACACATGGAGAAGGGTAGTTTGCGGCTCAACTTGGACGACGCAGTCCTCGCCATTCACGTTCAATTTGACCGTGAGTTTTGCCATTTTCATGACCCTCCTTGAGCTCTCTTCAATGCCGTGGTGAGACCGCGTTCGACGAAGACGCCGATGATGTGCCGCTTATAGGCTTCGGAACCACGGTGGTAATCCATCGGCGCCGCTTCCCGCGCGGAGGTCGCGGCGGCCTCCTTGATCAGGGCATCGTCGATTTCTTCTCCTTGCAGAAGCGCTTCGGCCTGCTTCGATCTGAACGGGATCGGCGCCGCCGTTCCGAGCGCGATCCTCGCCTCCCGGCACCTGTCGTCGTCGGCGAGCGTGACGCTGACGGCAGCGTTGACCAGCGCCATGTCGACATGCGTCCAACCCATCTTGAGAAAGGCGGCGCCGGTTCTCGGCGCCGGCGGCGGGATGTCGAATCCGGTGACGAGTTCGTCTTCCTGTAATGCCGTCTCTTCGAAATCCAGGAAAAACGCTTCCAAGGGCATCACCCGTTCCGCGCCGGCGCCGCGCAACGTGACCTTGGCATCGAGCGCCAGCAAGGGAGGGGGAAAGTCGAGCACGGGGTGCGCCTTGCAGACATTGCCGCCGATCGTGGCGAGATGCCTGATAAGCGCGTGGCCATGCACCTTTGCCGCATCCTTTAAGATCGCGTAGGGGCCGGTGAGGAGGGGCGAGGTCTGCAAATCCGCGACCGTGGCCAAGGCGCCGATGGTGAGAGCGCCATTGGCTCGGACATGCCCGAGGTCGAGGCGGCCGATGTCTATAAGCGCCTCGACACCGCTTGGTCTATCGACCAGCAAGTTCGTTCCGCCGGCAATGACCTTGCCGCGATCGCCGAACTTCGCAATAGCGGCCAAGGCTTCGTCGATCGTCTCCGCTCTCACATACTCAGAAACCCTGAAGGCGCTGGCCATCTCATCTTCTCCTTCATCCGCCCCGGCGCACGCGGCGTGCCGATCCAACAGGATGCGCCATGTCAGATCTTGCCCAGAGCTCTCAATATCCGTTCGGGCGTCATCGGCGTTTCGGTCATCCACACGCCGGTTGCGTTGTAGATCGCCATGGCGATCGCTCCGGGCGGGACACATATCGGAGTCTCGCCCAGACCCTTTGCCCCGAACGGGCTCACCGGGTCTTCATGTTCGACGAAGATCAATTCGGGATCCGGTAGGTCGCGGCATCGCCAAATCTTGTAGTTCTCATAGTTGGGGTTCAGAACTTTTCCGTCGTCGTCATACGCGAGTTCCTCGATCAGAGAGAACCCCAGACCCTGATAATAGCCTCCGGCCAGTTGGTTCTCGCAGATTTCGGGATTGATCAACCGGCCGCTGTCCTGGACTTGGACGTAATTCAAGATCTCGACCTGCCCGGTGTCGGTGTCGACCTCTAAATCCGCGAAATGGGCGGCCATGTGTTTCGCCACCGGGTCTATCGGAACATTGGTGACCGCGCTGCCGACGATGCAGGGCTGCTGTCCGACGTCCCACAGGTCGGGCAGTTTTCTGTCGGTGATGTCGGTTATCGGCATTCTCGTGCCGGGAGAGGCCGTGTTGAAGATTATGCCATCCTTGATGTCGAGGTCTTGCGGCTTCGCTTCAAACGCCTTCGCCGCTAGTTCGAGGAGCTGGCGCTTGGCGTCCGCGGCCGCGGCCTTGGTCGCCGTGCCCGAGAGATGCGCCGAGGTGCTGGCGGTGGAGCCCTGACCCCATGGCGTGACGTCGGTATCGCCGCATGTGATGGCGACGCTATCGTAGGGCACGCCCAACTCTTCGGCGGCGATCTGGCATTGCGTGGTTTCGTTGCCCGTGCCCTGACGGCCGAGACTGACCAGCAGGTTCACCGAACCGTCCGAGTTGATCTTCACCACCGCGGCGCATTGGCCGGCGTAGCGAATGCCGCATATATGCATGCCCGTCGCGACGCCCACGCCACGGCGGACCGGACCCCGGGTTTCCGTCGGCTGCCCCCATCCCTTCCAATTCTCCCGCCACTTTATCGCGTCCGCCCCTTTCGCGAGGCATTCGTCGAGCGCGGCGCTCGATATGGTGAACGCATTCGGCATCGGGGTATCCGGCGCGAGAAGCGCATGGAGCGATCGCTGCGTCCGGAGGGGATCGCCGGTGCGAACCGCATTTTTCAGCCTGATCTCCACCGGATCCATCCCGAGTGCCGCGGCCGCCTTGTTGATCAGCAGTTCCATGCCGAAATTCATCGTGAGATCGCCGACGCCTCGCATGCAGCCGGACGTCACAAGATTGGTGGCGGTGCCGACCATCTCGAATTTTGCGTTTTGAATTCTTGTCCACAGATCCGGAATGCTTTGGTAGATGTCGCGCTTGTCGCCGTAGGCGCCGTTCTCGAAAACATCCTTGAGATGCACCGACACGATGGTGCCGTCCTTTTTGATCCCCAGCTTGCCGTAAGTCAGCTCTTCGTGCCGTCGCTTGACGGATGAAAACACTTCTTCCTGGTCGAGCAGCATCTTCACCGGCCTGGCGGCTTTTCTCGCCAGCAGAACCGCCACCATATCGATATTGTTGAACCACCACTTACCGAGCGAGGGGCCGGTCGGCAGCGCGACGATCCTGACCTGGCTTTTCGCCATGTCGAGAAGATTGGCCACGGCATCGCGCAACTCGCTGGGACAGGTGGTGCCGGTCCACAGCGTCACCTTGCCCTGCGTCCAGCCGGCAATCGGCGCGTTGCGCCCCATCGTCGCCTGATCCTGGCTGTAATTGCGGGTCTCGTTCTCGACAGTGATATCGGCTTCCGCGAACCCCGCGTCGGCGTCTCCCCATTCGACGGTGACGGGGTCCCTCACATTGCCGTCGGCGCGGATTTGCGGGGCGTCGGCCTGCATCGCCTGTTCGGGATCAAGCACATGCGGCAGTACCTCATAGTCCACTTCTATGAGGTCCAATGCCTGTTCCGCCGTTTGGCTGTCGACGGCGGCCACCGCGGCGACCTCGTCGCCGACGAAACGCGCCGTGTCATCCATGACGCGTCCGCGATAATTGAGCCAAAGACCGAACCATTCCCGCTCCGGCACATCCTTGTAGGTCAGAACCGCCTTCACGCCGGCAAGCGCTTCCGCCTTGCGGGTATCGATACGCTTGATCTTCGCGTGGGCGTGCGGGCTTCGGAGAACCCTGCCGTAGAGCATTGCCGGAACGGCGAAATCGAGCGGAAACTGGAGATGCCCGGTCACTTTCTCATGGGCATCCTTTAACGGCACACTCTCATGAACGACGGAAAAGTCTTGCGCTTCCACTTTACCGCTCCTTCGCCCAGCGTGATCCCGATGCGAGGAACATCGTGGGGAAAATGTCCGCCCGAGACCTTGATACAAGTCAAAGGGTGTCACACCCACGGCAACTGAAGACGCCTAAACGAATGGATGGCGGAATCGACGCGCTCTTCGCCGGGACCCTCCGAACGTCGTCCCAAGCGCGACCGGACGATGACAGGGGAGACTAGTTCTCCCCGCGCTGCGGTCTGAGTTGCGGCTGGTCGTGTTCGGCGGCGAAGATGTGGGCGTAGAGGTTGGCGATCCACTGCTTGCCCTGCTGGGTCATGCGCAGATAGCCGAGCGCGTCGCCGATATAGGGCCTGACCGCGTGGAAGAAGAAATTGGAATAGCCCGCCGCCAGATCGGCCGGGCTGTTGAAGCCCATTTTCTTGCTCGCGCCGGTCTCGTCGAACTCGTGAAAGAGACGGTTGATCTTGCGCATATAGTTGGGATCGCCCATTTGGCCGATGAGGTCGGCGGCGCGCACCAGCCCGGCGGTGTCCGAAGTGTCGCGCGCATCGCCGACATCGGGCACCGGAAAGCGCGTCAGCTCGAGCCCGGCGATCACCCGGTCGACATCGAGCATGTCCAATTGGCTGAAGCGCTCGCGCACGAAGATCTTGCCGCGCTCGATATGATAGGGCGTGAGGCTTGCATCCGAGGCGCCTTCCGGCGGCGAATAGGTATTGCCGGTTTGGTCGATCACATAGGCGCCGCCGCCATCGCCGATACAGACGCCCCGGACATAGCCGATATCGTGGCATAAGAGCGAAACCATGAAATGCAGCCAATCCTCGGGTGTGATGCCGCCCTCGCGGATATGCTTGCCGAGGAGAATCTCCTGCCCGGCCAGGGTCACCATCAGCGTGTGCTCGACATCGTGATAGAGCGCGTCTGAATCGGCGATGCGCTCGAGCGACATGCGCCCGACCCAGGCGATGACATCCGGGTAATCCGGTTTCTGCCGGCCGAAATTGGCGGTGTACGCGACTTTGAGGCGCTCCGTAAACGCTTCGATGGCGATTTCAGTGACGTTCAGCATATCTCGCTCCGTTTTCGCTTAGCTCGGCGCGGCATCTTTGAGCAGCGCCACGGCCTCGGCATGCAGCGCCGCGTCGCCCGCCGCCACGACCCAACCGCCGCCCCGGATCGGCGCACCGTCCCAATGGGTGACGATGCCGCCGGCGCCCTCAACGACGGGGATCAGCGCCTGAATGTCCCACGGCATCAAATCGCCCTCGATCACAAGATCGAATTGCCCGGCCGCCAGCAGCGCATAGAGATAACAGTCGCCGCCGATGCGGAGATATTCGACCCGCTCGGCGATGCTGTCGAAGGCGCGGCGCTGGGCGTCGGTCTTCATCATTTCCAACTCGGTGATGCCGAGCCGCGCCTGTTCCAGGGACGGACAGGCGCGCGCCTCAATGGTGTTGCCGTTCAGCATGGTCCGGCCCGGCACGCCGATAAAGCGGTCGCCGACATAGGGCTGGTTCATCGTGCCGATCACCGCCTCGCCGTTCTTGAGGAGCGCGATCAGCGTGCCGAAGGTCGGCAGGCCGGTGATGAAGGCCTTGGTGCCGTCGATCGGGTCGAGCACCCAGACATATTCGGCGTCGGTATTCTCGTTGCCGAATTCCTCGCCGATGATGCCGTGATCCGGATAGGTCTCGTTGATGAGCGCGCGGATGGCTTCCTCGGCGCCGCGGTCGGCCTTGGTCACCGGCGAATAGACGCCGGGGCCCTTATCGGCCTTGTCGACCACATCCACGGGGCTGCGGAAATAGCGGTTGATGACCTCGCCCGAGGCATCGCACATGCGGTTGAGGAGCGCGACATAGCCATCGAGCTCGGCCGCCGGAATGTCGTTCGTCTTAGTAATAGTTTACCCCTCCGCACACATTGATCGCCTGGCCGGTGATGTAGCGGCCATGCCGTCCGGAGAGATAGACCGCCATATCGGCCAAGCTCTCGGGCCCGATCAGGGCGCCCAGCATATTGCCGCGCATGGTGTTCTGATAGGTCTCCTCGACATCCTCGCCGCGTACTTCCGCGGTCTTGCGCAGCGCGGCGCGGGCCATTTTCGATTCCGCCCAGCCGGGGCAGATCGCGTTGACCCGGATATTCTGCTCGCCGACTTCCATCGCCAGGCATTTCATGAATTGCAGCACGGCATGCTTGGACGAATTGTAGGCGGTCCAATTGGCGTCCGCCGCCTTGCCGCAGGTCGAGGCGTTGTACAGGATCACACCGCCCTCGCCGGCGTCCAGCATGGCCGGCAACAGATGGCGCGAAATCAGATAGGGCGCCTTCACGTTGGTGTCCATGATGCGGTCCCACATCTCTTCGTCCATTTCCGGCACCGGCGCGAAATCCGCCAGACCGGCATTGTTGACGACGATGTCGATGCCGCCGAGGCGGGTCAGCGTGTCGGCGCACATGGCCTTGATCTCCGCCGGGTCGAGCAGATCGGCTGCGACCGAAATGGCGCTGCCGCCGGCGGCCTCGATGGATTGGCGAAGTTCCGCCGTGCGCTCCAAATCGCGGCCATGCAGCGCGACGATGGCGCCCTCGCGCGCCAGCGCCTCGGCGATGGCGAGGCCGATGCCGCTTCCCGCGCCGGTCACCAGCGCGCGTTTGCCGTCCAATCCATGATCCATACCGCGAAATCTCCCTGTCACGCCGCACGTCGCCGTGCGGAAACCGTTGCGCCGCCGGCATTTGCCCAATCTAATCGTAATATAACATGAGGCAACAGAGGATATCCGGCTCGGAACCGGGGCGATGAAAAGCGAAAAATACAAAAAACTGCTTCTGGAGCGCCGCAAGGCGTTGGTGGAACTGGATGAGGACGCCGAAGGCGCGCGTCAGCCGGTCGAGCTCGATCAGACCCGGGTCGGCCGGCTATCGCGCATGGATGCGCTGCAGGGCCAGGCCATGGCGCAGGAAACCGCGCGCCGACGTGACAATGAAGTTGTGCGTATCGATGCCGCCCTGAAGCGCATCGAAGAGGGTGAATATGGCTATTGCCTTGCCTGCGGCGAGCAGATTGCCGCCAAGCGCCTCGCCCTCGATCCGACCGCCGCGGTCTGCGTGACTTGCGCCAGCGCCTAAGCCTAAACGCAAATCCCGAGCCGGCGGCGACGCCTGAGACGACGCATTTGCGTTAACGAAAATCGCGGCACGGTGACGCAGGCCGGCATCGGTGGTGCAACGTCAAAAAAATCGCTATAACATCGCGCCAGAACGTCATCTAGGGAGCAAAATTGATGAAACTCGCCATTTTTTCGATGCCCATCCATGCGCGTGACAAGGACTATCACACCGCGCTGATGGAGGACCGCGAAGCGATCATACTCGCCGACAAGCTGGGCTATACCGAAGCCTGGATCGGCGAGCATTACGCCTCGGGGCCGGAGCAGATCACCTCACCGATGATGTTCCTGGCCAGCGTCATCAACGAAACCAGCAACATCAAGCTGTGCTCTGGCGTTATTTGCCTGCCGCAATATCATCCCGGCCTGGTCGCCGGCCAGGCGGCGATGTTCGATCATCTGACCAAGGGCCGTTTCATCATGGGCGTCGGCCCCGGCGGATTGCCGCCGGATTTCGAGCTGTTCGAGACGATGGACGCCGAGCGCAACGAGATGATGAAGGAATCGATCGATATCATTCGCCAAATTTGGGCCGGCGATCCGCCTTACGACATCCAGGGCAAATTCTGGAAGATCCAGGTCAAGGACTGGGTGCATGACGATATTGGCCTGGGCTACATGTGCAAACCCTACCAGCAGCCCCAGCCGCCGATGGCGATCTCGGCGATGAGTCCATTCTCAAGCTCCGTCCGCTATGCCGCGGAGCAGGAATTCATTCCCATTTCGGCCAATTTTATCGGCAACTGGTCGGTCAAATCGCACTGGCAGGTTTATGCCGAGGAAGCGGAGAAACATGGCCGCACGGCGGACCCGGAAATTTGGCGCGTGGCGCGCAATATCCATGTCGCCGAAACCGACGCTGAAGCGGAAGCCTTCGTCAAAAAGGCGAGCGGCAGCTTCGACTGGTATTTCGATTACCTCTACCGGATTTTCGATCGCGCCGACATGAAAGGCGCCTTCGTCGTCAACAAGGGCGATGAAGGCGATGCCCTCACGCACGATATGCTGCGCGACAATTACACCATCTATGGCAGCCCCGAGACGGTGGCCGAGAAGGTCATGGCGTTCCGCGAGGAAATCGGCCATTTCGGCACATTGGTTCTTACCGCCCAGGACTGGATCGAAAAGGATGCCATGCAGCGCTCGATGAAGCTGCTTGCCGAAGAGGTGATGCCGAAGGTCAACGCCGCTATCGGCAGCAAGGCCGCGGCGGAATAGGGCAACACGGGCGCACCGGCCCGGGATGGCCGATTACGCCATAGTTACCGGCGGATCGCAGGGCATTGGCGCTGCGGTCTGCCGCCGTCTGAAAGCGGACGGCCGCAGCCCGATCATTTTCGACCGCGTCGCGCCGGAGGATCCCGATCTCGGCGAATTCCGCGAGGTCGATCTGGCCGATCTCGACGCGACCCGGGCCGCGCTCGATTGGGCGCTCGCCCTCGGCCCCATCAGCCGCCTCGTCAACAATGTCGGCGTCGTCATGCCGGCGCTGTTGGAAGACACGGGGCTTGAGGATTTCGACAAGCTGATGGCGCTCAATGTGCGCTGCGCCATCCAATGCACCCAGGCCCTGGCGCCGGGCATGCGTGAGCGCAAGATGGGCCGCATCGTCAACATTTCGAGCCGCGCGGCGCTCGGCAAGGCGCTGCGCACCAACTATTCGGCCAGCAAGGCCGCGCTCATCGGCCTGACCCGCACCTGGGCGCTCGAATTGGCGCCGGACGGCATCACCGTCAACTGCATCGGCCCCGGCCCGATCGCCACCGAGCTCTACAAGAAAGCCAACCCGGCCGACGACCCGCGCACCATCGCCTCTTTGGCCACCATCCCGGCCGGGCGCATCGGCACCCCGGAAGACATCGCCCAGACGGCGGCCTTCTTCCTGCACGAGGATTCAGGCTTCGTCACTGGCCAGATGATTTATGTCTGCGGCGGCTCCAGCGTCAGCCGGGCGGGGGTCTGACGCGCTATTCCAGCTCCGCCCGCGCGCTGGAATATTCGATGAAGCCCTTGGGGCAAATCTTCACGGCCTCGCGGAAATACTCGCGCGCCGCGTCTTGGCGGTTCTCCAAAACCGCGTGCTGGCCGAGATAGAATTGCGCCTCGCAGCGCTGGCCCTGGTCGCGCATGGCGTCTTTGTCGCGCGCCTCGTTCAACACCACATCCGGCCCGGTTTTGCCGAGAAAGAGCAGCACCACCGGCCCCGGCCATGTGTCGAAGTTTAAGCGCCTGGCGTTTTCCTTGAGTTCGGCTCCGCCGTCTTCGCCGGCGCGCGCCCGAGCGAGGTATGCCCAAATCGCCGAATAGTGATATTCCGGGTCGAGACGGAGCGCATGGGCGTGGTCGGCCGCCGCCTCGCCGTAACGGGCGAGGCGGAAATTGGCGATGCCGCGCAGGTTCCAGGTCCATGCATCATCCGGGTCGAGGGCGATGGACTGGTCATACTGTCCGATCGCCCGCTTATATTGGCTGAGATAGCTATAGGCGGCGCCCCGGGTCGCCCAGGCATAGGCGTTCTCCTGGTCGAGGCGGACGGCCTCGTCGAGATCGTCGAGCGCGGCGCGGTAATCGCCACTGTAGAGAAAGGTCGTGGCGCGGTAGAGCCAGGTGTAGGACGCCATCGGATAGAGCGCGACCGCTTCGTCGAAATCGCGGATCGCCTGCGCATACTGCCCGAGCTCGCTATATTCGAAGCCGCGGCTGACCCAGAAATAGGCCTCGCCGGCATTGAGGCGGATGGCTTGGTCGAATTCGCGGATCGCGTCTTCGCGCTCAGCCATCAGGCTGTAGGCCTGGCCGCGGCCGATCCAGGCCCAGGGATCGTCCGGCGCGAGCCGGATGGCCGCGCCGAAATCGAGCAACGCCCGATCATAATTACCGGTCTCGATATAGGCGCTGCCGCGGCCGGAATTGGCGCTCGCCAAATTTTCCGGCGACAATTCGCCGGAGCGGATCGCCCGGGTATAAAGCTCGATCGCAAGCTCGTAATTGCCCTCGGTGAGCGCCGCTTCGCCATCGCTGAAATCGTCATAGCCGCCGGCGAGTGCGGGCGCGGCGACAAAAAGAAAGGCGAATAGAGCGAACAGCGCCCCGAATCGCCTGCGGTGTTGGCCGGTGGAAACGGAGTTCACCATGCCGTTCTATAGCGCGAAAAAGCTCCGCTCGTATACGCTCAATTGGGCTTAGGCCGGTTTGCATCCCTCGACGAAAGCCTCGTCGATGGCGCTATTTAAGGTTGGCCAGTTCCGCTCGCGCGGCGGAATATTCGGCGAAATAATACGGGCAAGCATCCACGGCATTCTGCGTCAGGCGGAGGGCATCGTCCCGGCTGCCGTTCGCGGCGGCACTTTGGCCGAGATAGAAATATGCCTCGCAACGATGCTCCCGTTCGAGCACGGGGTTGGCGTCCCGCGTGGCGGCCATGACCTCCTCCGCCGTCAGTTGCCCGAGAAAATGGCGCACAATCGGGGCCGGCCATTCACTCATGTCGAACTGCCGCGCGGCCACGGCAAGCGCCGCGGTGTGGTCGCGCCCGGCTTTTGCCTCGGACAGAAAAAGCCACAATCCGTTGAATTGAAACTCCGGCGCCAGCCGCAGCGCTTCGGCCTGATCCGCCGCCGCCTTGTCGAATTGGCCGAGATGGTAGTAGACGACGCCGCGGATCATCCAATTCCAGGAGCTGTCCGGCGACACCCGAACCGCTTCGTCATAATCGCTGATTGCCTGCTCCAGCCGTCCCAATCGCTTGTGCAAGTCTCCCCGGGAGAGCCACGACATCGCATTGTCGGGTTCGGTGCGGATTGCTTCGTCAAAATCTTCAAATGCGCGATCAAATTGTCCCATGGCTGCGTAGGCGTCACCCCGGAATGCGAAGGCATAAATATCGTTCGGGTCTTGGCGCAGGACAGCGTCATAGTCTTCGATCGCCTGCTTATAATTACCCAGGTAAAAATTTACCTCGCCTCGGGCGCTCAAAGGAATAATTTCGTCGGGATCTAGACGAAGGGCTTTTTCGAAGTCATTTAGGGCTTGCTCATATCGGCTTTTATGCTGGTGGATCAGACCGCGCCCCAACCATGCGCGGATCTGATCGGGATTGACGCGGATGGCTTTATCGAAATCGGCGAATGCCCGCTCATCATCGTCCAGTTCTAAAAAGGCCGAACCCCGCATGGTCAGGGCGTGGTCATCGTCCGGCTGAAGACGGAGAGCCTCGTTCAGGTTCTCAACGGCTTGCTTGAATTTCTCCTGAAAATAATAAGCCTCGCCGAGAAGGGACCAGACATAGGGGTCGAGCGGATCGAGGCGGATGGCTTCGTCGTAATCGCGGATCGCCAGGTCATACTGGTCCAGCACAAATCGGGCATGGCCGCGGCCGACCCAGGCGAGAAAATATTGCGGATCGAGTTCGACGGCGCGGCTGTAATCGAGAATGGCTTCTTCATAATGTTCGGTCGCCTCATGGGCGTAACCGCGGGAAGACCAAACACCGGCTGCCCCAGGGTCGAGGTGCAGGGAGACTTCATAATCCCGCAGCGCGCGCTCGGGCTCTTTCAGGCCGACATATACGTCGCCCCGCATGGCCCAACTTGGCGCGAAATCCGGGTCGAGCTGAATCGCTTCGTTGAAATCCTCGAGCGCCGCTTCCGGATCGTTCAATTTGTGATAGGTGATGCCGCGAAAATGGCGCGCCATAACATTGTCCGGCGCGAGACGGACAGCTTCGTCGAAATCTTCGAGCGCTTTTTGGTTTTCCTCCAATTGCGAATATATAACGCCGCGGCCAATCCAGGCGTTGGTGAGTTTTGGCTCGATTTTGATGGCGGCGACGAAATCATGGAACCCCCGTTCCAATCGGCCCATATTGATATACGCATCGCCCCGGAACGCGTAAACGCGTGCCAAGTCCTCGTCGGGCAACTCTCCCGATTCGAGGCTCCTGGTAAAGAATTGAATGGCGGCAGCGTGGTTGCCGTTTACTTGCGCCATCGCGCCGGCCTTGACGTCGTCAATAGCGTCCGCCGCGGCGGGCGTTGCCGCCCACAGCAGGGCCGCGCACACCCCCAACGGCGCCCAGCGCCGCAATCTTGCTATAAGGCCCGCCCGATGCATGCCAAACTATAACAGTGTGTTGTGTAGAGGGGTGTAATTTCAACCGCCCAAGCGCGGATTGCATTCAGTTCCGCCGGTACCTCTCTACGAAATCCTCATCGATGGTGACGCCGAGCCCGGGCCGGTCGGGGATTGTCATCTCGCCGTCCTCGGGGATGAATTTTTCCTGTCCCATGCCATGCAGCAGCGGATTGGCGCCGAGAGAATATTCGACGATGGTGGCCGCCGGCGCGACGGCGCAGATTTGCAGGCCGGCGGAAAAGTGCAGCGGCCCGCCCCAGAGATGCGGCGCCAGCATGATTTGATGCGCATCCGCGAGTGCGGCGATGCGCATACACTCCGTGATGCCGCCGCACACCGCCGGGTCGGGTTGGAAGATGTCGACCGCGTTCAGGAGCGCCAGGTCGCGGAAGGCGAAGCGCGTGGATTCGCTTTCGCCGGCGGAGATCGGAATGTCCGTCGTCGCGCGCACCTCGGCGCAGCCCTGCTTATTGTCGGCGATCACCGGTTCCTCGAACCAGGCGAGGCGGCAATCGGCGACCTCGCGCGCGAAGCGCTTGGCCTCGGCGACCGAATAGGTGCCGTGGGCATCGGCCATGATGTCGATATCGGGGCCGAGAAATTCGCGCGCGGCATGGACGCGCTTCACCGAATCGGCGACCTCGCCGTCGCCGGTGCCGACGCGCATTTTCACCGCCTTGAAGCCGCCGCGGTCGATATAGCTTTGCAATTGCTCGCCGATCGTCTCCGCCGGCGCCCAGCCGCCCGAGGCATAGGCCGGCAGCTTGGCGTGGGTTAGGCCGCCGAGGAGCTGCCACACCGGCACGTCGAGCGAGCGGCCGAGGATATCCCACAGCGCCATGTCGATGGCGCTGATCGCGGCGATGGTGAGGCCGCGCCGGCCGAGGGCGGGAAAGGCGCGGCCGCGCTTCAGCGCATAATGGGCGCGCGTGCCGTTATACATGATCTCCCAGAGACGCACCGGGTCGCCGGCGCTCTCGCCGATCAGCAGCGGCCCGAGATCGTCATTGATCAGCGAGGCGAGCGGCGCGTTGTTGCCGCTTGAGGTGACCGAGGAACGGCCCTCGCCATGGCCGACCAGACCGGATTCCGTCTCGATCCGCACCAGCACCGCGTCGAACGAGGTGATCACGCCGAAATCGCTGGTGTGCTGCTCGGCCTCGGGGATCGGCACGTGAATCCACCTAGCTCTGACCGATTTGATTTTCATACATCCGCCTCCCGCCGCATTCCTTTTGCGCGGGCAATCTACATCAGCGCGGCGGGGCAAGCCATATGCGCGCTTGCGGAGTTGACTTTACTTGGGCGGAGGCAAGAATCCGCGGGCAAGAGGGCAAGGGAGAAAGCCATGACGGCGCAAATGACGGCAAAAGAAATCGATCCGGTCACATTGGAGATCGTGCGCGGCAAACTGCTCGCGGCGGTCGACGAGATGGGCATCGTCATCGCCCGCACCTCGATGAGCCCGGTGATATACGAAGTGCTCGATTTTGCCTGCGGCATTC
>CAZUVO010000064.1:0-19361 GCA_964623955.1 uncultured Rhizobiaceae bacterium
CGCCGCCTGAGGAAAGAATTATGTCGGAAGCCTTGCTCGTTCTGGATCAGGTGGTGAAGCGCTTCGGCGACCATGTCGCCGTCGGCGGCGTCGACCTGCAAATCGCCAAGGGCGAGTTTCTCGCCATCATGGGCCCGTCGGGCTGCGGCAAGACGACGACGCTCCGCATGATCGCCGGCCTGGAGCAGCCGAGCGATGGCGAAATCCGCCTCAACGGCAAACGCATCAACGAGCTCAAGCCGTGGCAGCGCGACACCCCGCTGGTGTGGCAGAATCTGGCGCTGTTTCCGCATTTGAACGTGGTCAAGAATGTCGAATTCGGCCTCAAGATGCGCGGCATCGGCGGGCGCGAGCGGCGCGAACGCTCGATGAACTGGCTCGAGCGCATGGGCCTCGCAAGCTATGCCGGGCGCAACATCGCGCAGCTTTCCGGCGGCGAAAGACAGCGCGTCGCCATCGCCCGGGCGCTGGTGACCGAGCCGGAGATTCTCCTCCTCGACGAGCCGTTGAGTGCGCTCGACGCCCATCTTCGGGTGCGCATGCAGTCGGAAATCACCCAGCTGCAAAAGCAGCTCGGCATTACCTTCGCCTATGTCACCCACAACCAGTCCGAAGCCTTCGCCATGGCGAGCCGCGTGGCGATCATGAATGGCGGCCTGATCCAGCAGATCGGCAGCCCGCGCGAGGTCTACCGCGCGCCGGCCAATCATTTCGTCGCCGAATTCGTCGGCACCAACAATATTCTCGCGGGCGCGGTGAGCACGGTGAGCGACGGCCGCGCGGCGGTCGAGACCGATCATGGCAGCTTCCAGGTGCCCCTGCCGGATCCGGCGCCGGCGGTGGGCGACAGGCTGGAGCTTGTCGTCAGCGCCGATCGCGTCGCGGTCTCCGACAGCGCCGGCGGGCATGACAATGTGATTTCCGGAGAATTGATCAGTGAGGAATTCGTCGGCTCGATGATTACGCTGCATATCGATATCGGCGACGGCACCGTGTTCCGCGTGCAAAAGCAGCAGCATGAGCTCGATGCGCTCGATTTCACATCCGGCCGGACGCTTTACGTATCCTGGCGGCCGGAGGACACATACATCCTGCCGCGCGCGTGAGCCGGCCGAGATAAGACAGGGGAACCTTATGACCATCCATATCAAAGGCGCCAAGATCATCGCCATGGACCCGGCCCATGGCAGCGAGGCCTTCGACGGCGACATTCTGATCGAGGGCCAGCGCATTTCCGCCATCGGCGACGTGCCGGCGGGGACTGAAGCCGATATCACCATCGACGGGCGCGACAAGCTGGTGACGCCGGGCTTTGTCAACGCCCATATCCATACGCCGGAGGCGCTCTTCCGCGGGCGCTACGAAAACCTGCCGCTCGAAATGTGGATGACGCTGGCCTATTTCCTCATCGGCGACGGCCAGCTCGCGCCGCGCGCGCTTTATCTCCGTTCCATGCTGATCGCCATGGACGCGCTGAGGAACGGCGTCACCTTCCTCGCCGACGATATCCTCGAGCCGCCGCTGCAATCGATGGAAACGCTCGGCTGCATATTCAAGGCCTACGGCGATGCCGGTATCCGCGCCAATATCTCGGGCCATGTCATCGACCGGCCGATCGCCGATACCATCCCTTATTTTTCCGAGGTTCTGCCGAGCGATTTGTTGGACCAGGTCAACGCCAACAAGCCGCCGACGGTGGCGGACTATGTCGCCTTCGCGTCCGAGGCGTTCAAGCTCTATCACGGCACGGAGAACGGCCGCCTCCGCTTCATGGTGGCGCCGTCGGGGCCGCAGCGCTGCACGGTCGAGCTGATGGAAGCGGCGGACGAAATGGCGCGGGCCAACCAGACCTGCTTCCACACCCATATCGTCGAATCAAAGATTCAGGCGGTGGCCGGGCAGGAGTTTTACGGCAAAACCCTGGTGCAATATATGCACGATCTCGGCCTCTTGAACCGCAACACCACCATTGCGCATGGTGTGTGGACGACCGATGCGGATGTCGAGCTGTTGGGCGCGGCGAAATGCTCAGTGGTGCATAATTCGCTTTCCAACATGAAGCTCCACTCCGGCATTGCGCCGATCCGGCGTCAATGTTGCGCTCGGCACCGACGGCATCTCGACGAGCGATACGCCCAGGGTGTTCGACGCGATGCGCTGCGCGGCCTATATGCATGGCGTGACGACCGGCGATTACGACGCCTGGATCACGACCCATGACGTGATGCACGCGGCGACCCTGGGCGGCGCCTATAGCGCGATCCTCGAAGACGAGATCGGCTCGCTCGAAGCAGGCAAGAAGGCGGATTTGGTGATTATGGATCTCCGCAACGCCAATTTCGTGCCGCTCAACGATCCGCGCAAGCATCTGGTCTATAGCGAGAATGGCTCTTCGGTGGAGAGCGTGATCGTCGATGGCGAAATCGTCGTGCAGGACCGGCGCCTCACCAAGGTGGACGAGGACGCCATGCTCGACGAGTTCCGCGCGCTGATGCCGGAGATCATGGCCAAGCATGAGCCGCAGGAAAAAGCCAACGAAGCCTTCATTCCCTATTTTCAGGAAGTCTATAAACGCTGCGCCGCCATGGATATCGGCATCCACCGCTATGGCGGCGCCGACATGCCCAAATGGCCCTGAGAGGAGTTTGCGATGACTGAAATGATTCGAATTTGCGAACTGAACTGGATGGAATATGACCGCCGTCTGCGCGAAGAGGCGCCGGTGGTGATGCTGCCGGTGGGCTCGCTCGAACAGCACGGGCCCCATCTGCCGATGAATTGCGATTCGATCATCCCGACATCGATCTGCGAGGCGGTCGCCGCACGCACCGGCGGCCTCGTCGCGCCGACGATCAATTACGGCTACAAATCCCAGCCCAAATCCGGCGGCGGCAATCATTTCCCCGGCACCACCAGTCTCGACGGCTACACCTTGATTTCCCTGGTACGCGACGTGATCAAGGAATTCGCCCGCCATGGCGTGAAAAAAATGGCGCTGATGGACGGCCATTACGAGAACAATATGTTCCTCGTCGAGGGCATCGACCTGGCGCTCCGCGAGCTTCGCCGCGACGGTATTGACGATCTCAGCATAGCCAAGCTGCCATATTGGGAATACGCCTCGGAGGCGACGCTCGATAAAGCCTTTCCCGATGGCTTCCCGGGCTGGCCGCTCGAACATGCCGGGGTGATGGAGACCTCGATGATGCTGCATCTCTATCCCGAGCTGGTGAACATGGACAAGGTGCCGATGCACCCGCCGGCGGATTTCCCGCTGCACGACATGTACCCCTACGACCCGGCGACCGTGCCGTCCTCCGGCGCGCTGTCTTCGGCGGCGGTGGCGACGGCGGAAAAAGGCAAGATGTTCATGGACGAATATGTCGCCGGCGCCGCCGAGGCGCTTGTTGAGGCCTTCGCCGAGCCGGAAAATATTATTATTCTTGGCGACAAAAGCTGACGGAAAGGGAACGGGCAGATGAGCTACCTCATTAAGGACGCGACCATCGTCGCGATGGACGCCGCCCACGACGCCGAACCCTTTAGCGGAGATATTCTGATCGAGGCCGACCGCATCAAGGAGATCGGCGAGAATATTTCCGGCAATGGCGCGACGGAGATCGACGGGCGCGGCAAGCTCGTCATGCCCGGGCTGATGAACGCCCATGTTCATAGCTGGGAGGCGATGTACAAAGGGCGCTACGACAATCTGCCGCTCGAAATGTGGATGCTCAAATGCTATCCGATTTTGGGCGCCGTGCCGCTGCCGCCGCGTCTGGTTTATCTCCGCACCATGATCGTCGGCATGGAATGCCTTAAGACCGGCGTTACCAATGTGCTCGACGATGTGATCGAAATGCCGGGCCAGGATTTGGATCAGCTCGAAGCCACCTTCCAGGCCTATGACGATCTCGGCATCCGTGCCAATGTCTCGGGCCACATCATCAACCGGCCGTTCTCTGAGACCATTCCCTTCACTGACGAATTGCTGCCGGAGGATTTGAAGGCGAAGGTCTCCGCCACGCCGCCGCCCTCGACCCAGAGTTTCATCGATTTCGCGGAAGAGGCGGTGTCGCGCTATCACAACAAGCATGGCCGGCTGCGTTACGTCATCGCGCCGTCGGGCCCGCAGCGCTGCACCGACGATATGCTGGTCGCCGCCTATGAGCTCGCCGACAAGCACGATATGGCCTATCACATCCATATCCTGGAATCGAAAATCCAGGCGGTGACCGGTCATGAGTTCTACGGCAAGACCCTGATCGGCCATATGAACGCCCTCGGCGCCCTCGGCCCGCGCACCGCCATTGCGCACTCGATCTGGGTGACCGACGACGATATCCAGATGATGGCGGATGCCGGTTCGACCGTGGTGCACAACGCCATCTCCAATCAGAAGCTCGCCGCCGGCATCATGCCTTACCGCAAGCTGATGGATGCCGGCATTACCATCGGCCTCGGCTCGGACGGGATCTCGACCAACGACACGCCGCGCATCTTCGATGTGATGAAGGCGGCCGCGCTCCTCCACAAAGTCTCCACCCCCGATTTTCCGCATGGGCCCTCGGCGAGCGAAATGCTGCGCGCCGGCACAATCAACGGCGCGCGCACGGCAATGATCGACGGCGAGACCGGCTCGCTCGAAGCCGGCAAGAAGGCCGATCTTCTGGTGCTCGACATGAAGACCCTCAACTTCACGCCGCTCAACGATGTGCGCAATCATCTGGTCTATTGCGAAAACGGCACCTCGATCGAGAAGGTCATGGTCAGTGGCGAGATCGTCGTCGAGGACAACAACCTCAAACGGGTCGACGAGGCGGCGCTGCTGGAAGAGCTGCGCGGCCATCTGCCAGAATTCCAGAAACAGCATGAACAGTTGGAGGTGCTCAACAGCGCCTTCCGCCCGGCCTTCGAGGAAATCCACAAGCGCTGCTGCGCCCGCGATCTCGGCATCAACCGCTTCTCGCGTCCGCCCGGCGAGTGGTATCAAAGCTAGTGGATAGAATCTGACATATGGTAGCCATACGACGGCTTCCCAAACCCACCCGGATAGGCGCCCGATGCGCCGCGATGCGGTGCCATCGCAAGCATCGGGCAACGCAGCCGGTGGGCTTGGGAAGCCGCCTTCTCGGGTCCCCTATCCCGGCCTCTCGGGGCGTCGAGCACCCTTGCCGATGCGAAGGCATCGCCTGCGGGCACTCTCCTGCCGAGAGATCGGGATAGGGGATCGTATGGCTACCATATGTTAGATTTTATCCACTAGGGAGACGGCACATGGATATCATCCTGAAGAACGCCAATGTCGCGCATCTGGACGAGCCGGTGCGCAATGCGGATATCGCCATCAAGGGCGACAAGATCGCCGCCGTGGAGGCCAATATCTCCGCCGAGGCGGGGCAGGTGATCGAGTGCGGCGGGCGGCTCGTTTCGGGCTCGCTGATCGATGCGCATGTGCATTTGGATGCGGTGCTGGCGGCGGGCCTCGAGCGCGACAATCAGTCCGGCACCCTGCATGAAGGCATCGAGATCTGGACCGACTTTAAGCCCAAGCGCACGGTCGAGGCGATCAAGGAGCGGGCGCGCCGCGCTATCGATTGGGAGGTGGCGCAAGGGGCCGGCTTCATCCGCACCCATGCCGATGTGTGCGACGACAATCAGCTTTCCACCCAGGCGCTGGTCGAGCTGCGCGACGAGCTCAAGGACCGGGTCGATATTCAGATCGTCGCCTTTCCCCAGGTCGGCATCAAATCCTTCCCCGGCGGCGAAGCACAGATGCGCGCCTCGCTCGATATGGGCGCCGATGTCATCGGCGGCATCCCGCATAACGAGGTGACGCGCGAGGCCGGCGTGGCGAGCGTGATGTTCATTTTCGACGAGGCCGAAAAGCGCGGCTTGCAGATCGATGTGCATTGCGACGAGGTCGATGACAGCCATGCGCGCTTCCTCGAGGTCATGGTCGAGCAGACCTTTCAGCGCGGCATGGGCGCGGCAGTTACGGCGAGCCATTGCGTCGCCATGCATTCCTACAACAATGCCTATGCCTACCGGCTGATGGGCTGGGTCGTGCGCTCCGGCCTGAACGTGACGGCCAATCCGTTCGACAACATCATCCTCCAGGCGCGCGAGGACAGCTACCCGAAACGGCGCGGCATGACCCGGGTGAAGGAGCTGCTCGCCGCCGGGGTCAATGTCGGCATCGGCCATGATTCGATCATGGACCCGTGGTATCCGCTCGGCCGCGGCGACATGGTGGACGCGGCGTCCCTCGCGCTCCATGTCTGCCAGATGTCCGGCGTCAAGGAGATCGACACTTGCTTCGACATGATCACCTGGCGCAATGCGAAAAACCTCGGCCTCGATGATTACGGCGTGATGCCCGGCGCGAACGCCGACCTGGTGGTGTTCGACGCCGCCAGCAAGGCCGATGTGCTGCGCATCAACCCGGCCTGTACGCATGTCTTCAAGCGCGGCAAGCTGGTCGCCGAAACCAAGCCGGCGGAAAGCTCGGTGATGGGCGGCGCGGTGAATTTCACCCGCGGCAATTGATGGACCTGATTGTCAGAAACGCCAAGCTTTGGCGCGACGGCGATGTGCGCGATCTCCATATCGCGGACGGAAAGTTCGTCGAAGACGGGGCGGCCGACGGCGCGGAGGTGATCGACGCGGCGGGGCGGCTTTGCACCGCCGGCTTCGTCGAGCCGCATATTCATCTCGACAAGGCGCTCATCAACGAAGACGTGCGGCCCAATGTCTCCGGCACCCTCGATGAAGCCATCGAGATCATTTGGGAGCGCAAGCGCGCCTATACGGTGGACGAAATCGCCGAGCGCGCCGGGCGGGTGATCCGCTCGGCCCTGGCCAATGGCGTGACGCGTATCCGCAGCCATGTCGATATCGACAATATCGGCGGCTTGCGTCCATTGGAGGGCGTTGCCGAGGCGCGCCGCCGCCATGAAGACGTGATGGATATTCAGATCGTCGCCTTTCCCCAGGAAGGCATCTTGCAGAACGAAGGCACCGAAGCGCTGATGTGGCAGGCGATGGAGGCTGGCGCCGACGTGGTCGGCGGCATGCCGTTCAACGAAAAGCATCCCCAGGACAGTGCGCGGCATATCTCCATCGCCTTCGAGATCGCCAAGCATTTCGACGCCGATATCGACATGCATGTCGACGAGACCGACGACACCAGCGCGCGCACCCTCGAAATGCTCGCCGAGCAGACCATCGAGCATGGCTGGCAGGGCAGGGTGACGGCAGGCCATACCTGCGCCCTTGCGGGCTATGACGAGGACTATGCCAATCATGTGATCGGCCGGGTGCGCGAGGCGGGCATCCACATGATCACCAATCCGGCGACAAATCTCATGCTGCAAGGCCGCTTCGACGCCCAGCCGAAGCGGCGCGGCATTACCCGGGTGAAGGAGCTGCTCGCCGAGGGCATCAACGTTTCGTTCGGCCAGGATTGCGTCAAGGACACGTTTTATCCGTTCGGCCGGGTCGATCCGCTGGAAGTCGGCTTGATTGCCGCTCACGCGGCGCATATGAGTCTGCCGGAGGAGATCGAGACCGTGTTCGACATGCAGACCAATGCGGCGGCCAAAGTCATGCGGCTCGCAGATTATGGCTTCGCACCGGGCTGCGCGGCGGATCTGGTGATTCTGGACGCAACAGATGCCGCCGATGCCTTGACACGGCAGGCGGCGCGGAACGTCGTGATCAAGAACGGCAAAGTGATCGTCGAGAACGAGACGCGGCAAAACTGGCGCTGGACAGCGTAAGGAGAAATAAATGGCAATCGATGTCGCCAAGATCGAAATCAAGAGCGTCTCCGACGCCTCCGGGCTCGACGAGCTGATCGCCTCGGGCCGCATGGCCGCCGACAATGTCGTCGCGGTGATCGGCAAGACCGAGGGCAATGGCGGCGTGAATGATTTCACCCGTATTCTTTCCGACCAAGCGTTCCGCGCGGTTCTCGCCGAGCATGGCACGCGAGGCGAAGCGGACATCAAGCAGGTTCCCATGGTGTGGTCGGGCGGCTGCGACGGGGTGATTACGCCGCACGCCACCGTGTTCGCGCGCGACAGCGAGGCGGGCGAGGCCGGCAAATCGCGCCTCACCATGGGCACGGCGATGAGCGAGGTGATCCTGCCGGAAGATATCGGCCGCCCGGCGATGGTCGAGACCGTCGCCGCCGGGGTGCGCCTCGCCATGGCCGATGCCGGCATTAGCGATCCCAAGGATGTGCATTACGTGCAAACGAAAACGCCGCTCCTCACCATCGACGGTATCCAGGAAGCTCACGCAAGGGGCCAGACCGCCGCCTGCGAGGTGCATGATTCCATGGGCGTCTCAAACGGCACCACCGGCCTCGGTATCGCCGTGGCGCTCGGCGAAGTCGAGATGCCGGCGGCGGAGGACATATGCCGCAAGCTCGATCTCTACTCTTCCGTCGCCTCCTGTTCCTCGGGCGTCGAGCTCGACCGGGCGCAGATCGTGCTCTTCGGCAATCGCGACGGCGCCGGCGGGCGCTTTCGCATCGGCCACAGCGTGATGCGCGACGCCCTCGACATGGACGGCATTTATGAATCGATCCGCGATGCCGGGCTCGATCTGCCCGAGCGGGCGCGGGCGGAGGATCTCGGCGGCAAGCTGGTCAATTGCTTCATCAAATGCGAGGCCGATCCCGGCGCCAAGCTGCGCAACCGGCGGCAGATCATGCTCGACGATTCCGACGTCCATCATCACCGACATTCCAAAGGTGCGGTCGGCGGCGTGGCGGCGGCGGCGATCGGCGATCCGGCGGTGTTCGTCTCGGTCGACGCCATGCATCAGGGCCCGCCCGGCGGCGGCCCGTCCATCGCCATCGTCGATATGGGCGAGTAGTGATCCAAGAACTCACCCGCCGCTCCGCCGTCGATCTCGCGGCGGCGTTGCGGGCCAAGGAAATCGGCGCCGTCGAGCTCTTGGACGCTTATCTCGCGGTCATCGAACGCCTCAATCCCCGTCTCAACGCCATTGTCACGATGGATGCCGACGCGGCACGGGCCACCGCCAAGGCGGCGGACGAAACGCTGGCGGCGGGCGGGGACGATTTGCCGCCGCTCCTCGGCCTGCCGGTGGTGATCAAGGATATCGTCGAGACGGCGGGCATGCGCACGACCTGGGCCTCGCCGGTCTATGCCGATCATGTGCCCGACGAAGACGCCGAAGTGGTCGCCCGCCTGCGTGCCGCCGGCGCCATCATCCTCGGCAAGACCAACACGCCGGAATTCGCCGCCGGTGCCAATACGGATAACGAGCTGTTCGGCCCAACGGGCAATCCGTGGGACCCGGAGCTGAGCCCGTCGGGCTCCTCCGGCGGCTCGGCGGTGGCGGTGGCCTCGGGCATGGTGCCGATTGCCCAGGGCACCGATTTCGGCTGTTCGCTGCGCATGCCGGCGGCTTTTTGCGGCATTGTCGGCCTCCGCACCACGCCCGGCCTGGTCTCCAACTATCCCCTCGAATTGCCGTGGGACCCGGGTCAGGTGCTCGGGCCGATGGCGCGCCACGCCGAGGACGCGGCGATGCTGCTCGATTGCATGGCGGGCTATAGCCGGATGATGCCCAATTCGGTCATCGCACCGTGGGACAGCGCCTTCGATATCGTGCGCGCCCGCGACGATGCCAAGGGCCTCCGCCTCGCCTATGCGCCGGACATCGCCGCGATCGGCGTCGATGCGGAGCTGGAGGGCATTTGCCGCGCCGCCGCCTTTGCGCTCGCCGAAGATGGCGCGGTGGTCGAGGAAGTCGATTTCGATCTGTCGGACGCGCGCGACGCCTATATGATTCTGCGCGGCGAATGGATGGTCGGTATGCAGCATGACCGGCTCGACAGTCTCGATGAATTCGGCGGCAATCTCGCCGGCAATGTCCGGAGCGGGCTGGAGACCAGCATGCGCGAGCTGGCCGAGGCGGAAGCCGTGCGCACCCGCGTCTGGCACCGTTACCGCGAGCTGTTCGAAACCTATGATGCGCTCTTGATGCCCATGTCGCCGGTGCCGCAATTCCCGGTGAAGAAAAATTTTCCGGACGAGATCGGCGGCCGCAAGCTCGAAAATTATGTCGATTGGATCGCCGGCGCCTTTCTCGTCACCATGGCCGGCATTCCGGCGGGCTCGATCCCAGCCGGCCTGTCCGGAGCAGGCCTGCCGGTCGGCATGCAGGTCGCCGGGCCGCGTTTCGCCGAGCCGCTAATCCTCGGCCTCGGCAAGCTGATCCAGCGCGCCAACCCGCTGCCCTGGCCAAGCTGGGCGGACCGCCAATAGGAGAGAGGGCATGAAGGATCACATCGGCTTTATCGGCACCGGCGTGATGGGCGAGCCCATGTGCCGCAATCTGGCCTTGAAGTGTGGTGATAAAATTCTTGCCTATGATATTGATTCAAAACCATTAAATCGCCTCTCGACTGATGGTGTAGCTGTCGCGGAATCGCCCGCCGAAATAGGCGCGCGGGCGCATACCATTCTACTGTCGCTGCCCGCCGGCGAGCAGGTGCGCGAGATTTGCCTGGGTGCGGACGGCCTGATCGGCCATCTCGATACAGGCCAATGCGTGGTCGATAGCGGCACCTCGCCGCCCGATTTGGCACGCGAGCTGCATGCGGCGTTCGGCGCAAAGGGCGTGGCCTTTGCCGACGCGCCGGTGGCACGCACGCGTCAGGCGGCGATCGATGGCACGCTTAGCATCATGGTCGGCGGCGACGACGAGGTGTTCGCCCGCATCCGCCCGATCCTCGACTGCATGGCGAGCGACGTGACCCATTGCGGCGGGCCGGGCGCCGGGCAGATCGTCAAGATCCTCAACAATATGATGTTGTTTCAAAACTGCGCGGCGATTGCCGAGGCGCTCGCAATCGCGCGCCGCGCCGGGCTCGACGAGACGCTGTTTTTGGAAACGGTGGCGAAAAGCTCAGGCGACAGTTTCGCGCTGAGAAATCACGCGATGAAGGCGATGCTGCCGCGCGACTATCCCGAGGGCGCTTTTTCCGCCCGCTATGCGCTCAAGGATCTCGCCTATGCGCTCGATCTCGCGGCGGCGGAGAATGTCGCGGCGAAAGGCGGCGAGCTCGCCCGCGAGCGCCTGGAGCAGGCCGTCGCCGACGGCCTTGGTGAGCGCTACCACCCGGTCGTTCGTGAAGTGATCGATAGTTAGAGGTTTTCCAACACCCGCAACACTTCGTCGCGCTCGTAGCGCGGCAGGTCGCTGCCGTCGCTGAAACGCACGCTGACACCGCTAACGGCGCGGGCGATAATCGCCGTAGGAAAACCCTCCACAGCCAGTGTTTTGCAGGCATCCTCGGCGCTTTCGGCGGGGAAGGCGGCAAGGAGGGCGCCGGAGGCGAGCGCGCCCCAGGGATCGGCATCGAGCGCTTTGCAGAGTGCGGTGCCCGGCTCGAACCAGAGCACCGCATCGCCGTCGAGCTCAAGCGCGACGCCGGCGGCTTCGGCCATCTCGTGCAGGCCGGCGGAGAGGCCGCCTTCGGTCGGGTCGTGCAGGGCATGGGCGCCAAGCGCCGTGGCGCGGAGCGCCGCCTCGACAACCAGAATGCCCGGCGCCTCCAACGCACCGAGGGCGGCCTGCCACAGCTCGGGCGCGACATCGCCTTCAGCCGCCGCCGCCTCGTTGGCGAGCACCGCCGCGGCCTCGACCGGCGCCGGGCCGATTTGCAGCACCGCATCGCCCAGCTTCACATCGGCGGTGCGGAGAAAATTACCGTCCTCGGCGAACCCGAGAATATGGCCGCTCACCACGGTCTGGCGCACGCTGCCGGTAATCTCGATATGGCCGCCGACGAGGAGAATATCGTGGCGCGCCAAGGTTGCCCGCATGCCGGTAAAGAGGGCGCGGATTTCGTCTTCCTCGATGCCCTCGGGCAAGAGGATGGTGGAGAGAAACCAGCGCGGGCGCACGCCGAGCACGGCGATATCGTTGGCATTGACCAGCACCGCATGCGCCCCGACATCGGCGCCGGTCATGGTCACCGGATCGCCGGCGACGACCAGCGCGCCACCGCCGAGCGCGATGACGCCGGCATCCTCGCCGGGCCGGGGCGGCAGCAGCAATTCGGGCGGCGGCGGGGTGTCGGTGTGCAGCAGCTCGCGCAACAGGGCGGCGGGCAGCTTGCCGCTCGGCAGCTTGGCGCCGCTCATGGTGTCGCGCTCATGTTATCGCCGCTCATGGCGTCACGCCGCCGGCGCGCTGGCAGACGAACATCACCGATGCCGCCGCCGGCTCGCGCGCCGCGACGGTCCATCCCGCATCCTTTAACATTTCGGTCAGCGTCTCCTCGTCGAACGCGTTGAACCAGCCCTGGGCGCGCCGGTCCTCGGTTTTTTCTTCCGCCGCCGCCAGGGGGTAGCTCAGGATCAGTTGCGGCGCGGCGGCATGACAGCGCGCGAGCAGCGCCGGCACGTCGTGAATATATTGCAGCAGGTCGAGCGCCGCTACGACATCGACAGCGCGTTCGGGAAATTGTCCCTGATTGAGATCGAGCACCTCGCCGCCCTCGGCAAAACGCAACAGGTCGACCGGCAGATAGCTGCCGCCCGGCGGCATCGCCGCGCCCAGCCGCCTGGCACCGGCGCCGAGATCCATTACGCTCGCGCCCGGCGGAATATGCTTGGCGGTGAGGCTTGCGCGCGCATCGGCGCCGCCCGTCACCTCCGCCGGGTCGGCCCAGCGCGCGCCCTCGCTGCCGCTGATTTCCGTCAGCGCCTGGGTGAGCCGCGCGCGGTGCGCCGGGTCGGACGAGGCGCGGCCCGCCTCGCCCGGGCGGTGCACCGGGCCCGGCGGGCGGTTATAGGCGCGGTAGGGCTGAAACTGCCCGCTCAGGCAGATCACATTGCACACCACCCGCGCCGGGGCGAAGGGGGTCAGCGCGCCGCCCAGCTCATGGCTCGGCAGTTGATGGAGGGTGAAGCCGAAGGCCCTGAGTTCGGCGATCATCTCGCGCGCGGCGCTGAGGCCAGGCTCATCGAAAAAGCCGCGGCCATGCTCCCACACCAGCGCCGCCACCCGTCCGCTTCTAAGAAGCTCGCGCGCGCCGGCGATCACCTGCGGCTCATAGCCCTCGACATCGATCTTGATCAGCACCCGGCGGCCGTCGAGCTCCGGGCGCTCGGCAAGCAGGCCGTCGAGGGTCACCACCGGTACGGAAAGCCCGCGCACCACCTGCTTCATGCCCTGCAAGCCCTTGCCATGGACGCTGTGGCCCATGGTGGTGTTGCCGATTAAGGGCGCCGTACCGGGCGCGTCGCCGGCGGCGGCGGCGATGGTTTCGATCCGCTTTTCAAGGCCGTTATGCGCCACCGCGCGGAGCAGTTGCGCGACATTCGCCGGATCGGCCTCGATGGCAATGACGGCGATAGTGTCGCCATGCCGGGTCGCGGCGCCGAGGCTGAACATGCCCCAATGGGCGCCGACATCGATAAAGAGATCGCCCGGCTCGAGATGGGCATCGAAAAATGAACGGGTGGGATATTCGAAGCCGCCCTGGAGGCTCTCGCGCTCGATCAAATGCTTGATCGCCACGTCCTCGAGAAAGTCGCGCGCGACCGGCAGGGTAAAGCGCGATTGCCCCGCCTCATTGCGCACCGCCGCCGGCAGCAATACCGCGCCGTCGGGCGCGCGTTGCAGACGAACAGAGGGTTCCCGGTCTTGCGTGTCCGGGGCGTCGGAAGGTGGCGGTGGGGTGACGGCGGGCGTCGGAGACCGTCCTGTTACGAGCTGCGCTTCGAAAATTTATCGTAGAAGCCCATGCCCATGCGGATCAGCCCGGCAATGATGATCATGGTGACGAAATAGATAAAGACGACGCCGAACGCGCTCATCACATCCTCGACCGCGAGCAGACCGGCCATAGGGATGGAAGTGATCACCGAAAAGGCGAACGCGGCCAACAGCGTCCAGCCGTCGCGCGTGCGCGCCCAAGCCTTGAATCTATCGACAAAGCCCCGCGGCGGATCGTTAGCGATTTCAGTCATCTTGTCCCGCTTGTCTTTACTCTATTCGTCTTCGACGCGCACAATCTTAACCTGGATGGCGCGCCTCGCCCAATAGGCTTTTTACGCCACGGGAGCGAAAAGATCAAAGCCGATTGTGCGGCCCACGCCGGGCGCTAGAATGGGCCCGGAAATCGAGGGATTCGAGGCGATATGGCGGACAATATAATCAAATCCGTTTGCCCCAAGGACTGCCCGGATGTGTGCGGTATGCTGAGCCATGTCGCCGACGGCCGCGTGGTGCGGGTGAGCGGCGATCCGGACCATCCGATCACCAAGGGATTCCTGTGCGGCCGCTATCAGCATTATGAGGAGGTGATCTATCACCCGGATCGGCTGCTTCATCCGCTCTACCGCGCCGACAAGAATGCCGCGTTCAAGCAAATCTCCTGGGACGCGGCGCTTTCTATCCTGGCCGAGCGCTTTCACGCGGTGGTCGCCGAGCACGGCGGTCAGGCAATTCTGCCCTATCACTATCTCGCCAATATGGGCTTCGTCTCGGCGCGCTCGGGCGACCGCTTGTGGAACAAGCTCAATACCAGCCGGGTCGGGCTCGAGATTTGCGCCATGGCCGGGGCGGAGGCGGTGATCCGCACCTTCGGCGCCATTCGCGGCACCGAGCCGCAGCATATGGGCGAGACGCGCTGTTACGTCGCCTGGGGCAAAAATCCCAAGGCGACCAATATTCACGGCCATGTGCTGACCAAAGACATCCATCCCACCATCGTGGTCGACCCGTTCCGTTCGGAATCGGCGAAGGTTGCCGATCTTTATATCCAACCCAAGCCGGCGAGCGATCCGGTGCTGGCGATGGCGCTGATGCGCCTGATGATCGAGCGCGGTTGGGCGGACGAGGAATTTCTCGCCAACCACACCATCGGCTTCGATGCGGTGCGCGAGCGGGTGATGCAAACCAGCCTCGCCGAGGCGGCGGGCATCTGCAATGTGCCGGCGGCGCGGATCGAGGAGTTTGCCGAACTTTACGCCATGAACACGCCGTCGCTCATCCATATCGGCGTCGGCCTGCAGCGCAACAGCAATGGCGGCGAGATGGTCGCGGCGCTCGCCACCCTGGCGGCGATAGCGGGGCAGGTCGGCGTCAAGGGCGGCGGTGCGCTCTATGCCAATTTCGACTGGCCGATGGGAGATATCAGCGAGCCGGAGCTGCGCAGCGACAGCCCGAATTTCTACAATATGATCAAGCTCGGCGAGGCGCTGACGGCGGATGATGCGATCCGCGCGCTCTATGTGTTCAATTCCAACCCGGCGGCCACCGCGCCGAACCAAAACAAGGTGCATGAAGGCATGGCGCGCGACGATCTTTTCGTCGCCGCGCACGAGCTTTTCATGAGCGACACCGCCGAGCGCGCCAATCTCGTGCTGCCGGCCTGCACTCAGGCGGAACAATGGGATCTGCACCGCTCCTATTGGCACGACTATGCGCAGATCAACAGCCCGGCCATCGCGCCGCTCGGCGAGGCGCGCTCCAATCATTGGGTGTTCGGCCAGATCGCCCAAGCGATGGGTTTCGACGAGCCCTGCTTCCGCGAGAGCGAGGAGGAGACGCTGCGCCGCCTGCTGGACGGCACGGGGCTTGAGTTCGACGCCTTGGCCGCAGGTCCGGTGGCGTGCATGCCGCCCGAGCGGACGAGTTTCGACGAGCGCAACTTCCCGACGCCGAGCGGCAAGCTGGAGCTGATCGCGCCGAGCTACACGCCGGCGCCGGCGGACGGCGATCACCGCTACCGCTTCCTCACGCCGAAGAGCCGGCATCTGCAATCGAGCCAGATGTTCAATGTGGCGCGCAAACAGGCCGGCGTTCGCGAGGCGACGCTTTACCTTCACCCCGAGGATGGCGCGCGCGAGGGCATCGAAGACGGTGCGCCGGTGCGGGTCTGGAACGGGCGCGGCGAGGTCGCCCTGGTCGCGCGGCTGAGCGAGGATGTCCAACCCGGGCTGGTCGCCAGCTATATGGTGCGCTGGGGCGCCAACGCCAACGCCACCACCCCCGACGCGCCCGCCGATATGGGCGGCAATTCCACCTTCCACACCAATTTCGTCAGCGTTGAGCCCACCAGTTGAGACCCTGCCCATGCGCCTATTAGTATTTCAGCATTCCCCCCTCGATCATCCCGGCGTGATGCGCCGCTATCTCGCGGAAGACGGCATCGACTGGGACCCGATCGACACCTATACCGGCTGCCCTATCCCGCCGCTCGACGATTATGACGCGCTCCTGGTCATGGGCGGGCCGCAGCAGATCGACCAAGAGGCGGCGCATCCCTGGCTCACAGTGGAGAAAGACTATATCCGCCGCACCATTTTGGCGGAGGAAAAGCCGGTGCTCGGCATCTGCCTCGGCTCGCAGCTCATCGCCGATGTGATGGGCGGGCGGGTCGGCCCGATGGCGCCGCCGGAAATCGGCGTGCTCGATGTCGAGACCACGGCCGAGGCAGAGGGAGACGCGCTCCTCAGAGGCCTTCCGGTGAGCAGCAAAACCCTGCTATGGCATCTCTACGGTGTGACCGGTCTGCCGCCTGGCGCGCAGCATCTCATGCGTTCACAGGCATGGCAAAACCAGGCTTTTCGGGTGGGCAATCTGGCCTATGGCCTGCAATTTCATCCGGAGATCACTGCCGACATGATCTTGGAAGTCGAGGCCTATCCGGAATATGTCGCGGCGCTCGAGGCGCAGAGCGGCGCCGGCGCGCTCACCCGTTTGGCGGAAGAAACCGAGCGGCATGCTCAAGAACTCGACGACTCGGCGCGATTAATTTATGATAATTTTCTATCGCTCGTATAAAGGGTAAAACATGACCAAGACGGCGGTGGCCGCGACCGAATCCTGCCTCGAGAATATCCACAACCATAACGAAACTTTGAACGCCGTCGTCACCTGGGACGAGGAGGCGGCGCTGGCGCGCGCCGCCGAGGCAGACAAAGCGGCGGCGGAAGGGCGCTGGCTCGGCCTGCTGCATGGCATGACCATGTCGCTCAAGGACAATATCGCCACCGCCGGCATGCGCACCACGAGCGGCGCCAAGTTTTTCGCCGATCATGTGCCCAATGAAGACGCAGATGTGGTGCGCCGGTTGCGCGCCGCCGGCGCCGTGCTGATCGGCAAGGCCAATATGCAGGAGCTCGCCTTCGGCGTGGTGACGACCAATCCGGTGTTCGGCCAATGTCGCAATCCGTGGAACCCGGATCATATCCCGGGCGGCACGAGCGGCGGCTCGGGCGCCAGCGTGGCGGCGGAGATGTGTCAGGGCTCGCTCGGCACCGATACCGGCGGTTCGGTGCGCATCCCCGCGGCGATGACCGGCGTCGCCGGCCTGCGCCCGACCCATGGCCGCATATCCATCCGTGGCGTCACTCCGGCGAGCGTCGCCAACGACACCATCGGGCCGATGGCGCGCGAAGTGGCCGATGTCGCCCGTCTCTTCGCCGCGCTCTCGGGCTATGACCCGGAGGACCCGGTGAGCGCCGACGCGCCGCTCGAAAATTTCCTCCCTCGGCTCGGCGACGGCATCAAGGGCGTGCGCATCGGCATCGCGCGGCATTTCCATTTTCAGCGGCTCCATCCGGAAATCGAGCAGGCGGTGCTGGATACGATCCCGGTGTTCGAGCGGCTCGGCGCGGAGGTGCGCGAGATCGAGTTGCCCGGCGCCGAACTGGCGCAGGATTGGAACATCAAGCAGATCTATGGCGACATCTGCCACCATTTCAAAGAGCGCCTCGACACTGAGCCCGACAGCTTCAGCCCGCGCGTGCTCGCCCGCATGAAGCTCGGCCTCGATTTCAGCGCGGTGGATTATGCCGAGGCGATGCGCGGCAAGGAGGTGTGGCGGCGCACCCTGAAGCGCATTTTTCAGGACGAGGTGGATATCATTCTCGCGCCGACCGTGCCGATGCCGCCGCCGGCGATCACCGGCGAGGAAAATTTGCACGAGGCGACGCGCGACGCGGCGCGCTTCACCTATGGCAGCGCGCTGTCGTCCCATCCCGGCCTTTCCGTGCCGTGCGGCTTTACCTCGGACGGGTTGCCCATCGGCGTGATGCTGGAGGCCGCCTGGTGGAACGAGCCGCTCCTGTTCCGTGCCGGCTGTGCTTATCAGGGCGAGACCGACTGGCACCGCCACCGCCCGGCGATGCTGCAATAACTGGATGCGGGCGGCACCTTCGTGAGCATGGGCATGGCGGCCGCGCCGTCGGGTGAGGCGCCGATCAACCGGGGGCATCGTTCCCTGCTGATACTGGCCTTGCCGGCGTTGCTCGGCATCGTGCTTTCGATCGGCGGATACTTCGCCGTGCTCGCCCTGGGGCGCGTGGCGGATACCAACCGCTTCGAAAAAGAGGCGCAATACCTGATCGACCACATCGAATTGCAGGTCGCGACGACTCTCGCCGATTTGAACGCGGTCGCCGGATTGTTCGACGCCTCGGACGATGTCGGCCGGAGGGAATTCAAGGCGTTTGTGAACGCCCTGGGCGATTTACCGCAGGTCCAGGCGTTGGAGTGGGTTCCGCGCGTCCCCCATGCGGATCGCCGCGAGCTGGAGCAAAGTGCCGTGCGGAACGGGATTGCCGGCTTCGTCATTCGCGAGCGCAACAAAAATGGCGAGATGGTCGCTGCGGGCGAGCGGGAGGACTATTTTCCGGTTTTCTTCGCCGAGCCGCTGGTAGGCAACGAAGCCGCCATCGGTTTCGATCTCGCTTCGAACCCGGCACGTCTCGAAGCCCTCAACAAGGCGCGCGACAGCGGCGAGCCTGTCGCCACGTCACGGATCACCCTCGTCCAGGGCAGCGCCGAGCAATATGGTCTGCTGGTGTTTCGCCCGGTCTACAATACGGGCGAGCCGCCCGGCACGGCGGAAGAACGCCGCCAGGCATTGCGCGGCATGGCCCTCGGCGTGTTTCGCATGCGGGGTCTGGTGGAATCCGTTTTCCGGCAATCCGGAACCGAGCCGATCGCGGCCATCGCCGTGCTCGACAGATCCGCCCCCGCCGGCGAGCAAAAACTCTATCCCAAGGGGAAGGCCGGGCCGGTGCCGGCATTGGACGGCAGTGAAATCGCCGTCAGCGGCAATTTGATGGTCGGCGGCCGGCAATGGACGATATTGGTGACGCCGCTGCCCACTTTCTATGCCCAGTCCCCGGCATTCTGGCAGAGTTGGGCGGTGCTGGCGGCGGGCCTTTTTCTCACCGCGCTCCTGACCGTGATCGTTTTCCAAACCCAGCGCCGCGCGCGCCTGGTCGGGCGGTTGGTCGATGTCAGAACGACGCAATTGCAGGAGAGCGAATCGCGCTCGCACGCGGTCATCG
>CAZUVO010000065.1:0-19296 GCA_964623955.1 uncultured Rhizobiaceae bacterium
GAAAACCCGGTCTGGCACATTCACGCCGATGCGCCGCCAAAGCCGGAGACCGGCATCGGCTATGCCATCCTGCTCAACCTGGCGAGCGTCTGTAATACCGAGAATCCGGCGGTGCTGTGGGGCTTTATCACCCGCTATGTGCCCGACGCGGCGCCGCAAACCGCACCCATTCTCGATCAATTGGTCGCGCTGGCGCTCAACTATTACCGCGATTTCGTCAAGCCGAACAAAAATTACCGCCAGCCCGGCGATATGGAAGCGAATGCCTTGGCGGATTTGGTCTCGGCCCTCGAAGCGCTACCGCCGGAAGCAGACGCAGAGGCGATTCAGAGCGAAGTCTATGAGGTCGGCAAGCGCCATGAATTTGAAAATTTACGCGACTGGTTCAAAGCGCTCTACGAAACATTGCTCGGTCAGGAACAGGGACCGCGCATGGGCTCGTTCATCGCGCTCTACGGAATTTCAGAAACGGTTACACTGATCAAGCGGGTCTTGGCCGGCGAGGATCTCGCCGCCTAACCATTTAGTCGCTGGAGCGATCCATGATCGGCTGCGGCAATGGTTCCTCGCCGCCGCCGGCAATCTCGGCACTGTGGCGGCGCTTCGTCGAGAAAAGATGCTTGCCCTCGGCCACTTGCCAGGCGAGCAGTGCCGGCACGCCGATGACCAGTTCGCGCACGCGCTTAATGAGCGAGAGCGCCAGCGCCACTTCCGGGCCGATGCCGATGACCGCGCCCAAGAGAACGAAGGCGCCTTCCTGCACGCCGACCGCACCGGGGACAAAGAAAGCCGCCGCACGCACGGCGAGAATAAGGCTCTCAAGCAGCAGCGCATCGGCAATGGTGACCGGAATATCCATGAAATAGAGGGCGAGCCATATTTCCGCCGCGCCCATGGCCCAGGCGAGCATCTGTCCGGCAGCGTTAAGCGTCAGCGCCCAGCGCCGGCGATAGAGCGCGCGAATCGATTCGTCGAGCGCCTCCGCCCCGCCAACCGCATTCACCCAGTCGCGGCCCTTGGCAACGCGCGACACAATTCCTACGAGATAGCTAAAGAGACCACGATGCTGAAAAACGCAAAATCCGACGACCAATATCAGGCCGAGACCGACACCGGCGCCGGCCCCCTTGGCGATATCATTGTTGCCGTAATGCTCGAGCAGCAAACCAACACCGACCAGGGTAAAGAGCAGTTGGGTCAGCGTGCTCAGGGTGAGGTCGACAACAACGCTGGCGCCGACAATCCGCCCCGGCATGCCGCGCACAATAAGCAATCTCGTGCGCACCAGAGCACCACCGACCTGCAGCGCCGGCATCAAGGTATTGACGCCCTCGCCAATCCAGCGCGCCCACAGCAGCAGCGCCACCGGGCGCTCCATATCGCGCGGGAAGAGGAAGCGCCAGACATAACCATCGAAGGCAATCGGTACGACGCGCGAGACAATCACGAAAACCAGCCCCCAGCCGACCGCTGCAATCGCCGCCGCGACATCGCCGGCGCCTTCATAGACCACCATGGCGATAATCAGGCCGATGCCAATAATCAGCGCGCTAAATCCGACGATTCGCACGTGCCGCGTAACTCCTTCATCAATCCAGGCCGCGCCCGAGGGTGCGAAACCTAAAGATTTCAAGGCTGTGACACTAAAACACTACCCGAAACGGATACGCACTGCAAAGCCGCCCTGGTGTTGCGGTTTTTCGGTCCGTGCGCAATTGAAACAGCAAAAATTCCCGGTAAATACGGATTTCGAAGGAAATCTTAACCATAAATCAAGGCTCTCGGGGCAGTCTGGGGACCTGGTCAACCGGATTGCGCAAAACAAGAATGTCCTTCTTATTCCATAGCCTAGTCGCCTTAACATATATCGCGCTTGGAGCTGCCGCAGCATTCGGCTTGCCTCTGCTGAGCACAACGGTGGAGCCTGTTCTCGCCTTCTTCGCCGGCGGCGCCGTGCTGATCGGTGGTGCGTTTGCCCACCAAAGCATCGTCAACAGCAGCCGCGGCCGCGATATTATGCGCGAATTGAGCGTCGTTTCGGCCACCAATGAGGCCATGCAACGCGACCTCGAAGCGACGCGCAGCGAACTGCGCGATATTAAAACCCATTTTGGCGACGACAACCCGCTCGGCGCGTCCGATATCGAGCTTGAGAAAAACACGCGCTCCAGCAATGAAGTTCTGGGCGAGCTTCGCCTGTTGCGAACGCTGTTCTCGCAATTGACCAGTAAGAAGGGCGCGAAGAAAACCAGCGCGCCGACAAAGGCCAAAACAGTGGCTGAGGGTGCGCCGGCGCCCAAGGCGAATGTTCCCGATGCACGAGGCGAATTGAAGCTGGATACATTGGCGCCCGAGCAGCCGGACGCCAAGAGCGAGTATCGTGCCAGCTATATGGGCTTGAGCAGCACGGTTCAGCCCGGCGGAGATGCGGAACTGGTGCAGTTTCCATCCGGCAAGAGCCAAAAAAATCCGCCAACCGTGGCACTTAACAGCAATGCGCAGGATATTCTCGCCATTACGCGCGATGCGTTGGAGCGCGCCCGGGTCAGTCTTTTCCTGCAGCCGATCGTCTCGCTGCCGACGCGCAAGGTCGAATATTATGAGGCCTATTCGCGCATCCAGGATCATAACGGCAGCTTTATCGGCCCGCACCAATATCTCGAGCTGGCTGAGAACGCCGGGCTTGTCGGCGCGATCGACAATAATCTCTTATTCCGCTGCATTCAGTTGCTGCGCCGCGTGCGCCGCCACAACCGCGACTATGGCTTTTTCTGCAATGTCTCGCCGCATACCTTGCGCGACGAGGCATTCTTCGGCCAATTTATCGAATTCCTGTCCGAGAATGTCGAACTGGCAAACGACCTTATTTTTGAGTTCTCGCAAATCGATGTCGAGACGCATTACAACGAGTTCGCCGACAATCTCGATCGCCTGGCCGAACTCGGTTTTAGTTTCTCAATCGACCGGGTCGAACGCCTCGATCTGAATTTCGGCGAAATCGCCAAGCGCAATTTCCACTACGTCAAAGTGGAAGCCGACAATCTGATCTCGCTCGCCAACACCGACAGAGGACGCGATCAGATGCTCTATTTGCAGGAAGATTTGCTTGATTCGCGCGTCACCATGATCGTCGAAAAAATCGAAACCGAACCGCAGCTGGTCGAACTGCTCGACCACAATATCCGCTTCGGCCAAGGTTACCTGTTCGGCGAGCCGCGCGAGAGCAAAGCTTAGGTTATTTGAAGTCGCTCAAACGCCGGGCGAGCGCATCCGCGCCCTTGGCTACCTCGTATTAACTCGGGCGGGCAGTCGCCCTTGCCGGAATGCATGAGTGCATTCCGGTTGGTGGTGCCGCTTTCTAATTTAACAAAATTATGAGAGAAGCAGTTTCCCGACACGAGACATTCAAACATGACAATTCCCATTATCCGTGGCCTCGGTGAGCTGAGCGCCGACTATGACGGCTTCATCCTCGATATTTGGGGCGTCGTTCACCAGGGTGGCGATGCCTACCCCGAGGCCGTCGATTGCGTCCGCCGGCTGCTCGACGCCGGCAAGCGTGTGGTGTTTCTCTCCAACGCGCCGCGGCGGGCTGAAACGGTTGCCCAAATCATTGAAGACAAAGGCATCCCCCGCAATCTCTACGATTCCGTGCTGTCCTCCGGCGAGGCGGCGCGTATCGCTTTCGAAACCGGCTGTGAAGCAGCGCTGAGCGGGCTTGGCCGGCGCTTCTACCCGCTCGCCGCCAGCGCCGACGAGGATCTTCTGCACGGTCTTGATTACAGCGCTGCAAGCGACCCCGCCGAGGCTGATTTTCTCCTCACTATCGGCCTCAGCGAGAAGCGACCGGATATTGCGGCACATGAGGATGTTTTGCGCCAAGCCGCATCGCGCGGCGTGACCATGGTATGCGTCAATCCCGATATCGAAGTCGTCCGCCTCGGTCAACGCGAACTCTGCGCCGGCGCCCTGGCGCAATATTATGAAGCGATCGGCGGCAGCGTCATGCATGTCGGCAAGCCATATCCCCTCGTTTACCGCCTCTGCCTAGACATGCTGGGCGTTCACGAACGGGCACGCGTATTGGCGGTCGGCGACGGGATGGAAACCGATATTCCGGGCGCCCGCGCCGCCGGCCTCGATGCCCTCCTGGTAACCGGCGGCTTGCTCGCCGAGCAGCTTGGCGTCACACGCTTTGAGGCGCCCGATCCCGTCGCCCTGGCCGAGATTTGCCGCGCCGCGAATGAATTCCCGCGCGCCGCCATTCCGGCACTCAACTGGTAGCGCACACAGGCCTTCAACAGATATTTATTGGCATGTGCCGGGCGTACTGCCGATATTAGAGCCATGGTTGCCATGCCGTACCGCATATCCTGGTTCACGCCGGGACAAACGCAGGCCCTGCCGCTCATTGCCGCACTGCTGCTGTTGAGCGGCGGCGCGGTATATCTGGGCGATAGTGTGAGCGGACGCCAGAGCGCGCTCTACCTGATCGGCGGCGCGCTCGGTATCACCCTCTATCACGCGCTGTTCGGCTTCACCGGCGCCTATCGACGCTTGATCAGCGACGGCCGGGGCGGCGGTATGCGGGCGCAACTGATCATGCTCGCCGTGGCAAGCGTGATCTTCGCCCCACTGCTCGGCGCCGGCAGCGCCTTTGGCCAACCGCTCGGGCCCGCCTTGGCGCCGATCGGCGTCTCGGTAATGGCGGGCGCGTTTATCTTCGGCATTGGCATGCAATTGGGCGGTGGCTGCGCCTCGGGCACGCTCTTTACTGTCGGTGGCGGCAGCACGCGCATGACGGTGACACTGATTGCCTTCGTCGCCGGCTCGCTCGCCGGCTCGGCGCATCTGCCGTGGTGGCTCGAACAACCGAAAATCGCTTCCCTGTCGGTCTATAACGAAATTGGCTGGCCCGGTGGCCTGGCCCTGCAACTGGCCTTCATCGCCGCCCTTGCGCTGATCACCATGCGCATCGAGCGCAAACGCCACGGCAGCCTGGAGAAGGCTGAAAAAATAACCGGTCCGAGCGATGCCTGGCGCCGCCTGCTGTTTGGCCGCTGGCCGCTGCTCTGGGGCGCCGTCGCCCTCGCCCTCCTCAATGTCGCCACCCTGCTTGTCGCCGGGCGGCCGTGGGGCATTACCTGGGGTTACACGCTGTGGGGCGGCAAGGTCGCCGAGGCCGCCGGCCTGGATATTTCGACATGGAGCTTCTGGCAATGGCCCTACCCGGCCCGTGCGCTTACCGCCGGAATCGAGCAGGATGTTACGTCTGTGATGAATATCGGCATCATTGTCGGCGCTGGGATCGCGGCGTCCCTCGTCGGGCGCTTTGCACCGCTCGTTAAAATCCCGCCGCGCTCGCTTGCCGCCGCCCTGATCGGCGGGCTGCTGCTCGGCTATGGCGCGCGTCTCGCCTTCGGTTGCAATATCGGCGCCTTCTTCAGCGGCGTCGTCTCGGGCAGTCTGCATGGCTGGGTATGGCTTGTATTCGGCCTTCTTGGAACCGTTGCCGGCATTTACCTCAGACCGCTTTTCGGCTTTGAAGCTGGCACGATGCCCGTGCCCGAATTCCTGCGGAGAAAAGCCCTGTGAGCGGCGCAAATTTGGCCCGCCTGGCGCTTATCCTGGCGATCGCCGCCGGCTTCGCCGTCGCCGCAATCCATTGGAATGAAATAAATGTGGAAACGCTTGAAAGCAGGATTCGCGAATTCGGCATTTGGGCGCCACTCCTGTTCATCGCCAGTTACTGCGTTGCCGCGATATTCTTTCTGCCGGCGACCTTGTTCACATTGGCGGCCGGCATGTTGTTCGGCCCGCTTTGGGGCGCGCTCTACAGCCTCGGCGGCGCCAGTCTCGGCGCAGCGTTGGCATTTTGTATAGCGCGCTATATTGCCGCCGATTGGATTGCTGGCCACGCCGGGCCGCGCGTATCGCGCATCATTGACGGCGTGGCGGATGAAGGCTGGCGCTTCGTCGCCGTCACTCGATTGATTCCGATTTTTCCCTATGCGCCGCTCAATTATTTCTTCGGCGTCTCGCGCGTCCCATTTCTGCATTTTCTGCTTGCGACGATCATCTTCATGGCGCCTTCCGCAGTCGCCTATTCCTGGCTCGGCCATATCGGCATGGAAGCCGCGTCGGGGCGTGGCAATTGGGTCAAATTCGCACTCCTCGGGCTCGCCGCATTGGCGCTGATAATTTTTCTGCCGCGGGTGATCAAATATATCCGAAAATAAGATTATTCGCGCGCCAGCGCATGGCACGACCAAAGCGCCGCGCTGAAGGTCAGCAGCGCGCCGGCCTGGTGCGCCGCGCCAAGAGGGACAGGCACATAAAGCAACAATGTTGCAATGCCGAGGCCAAGCTGAAGCAGAACCATTGCCGCCCAAACGTGAAACGCCCGGCGCGCCCCCGCGCCAAGGCTTGCGCGCAAACTGGTAAGCCATAAAGCAAGCGTCGCCAACACAGTGAGTAATGCCAGCAGGCGATGATCGAGCTGAACCAAAGGCAGATTTTCGAAAAAATTCCGCCACCACGGCTCGAGCCGGAAAATATCTTGCGGCACGAAGCGGCCATCCATCAGCGGAAAGCTGTTATAGGCAAGGCCGGCATCATTGCCGGCGACGAAACCGCCGGAAAGCAGGGTGAGAAATACCAACGCGGCGAGAACCGGCGCGCCAATCCGCCCGAGCCGCCAGCCACCGATGCCTGTTGCTTGCTCGCGTGGTGCCAGTAAACCTAGGGCAACCCAGAATATGTAGCCATAGATCAGCACGGCGAGGCCGAGATGAGCAGTGAGGCGGTAGGCGCTGACATCGGGGCGGTCGACCAAACCGCTCTGGACCATGTACCAGCCGAGCAATCCCTGCAGCCCCCCCAGCACAAACATGATGCCAAGATGGGGCGCCAGCCTCCACGAAATGCGGCGGCGCAGCAGGAAATAAAGGAACGGCACGGCGAACACCACGCCAATCGCCCGGCCGAGTACCCGGTGGCTGTATTCGAACAGGAAGATGCGTTTGAATTCGCCGAGCGTCATGGCGAAATTGATTTTTTGATATTCCGGGAACTGCTGATACTGCTCGAAGACGCGCTGCCAAGCCGCCTCGCCGATGGGCGGTAAAATACCGAACAGTGGGCGCCATTCGACCATTGAGAGGCCCGAATGGGTCAGCCGCGTCACCCCGCCGAGGATAACCATGGCGAAGATCATGGCGCAGACGATGAACAGCCAGATGGCGATGGCGCGCTCTTTTTTCGGCGCTGAATTCATGGCGGATTTAATCAGCAGCCTGGCGCCTCAAAATTTGCATGCCCAGCATGCTCATCACATCCTCGCCATGCTGATTGAAAATCGTCATGCGGTAGCGCAACACGCCCCGGTCGGGCTTTGAGCGCGACGGAATGGTCTCGACAACCTCGCCGCGCAGACGCAACGTATCGCCCGGATGGACCGGCTTAAGCCAGCGCAACTCGTCCACACCGGGCGAGCCCATGCTGGCGCCGGGGGCGAAGATTTGCGCTTGCAACAACATGCGAAGACCAATCGCCAGAGTTTGAATGCCGCTTGCGATGAGACCGCCGAACGGCCCTTCCTTCGCCGCCTCGACGTCCATGTGAAAGGGCTGAGGGTCGTATTTGAGGGCGAACTCAAGAATTTCAGCCTCGCTTAATGTCTTCCCCTCGGTCTCAAAGATCGAGCCCTCTGTGAAATCGTCGAGATAACAATGGAACATGTGTGCCTCCGCGTTTGCGCGGGGGGACTTTACGTCCCTGGCCTTGCCCCGCCAAGGCGAAAGGACGTGATTTCAGCTCGCCAAGGCGAAATGCGCCGCTTCCCAGGCGAGCATGGCGCGCTTGCGCTCCGGGCCCCAATAATAATTGTGGAAGCGCCCGGATTTGCGGATCACCCGGTGACAGGGGATCAAATAGGAGACCGGATTGGCGGCAACCGCGCTGCCGACGGCGCGGGCGGCGCCGGGTTTTTGCAACGCGCCGGCCAGGGCATCGTAGGACACCACCGCGCCAGGCGGAATGCGCAAAAGCGCCTCCCACACCTTGAGCTGAAAATTGGTGCCGCGCAGATCGAGCGCGAGCCTGCCGGAGGAGGCGCCGAATATATGCGCCGCCGTCGCCGCGCTCCGCGCCGGGTCGTGGCGGAATTCGGCATTCGGCCAGCGCTGCCGAAAATCCGCGAGCGGCGCGTCCGGCGCACCGTCTTCGGCGAATCCCAGGGCCGCGACGCCGCGTTCGGTTTCGCCGATGAAACAGGGCCCGAAGGGGCTCGGCTGGACGCCATAGAAAATCTCGACGCCGCCGCCGCCCTGTTTGTAATCCCCCGGCGTCATCGCCTCATAGGTGACGAACAGATCATGCAGCCGGCCCGGCCCCGAGAGGCCCGCATCCAAGGTCGCGTCGAGCACGGAGGCGGAATCCTCGAGGCGTTTGCGGGCATGGTCGAGGGTGAGATATTGCACGAAGCGCTTCGGCGATATCCCCGCCCAGCGTTTGAACATGCGCTGGAAATGCGCGCTGCTGAGACCGACCGCCTCGGCAACCGCATCAAGCTCCGGCTGATCCTGAAAATTCGCTTCCAAATAGGAAATCGCGCGCTCGACGCGGGCGTAATCGCGCGATTGCTCAGCCAATTGGGTGATCTTGCTCATGGCTCCATCCGCTGTCCGATTGATTTCATGAACGGCAGATTAGGACAACGGCGACGCCGCGCCCACCCGATAGTTGCGCGGTCAATAATCCTCTAGCGGACGCACCGTCACGCTATGGCCGAGCGGGCCGTGCCCACCGCCCAAACCAGGCGCGGCGAGGATGGCGCGGCGGACATATTCCCGCGCGCGGCGCACCGCATCGCGCAGTTCCATGCCCTGGGCGAGGCCGGTGGCAAGCGCCGACGCGAGGGTGCAGCCGGTGCCGTGGGTGTGCTTGCTGTCGATGCGCTCACCCTCGAACAACTCCATGCCGTCATCGGTTTGCAGCACATCGGTCACCAGGGCGTCGTGCAGATGGCCGCCCTTCAAGAGCACGGCAGGGACGCCGAGAGTGTGCATCATTTCGGCGGCATGCATCATGTCGTCGCGGCTGGCGACCGGGAAGCCGGTCAGCACCTCGGCCTCGGGCACGTTCGGCGTGATGACGGTGGCGCGCAGAATGAGGCGCGCCTTAAACGCCTGCATGGCGTCCTCCTGCAACAGTGAGCTGCCGCTCTTCGCCACCAGCACCGGATCGACGACCACCGGGATGTCCCGCGCCCGCTCGTCGAGCACATCGGCAACGGCCTCGATGATCTCGGTGCTGTAGAGCATGCCGGTCTTGATGCAATCGACGCCGATATCGTCGAGCATCATATTCATTTGGCGCGACACCATGGCGGGGGAGACCGGCTCGATCTCCGCAACGGTCTTGGTGTCCTGGGCGGTCAGCACGGTGATCGCGGTGCCGCAATAGCCGCCGAGCGCCGTGACGGTTTTTACATCGGCCTGAATTCCGGCGCCGCCGCCGGAATCGGAGCCGGCGACGATGAGGACGCGCCCCTTCATGCAGCCGTCGCGCCTGTCCGCGTCCGCCGGGTCATTTCGATTGCCATTCCGCCGCTTCGTGCATGGCGCTGACAATGTCGCTCACCACCTCGTCAATCAAGCCCTCATCGTCGCCCTCCGCCATGACGCGGACGACAGGCTCCGTCCCCGAAGGCCGGATCAGCAGACGGCCGTCCGCACCGAGGCGGGATTCGCCGTCGGCGATGGCGCGCTTCACTTGCTTATGTTCGAGCGGGTTGTGACGGCCGTAGGTAACGTTGCGCAGGGTCTGCGGAATCGGCGAGAACACCCGTGCGCTCTCGCTCGCACTCCGGCCCGACGCGGCGAGCACCGCGAGCGGCTGAAGCGCGGCCATCAGGCCATCGCCGGTGGTGCCGTAATCGCTGAGAATAATATGGCCCGACTGTTCGCCGCCGAGATTGAAGCCATATTGGCGCATATGTTCGACGACATAGCGGTCGCCGACCTTGGTACGCTCCAGGGTGAGGCCGATATTTTCGAGATAGCGCTCCAGACCGAGATTGGACATTACCGTGGCGACGATACCGCCGCCGCGCAAACGGTCCGTGCGCGCCCAATATTCCGCGACCAGCGCCATGATCTGATCGCCATCGAGCAATTCGCCGCTCTCGTCGCACATCATCACCCGGTCGGCGTCGCCGTCGAGCGCGATTCCGAGATCGGCGCCATGGGCGACGACGGCGGCCTGCATCGCGCCGCAATCGGTCGAGCCGCAGCCCTTATTGATGTTGAGCCCGTCCGGCTCGACGCCGAGCGGAATCACATCGGCGCCCAACTCCCAGAGCACCGCGGGCGCGACCTTATAGGCCGCACCATTGGCGCAATCGATGACGATCTTCAGCCCATCGAGGCGGAGATTGCGCGGAAAGCTGTTTTTGACGAATTCGATATAGCGGCCTTCCGCATCGTCGAGCCGCTTGGCACGCCCGAGATGCGCCGGGGCGGCGCGGTGCGCATCGTCATCGTCTTCCATGCGCGCTTCGATCGCCGCCTCGACCTCGTCGGAGAGCTTAAAGCCGTCCGGCCCGAACAGTTTGATGCCATTGTCCTGATAAGGATTGTGCGAGGCCGAGATCATCACGCCCATATCGGCACGCAGCGAGCGCGTCAGCATGGCGACCGCCGGCGTCGGCATCGGGCCGACCAGAATCACATCCATGCCGACGGAAATAAAGCCGGCGGTGAGCGCCGGCTCCAGCATATAGCCGGAAAGCCGTGTGTCCTTGGCGATAATCACTCGGTGGCGATGATCGCCACGCAGGAAATGCGCGCCCGCCGCCTCGCCCACCTTGAGGGCGATTTCCGCCGTCATGGGCGGCTTGTTGGCGGTGCCGCGAATACCGTCGGTGCCAAATAGCTTTTTGCTCGCCATCGCCCGTTACCTGCCTCGGCGGCCACAGCCGCCAAACCCGAATCGATTTGCGGTTAATAGCATATCACGTTGATTCCGTACCTGAATTTTCGCCATCGATGGCGCGCCACACTTTGATCGCCTGCACCGTCTCGGCGACATCATGGACGCGCACAATATGCGCGCCTTGCGAGATCGCGTGCAACGCACCGGCGATCGAGCCGGGCATGCGCGCCTCGCCCGCTTCGCCGGCGCTGAGGCGGGCGATGAAATATTTGCGCGACAGGCCGACCATCAGCGGGCAGCCGAGCCCGTGAAAGAGACCGAGATCGCTTAGGATTTGCAGGTTGTGCGCCACCGTCTTGCCGAAGCCGATGCCGGGATCGACGATCAGCCGTTCGCGGGCGATGCCCGCCGCGTCGCAGGCCGCGACACGCGTTTCGAGAAAATCGAAGATTTCCGGCGCGACATGGCCGTAGGACGGCGATTGCTGCATGGTCTCGGGCGTGCCCTGCATGTGCATGAGGATGACCGGCACATCTGTGTTGGCGGCGACTTCGAGGCTATCGCGGTCTCCGGTCAGGGCGGAAATGTCGTTGATGATGCCGGCGCCCGCGTCGAGCGCTGCCCGCATCACCGACGCGCGGCAGGTATCGATGGAGACGGTCATGCCGGCGCGGGCCAGCGCCTCGATCACCGGCAGCACCCGCGCCATTTCCTCCGCCTCGCTCGGTAGCGTGGAGCCCGGGCGGGAGGAGGCGCCGCCAACATCAATGATATCCGCACCCGCCGCCTGCATGGCGAAGCCGGCATCGATCGCCGTCTCGGCATCGAGATGCTTGCCGCCGTCGGAGAAGCTGTCCGGCGTTACGTTGATGACGCCCATTACCCGCGGTTCATCCAGCGCGAGGCCGCACAGGGAACCCGGCGGCGCATCGATCCGTGCCAGAAGATCGGCGATGCGCTTTTCCGCCGCGCCGCCGGCATGGCGTTCCAATTCATCGCGGGTGAGGAGCGTGCGGCTCTCGTTTCCGCCTGAAAGCGAGATTAGTTCAAATTGCTCGATGCCGCCTGCCGCAGAAGAGAGCGGACGTAGATAAAAATCCGCGCGGTTGCCGGTTTCTGTCGCCGGCACGGCTTGTAAGGAGGGAGCTGTCATGGGATCGCGGGTCGCTGCGCCAGTGCGCGGCTAATTGACGAAGGCCACCAAATCAGGAGCCCGGCTGCGGTTTGGGCTCGAGATCGCCCGTCCCCGCCGCGTCGCCCGAGCTCGGCACGGTGCCGCGATGGCCGCGCCGGGGCGGCGGCTCGTCATCGTCCGGCCGCGAGAAGGTCTCGCCGCGCAGGATGGAACCGATTTCATCGCCATTGAGTGCCTCATATTCGAGCAGCGCCTCCGCCAGGCGATGCAGTTGATCCTCGTTGGAGGTCAATATTTCCTGCGCTCGCTTGTAGCCCTCGTCGACGATGCGGCGCACTTCATTGTCGATCGCATTGGCGGTGTTCTCGGAGACATTCTTGGTCTGGGTCACGGAATGGCCGAGAAAGACTTCCTGCTCGTTTTCGTTATAGCTGAGCGGGCCCATTTCGTCGGACATGCCGAACTGGGTCACCATGCTGCGCGCGATCTGTGTCGCCATCTTGATGTCGGACGAAGCGCCGGAGGTCACCTTGTCGTAGCCGAACACCATCTCCTCGGCGATGCGCCCGCCCATGGCGACGGAGATATCGGTCTCCAGCTTCTCGCGGCTGAGCGAGATGCGGTCGCCTTCCGGCAGGCGCACGACCATGCCGAGCGCGCGGCCGCGCGGGATAATGGTCGCCTTGTGAATGGGATCGGAGGCCGGCAGATTGATCGCGACGATGGCGTGGCCGCCTTCGTGATAGGCGGTCAGGCGCTTCTCTTCATCGGTCATCACCATGGAGCGGCGCTCGGCGCCCATCATGACCTTGTCCTTGGCGTCCTCGAACTCCGCCATGGTCACGACGCGCTTGGAGCGCCGCGCGGCGAGAAGCGCCGCCTCATTGACCAGATTGGCGAGATCGGCGCCGGAGAAGCCCGGCGTGCCGCGCGCGATGGTGCGCGGATTGACGTCGGGCGCGAGCGGCACCTTGCGCATATGAACTTTGAGAATCTTTTCGCGGCCCAGCACGTCCGGATTGGGCACGACGACCTGGCGGTCGAAACGGCCCGGGCGGAGAAGCGCCGGGTCGAGCACGTCGGGCCGGTTGGTCGCGGCGATCAGGATCACGCCCTCATTGGCTTCGAAGCCGTCCATCTCGACCAGCAGTTGGTTGAGGGTTTGTTCGCGCTCGTCATTGCCGCCGCCGAGACCGGCGCCGCGATGCCTGCCGACCGCGTCGATCTCGTCGATGAAAATCAGGCAGGGCGCGTTCTTTTTGCCCTGCTCGAACATGTCGCGCACGCGGCTCGCGCCGACGCCGACGAACATCTCGACGAAATCGGAGCCGGAAATGGTGAAGAACGGCACATTCGCCTCGCCGGCGATGGCGCGCGCGAGGAGGGTTTTGCCGGTACCGGGCGGGCCGACCAGCAGCACGCCCTTGGGGATCTTGCCGCCGAGCTTCTGGAATTTTGCCGGATCGCGCAGATATTCGACGATTTCCTCGAGCTCGGTCTTGGCCTCGTCGATGCCGGCGACATCGTCGAAGGTGACCCGGCCCTGGCGCTCCGTGAGCAGGCGGGCGCGCGATTTGCCGAAGCCCATGGCCTTGCCGCCGCCCGACTGCATCTGGCGCATGAAGAAGATCCACACACCGACCAGCAGCAGCATCGGGAACCAGGAGAGCAGAATAGAGAGGATCGGCACGCCGCTTTCGACCGGTGCGGCGGTAATCTGCACATGATGGTCGCGCAAATTCGCGACGAGGCTCGGATCGTCCGGGGTAAAGGTATTGAATTCGCGGCCGTCGATATAATGGCCGGTCAGGGTCTGGCCCTGGATGGTGACGTCGGCGACCTTGCCGGCCTCGACATCGGCCATGAATTCGGAAAACGCCAATTCATGGCTCGGATTGTGCGACGAGCCGCCCTGAAACAGTTGGAACAGCGCCACCAGCAACAGGCCGATGATGATCCAAAGCGCTATATTCTTGCCGAAACTACCCAATCGAAAATCCTCATCCCCGGCGGCGCGCCCAGCACGCCGCCAGTGCATCAGTTTGCTTAGTAATATTTAACAATATACAGGATTTACACCCTTTTCCGAAGAAATCTCGTGAACGCCGGCTCAAGCTACGGGGCCGAATACCCCACCGGCACGGTTTCCCGCCCCAATATATTGTGCCTCGCACCCGTCCCCGCCGGGGGCTCTGGCATATCTTAGATGGGGTACGGCAAGCAAGCCGTCAAGGTCCCGAAAAGCCGGCAAAGACGGGCGCGCCGGGGCGCGGCGGCCATCACCCAACGCGCGGCGGAGAGCCGCAATGCCCTCCGATCCGAGCCTGCCGAGGCTGCATGTGCCGCGAAAATCGGCGCGGCGCGGCAGGCGGACCTGGAAGCGATTGTCCCACACCCGCCGCTCCCCCGGTTTTAGCGCCAGCGCCGGTTCCGCCGCGCCCGGTTCGCGGCAGATCAGCAGCGCGCCGCGGCGCGGAATGATGCGGCAGCCGCCGAGGGTGGCGGCGCGCGCCGGATAGGCGGTGCGCAAACTTTCCGAGAGGCGCTCGACCCGTTCCAGCCGGGGCCCGAAGGGGCGTCCGCCGACCGCCGTCAGCAGACGAATGAGGGCGCGCAGCGAGACCGCCTCCGACGCGTCGCGCCAGCACGCCCAATCGAGGGTGGCGAAGCCGGCCGGATGTGGCGTGGCAGAGTGGGCGAGCAGTTCGCCGCATGCCCGATCGAGCGCTGCCCGGTCGCTCCCGGCGCGGCGCGCGGCGCGGGCCAAGCGCTCGACACTCATCCCCTCGCCGCCCAGCTCGTCGAGCGCCGCCGCCAGGCGGGTGCGGGCATAGCCCCGATCGCGGTTGGACGGGTCGTCGACCCAGGCCTGGGCGTGTTTGCCGAGGGTGGCTTTGAGGCGGGCTTCGGGGACGCTGAGGAGTGGGCGAATGAGGCGAAGGCCGGCGCCATCGGGAGTGCGCACATCCTGCACCAGCGGCATCGCCGCCAACCCGTCGCCCCCACTGCCGGCGGAGAGCCGGAGCAGGACCGTCGCTGCTTGGTCCTCCATCTGATGGCCGGTCAAGAGATGCAGCACATGGTGGCCCGCACACCAGGCCGCGAGACGGGCGCGGCGTGCCTCGCGCGCCGCCGCCTGCACGCCGCTCGCCGGCTTGTCGCCGCGCCACGGCAGAATGCGATGGGAAATGCCGTGCGCCTTCAGCCAGCGCCCGACCTGGCGCGCCTCCGCCGCCGATTCCGCGCGCAGGCCATGCTCGACGGTCAGTGCCGTGACGCGGCCCTTGCGTCGGCGCGCCCAGCCATCAGCCAGGAGACAGAGCGCAAGACTGTCCGAGCCGCCGGAAACAGCGACAGCCAGATGGGGCGCGGGCTCGAACGGGCCCGCCGGCGCCATCAGCCGCGCGAATTCGGCGGCGCGCAAAGGCGCCGCGTTGCCCGGGGCGCTTTCAGGCGGCACGATGCGGGGGGTATTCATAAAATCGATGTTGGCGCGAAAGCCGGTTACGAGCAGCCCGCCCGGGCGCGGCCGCGGTCCGACGCCTGGCGCACATTGGCCGGCATGTCGGGGAACTTGCGCTCGAGCTCTTCGAACGCCTGGCAGGCTTCGTTGGCGCGATCCAGATTGGCCAGCGACATGCCGAGCTTGACCATGTTGTCTGGCGCCTTGTTGCCCTCGGGATAGGTCTGCAAATTGGTCGCGTAGATGCGCGCGGCATCGCCGAACAGCTTGCGGGCATAGAAGGTTTCGCCGCGCCAATAGGACGCGTTTTCGACCAGCGGATGGCCGGCATGCACCTCGATAAAGGCGCTCAGCACATCGGCGGCCTCGTCATACTGGGCTTTGCGCAACAGCCCAAAGGCATATTTATAACGATCCTCCGCCGAGCCTTCCGGCAGGACCGTGGCCCGCGCCGATTGCTGCGGCTCGGCTTCGACCGGCCGAGCGGCATCGTCCTCGAGCGGGATGGTGCCGAGAATGCGCGGCGCGCCGGACGGCTTGTAGCCGTCATCGCCCTCGACCAAGGAGGTCGCACCGCCCGTCCCGGCCGCGCCCTCGGCGGTGGCCGCCGTATCCGCGCTTGCCACCGCCGGCGGAGCGGATTCGAGCGCGGTCAGACGGAAATCGACATCCGCCACCAGCTTTTCGATGCGCGCATCCATGCGCTGCATCAGATTGCGCAATTCATCGAACTGACCGTCGATGCGGCGCATCTTCTCCTGTTCCATCTGATCGAGCCGGGATTCGACCACCGCCAAGCGGTGGCTCAGAATATCGCCGCTATCGCCGGTGGACGCCGTCGCGGCCGGGGCCGAGGCGGCCGCCGCGCCGCCATCGGCGCCCTGCTTGGTGAAGACATATCTCTGCAGGTCCTGAAGCTGATTGTTCAGGGTTGCGATATTGCCCTGCAACAGCTCGATCTGCCGGCGCAGCCGCTCGGCCTCGGTCTGCGCCTCGGCGGTGGGCGAAAAGGCGAGCATCGCCGCCAATCCGCCCAGCGCAAGGAACGCTGCGATCGGTTTTATCAGCTTCATCGCCATGCTCCGGCCATCTCCGCCAGCGCGCGGACTAATTGACCACCGTCACCGCGCGCCGGTTGAGCTCCCAGGATTCCTCGTTATGTCCGAGGGCGTAGGGGCGCTCCTTGCCGTAGCTGGTGACGCTGACGCGCGAGGAATCGATGCCGAAGGCAATCAGGTAATCGCGTGTCGCGGCGGCGCGGCGCTCACCCAGCGCAAGGTTATATTCGCGCGTGCCCCGCTCGTCGCAATGGCCTTCGATCATGATGCGGCGCTCCGGGAAGAGGCGCAGCCACTCCGCCTGGCGCTCCAGGGTGCGCCGGCCCTCCGGTGTTAGGACCGCGCTGTCATAGCCGAAAAACACCCGGTCGCCGACATTCTGCACCAGGTCCTCCTGGGTCCCAGGAATCGGCGCCGAAGGATCGACCGCGGCGACATCCACTTCCTCCGCCGGTGCGGCCTGCACCGAGCTGCCGGAATCATCGGTTTGCGCGGAGGTCTGAACCGCGTCACCGTCGCCAACCGTCGCCGTGCTGTCGTCGGACGCGCTCTCGCACGCCGCCGCGATAAGCAGGACAGCGGCCAGCGCCACCATCGATCTTGCTGCAAAAAGTTTCTTCCACATCGGGTCGCTCCCTCAACTGAGATTTAGGTTTGCAAGGTTCGGACGCAGCGCGACGGAAAATGAACAGTCGGGCCTGTGTTTCCGAGCCGAGAGTAATACAAGTCTAAAGCCGTTTCATTTATTAAATTTTCGAGGTAATTCCTGTTAAGTTTCAAGAATTCAACAAATAAGAACTGCAATTTCATCCCCCGTGCCATCACGGTATCGTGGACGACCAGGCCGGGTCCGACGCCGCCGTGGTCGTGAACAGAATGCGCTCGTTATGGCCCGTGATATCGATGCTCACCAGCTCCGCGCTGTCGGGATTGCGCTCGGTCTGGCGGAAGAACATCAGCACCCGGCCATTGGGCGCCCAGGTCGGGCCTTCGACGAGATAGTCCTGCGACAAAATCCGTTCTCCACTGCCGTCCGGTTTTATCACGCCGATAAAGAATCGGCCCCTATGGCTTTTCGTGAACGCAATCAAATCTCCGCGAGGTGACCAGACCGGCGTGCCATAACGGCCCTTGCCGAAGGTGATGCGCCGCGCCTGGGATCCCTTGCGCTCCATGACGTAAATCTGCTGCTCGCCGCTGCGGTCGGATTCGAAGACGATGGCTTCGCCGTCCGGCGAATAGGAGGGCGCGGTATCGATTGCGCTATTATCGGTCATCCGGCGCACCTTGTGGCTGCGCAAATCCATCTCGAAAATATCCGAATTGCCGTCCGCCGCGTAGGTCAGCACCACGCTGTTGCCGTCGGGCGAGAAGCGCGGCGCGAAGGTCATGCCGGGGAACTTGCCGAGCACTTCCTGCTGCCCCGAATCGATCTTGAGCAGATAGACCCGCGGGATGCCCCGGTCGTAGGAAAGATAAGTGATCTCCTGCGCCGTCGGCGAGAAGCGCGGCGTCAGCACCAGCTGCCGGCCGTCCGTCAGGAAGCGCAGATTGTGGCCGTCCTGGTCCATGATCGCGAGGCGCTTGATGCGCGCATCGAGCGGCCCGGTTTCGGCGATATAGACGATGCGGGTATCGAAATAGCCGACCTCGCCGGTGAGCCGCCGATAAATCTCGTCGGACACTTTGTGCGCAATGCGGCGCCATTGGCCGGAGATGCTGCCGAGGCGCAACCCGACCAAATGCTCTTCGGCGAAAATATCCCACAGACGGAATTCGACCTCCATGCGGTCGCCGGCGACGATCTGTACCTTGCCGGTCACCAGAGCCTGGGCATTGACTTGGCGCCAGTCGGCGAAGCGCGGGCCGCTTTGCATGGCCTCGGGGCGTTGGATAAAGGCGCGCTGATCGATCGGGCGGAAGAGGCCGGAGCGTTCCAGATTGCGCGCGATAACCTCGGAAATCTTACGGCCGAACTCGCCCGCCTCCTCCGTCGCGCCGTATAGGTTGGAGACGGCGATCGGCATGGGCTCGACCTGGCCGCGCGTGATGTCGACGCGCAAATCCGCCTGCGCCGGCACAAGCGGAACCGCCAGGGCGAAGAGGACAGCCACCGCCCAAGCGGCGATCCAAGGCGCCACGCCGCGGCGGTAAATCCCGGCCCGGCTCCGCTCTCTGCCCGTGATAAAGCTCATGCGCTCTTACTCCGCAGTGTCCAACTCGTCATATCGACTTCTCATACCGGCGGACGAAACGTCATCGTAACGTCGCGCCATTCATTATAGTCATCGCCGAAGCGCCGCAACGCCTTGATGGGGCTTGCCTTCTGCACGGCACGCCGCGCGCTCTCCGCCATGGTGCGGAAGTTCGGGTCCTCGGCATAGTTCGCATCGAGTATCTCGGCGCTCTGCACGGCACCGTCGCGGCCCAGGCGAATGCGGATGGTGACCACCAGATCGCCCGCGTCGCGCACGCCGGCCGGCACGCTCCAATTGGCTTCTACCCGGTCCTTGATGACCGCCGCAATCTGATTCGACAGCGCCGACGACATCGTCCGCACCGGCTGCGGCCGGTCGCGCTCTTCGACCTTCGGCGCCGGTTCGTCGGCGACGCTGGCGAGCAGTTTGTCGAAGGCGGGCTCGGGTTCGGGCTGCGGCTCCGGCTCCTTCTCTTCCGCGACCACGCTTTTCAGCAGGGAATCGAAA
>CAZUVO010000066.1:0-19045 GCA_964623955.1 uncultured Rhizobiaceae bacterium
GATCTGGCTGAAGCAATAGCGCGCCTGGGCCGCCGGGTCGCCAAGCGCCACGATATTCTGGTCGCCGTCGGAGGCGACCTGGCCGGAGATGCCGATCAGCCTCCCTTCTTTCATCTTCGCCGCGCCGGCGATGCGCTCCTTGTGCCAATGCACGCTCGGAATATTGGTGGCGACGCGCGGGCCGGCGCTGAAATCGGCGATGGCGCGGCAGACGCCGACCATGCCGAGCTTGTGGAAGCCGGTCATGGCGATGGCCGTATAGGACGTCGCCTGATTGACCGGCAGGCCCGGCACCACCTCGTTGCACCAGCAATTGACCGAATCGTCCATGCCGCGCGCGTCCTGGTTGAAGCAGATCATATCGACGATATTTTCGATCCCGCCGCCGCCCGCCTTCAGCGCGTCCTTGAGATTGTCATAGGCGTTGCGCGCCTGGGCGTAATGATCGCCGGCGGAAACCACATTGCCCGATGCATCGGCCGAAACCATGCCGGAGGTGAACAAATAATCGCCTTTGCGGCAGGCCGCCGACATCGGCAGCTTTTTCATCCAGGCCATACGCTTCGGCGTGACGCATATTTTCTTTCCGGTACCCAAATGGGCGATGGCGCGGATGCTGACGAGAATGTCCGGATGGTAGGAGCCATGCATGCCGAGCGCCGTCCAGGCCGGGAAGTCTTTCTTGAGCGCCTGGCGGCCGACGTCGAACACCGCATCCATCGTTCGCACATCGGAATGAAACGACATGACATCGACGATATCCGCCATCGACCCGCCGGCCTCTTTCACGAGCGCCTTGATCTTGGCGAAGGCCGCGCGCGCCTGCGCCTTCACATCGCCGACATTGGTCGGCTTGAGATTGGCGTCGCACGACACCTGGCCGGCAATGAACAGAAGATCGCCGGCGCGCACCGCCGCCGAGGCGGGCAGCCCGCGGCTCCAGCGGTGGCTGGCGGGCGTAAAGCTGGTTCTGTTGTCGGCCGGCATAGCGCGTCTCCCCTTGTTCTCGTTGGCGGCAAGACTCTATCGCATTTCGCCGCGCCATAAAGTACCGTTTGGCGTCTTTGTACTTGGGAGGAATAACCATGAGCCAACCGAAAACCCTGCTGGAAATGGCCGGCGCCGACCTGACGCCGAACGCCCTATCGGAATCCGCCCTCGTGCTGATCGATTGCCAGATGGAATATGTCACCGGCGCCGTGCCGCTCCCCGGCGTCGAAGCGGCGCTCAAGGAAGCCGGCAAGGTGCTGGCGCGCGCGCGCGACGCCGGCGCGCCGATCGTCCATGTGGCCCATCAGGGCCAGGCCGGCGGCGTCTTCGACCTCGACGGCGCCGGCGGCCAGATCGCGCCTGACGTAGCGAGCGCGGCGGGCGAAACCATCGTCAAGAAAGCCATGCCCAACGCCTTCGCCAACACGGAACTGCACGACAAGCTGCAGGAGATCGGCGCGAAACAGCTCATCTTCGCCGGCTTCATGACCCATATGTGCGTCAGCGCCAGCGTCCGCGCCGCCCTCGACCTCGGCTACCGCAACACCCTGGTCTCCGGCGCCGCCGCAACCCGCGACCTCCCCACTCCGTCCGGCGGCGTCATCGACGCCGCCAGCCTGCACGAGGCGAGCATCGCCGCGCTCGGGGATAGGTTCGCGATTATCGTGCCGGGGGCGGATGCGTTGCCCGCCTAACCGCTGGACAAATCGGGGGCGCTGGCTGGTATAAGGGGCGCGCAGGCCGGTTATTTGTAGGCTCCCCTGGAAGAACATAATTCTCCGCCGCGGCGGATCGCGCCATGACGGCTGAATTCGCGACGGCCATGGCGGTGGTCGCCGTGTTTTCGGTCGTTCAGTCGATCTTCGGCATGGGCGTGCTGATCTTCGGCACGCCGACCCTGCTGCTGCTCGGCCATGATTTCATCGACGCCATCATCATTCTCGTCCCCGCCTCCTTCGCCATCTCGGCTCTGCAGATCGTGACCTCGGGCAAGGACCGGGTGGCGGTCTCGCGCTATCTTTATCTCCTCTGCCTGCCCGGCATCGGGGTCGGGCTTTGGATCATTCAGGGCGGCGCGCTCGGCTCGTGGATCAATATTCTCATTGGCGCGGTGCTGCTGGTCTCCGCCGCGCTCCGCCTCTGGCCGGCATCCCATGCCTGGATGGCGGAGGCTCTAAAGAAACATGCGCTGATCTATCATGCCGTCATGGGCCTGGTGCATGGCCTGACCAATCTCGGCGGCGCGCTGTTGGCCATTCTCGCGACCAGCCAGCACAGCGAGAAAGGCGCCATCCGCTATACAGTGGCGCATTATTATCTCGCCTTTGGGGCGATCCAGATCCTGTTGATCGCGACGCTCCTCGGCGAGGCGGAGCGGCTGCTCCATAGTCTGCCCATGGCCGGCATCGCGGCGATCGTCTATCTCGCGATCGGCAACCGCCTGTTCCTGCGCACCGCCAACCCGATCTACCACCACGGCCTCACCCTGTTCATCTCCGCCTACGGCATCGCCGTTCTGCTCAGCCAGTAAGCGCGGCATGGCCTTGAAGGCCCGCCGCCATATGGTCGGCGAAGGCGCGCACCCGGGCGGAGACGAGTTTGCCCTCCGGGTGGACGATATGTACCGGGAGGGGCGGCGGCTCGAATTTCTTCAGCAGAAACCGCAGCCGGCGGTCCTTGACGTAAGGCTCGAGCTGATAGGACAGCAGACGGGAGATTCCCCAGCCTTGCAGCGCCGCCTCGATGATGGCGTCGTTGGTATTGAGGCTAAGGCGCGAGCGGGCGGGGACCGAAATAGTCTTGCCGTTCTCGCGAAACCGCCAGCTTGCCGCGCCGCCGGTGGCGAGCGGCTGGATCAGGCGGTGCTTCGCCAAGTCGCGGGGATGTTTGGGCGTGCCCTCTGCCTTGAGATAGTCGGGCGATGCGAAGACGCAGTGACGGACCGATCCCACCCGGCGCGCGATGAGCGACGAATCCGGCAGCTCGCCGATGCGGATCGCCGCGTCGATGCCCTCCTCCATCAGGTTCACCACCCGGTCGACGAACAGCGCCTGGCAGGAAACCTCGGGATAGCGCCGCATGAATTCGATCAGCAACGGCGTGACGATCTGGCGGCCGAACAGGACCGGCGCGGTGATGCGCAATTCGCCGCGCGGCGCGGCATGGCGCCCGGCGGCGCCCTCCTCCGCTTCCGCTAGATCCTGCAATAGGCGCCGGCCGCTTGCGAGGAATTGCGCGCCGCTTTCGGTCAGGCGTACCGAACGCGTGGTACGCACGAATAGACGGGAGCCGAGGCGTTCCTCCAGCCCGGCCACGGCACGGGTTACGGCGGGCGGCGACATGCCGAGGGCGCGCGCGGCAGCCGCGAAGCCGCCGTGCTCGGCGACCGTGACGAAGGTTTGGATGGCGTGGAATCGGTCCATTTTATTATTCCGAATAATGAAATAGTAATTTCCGTTATACGCCTATTCAAACGATTTACGCAAAACGCTATTTACCAATCGAACCCATTACCCATCGATTGGAGGAGCAAGTCATGGCCAGAAAATTCGCGGAAATAGCGTTCACCCCTTCCGTTCAGGCGGCGCAGAGCCGTTATGGCAGCCGCGCGTCGGCGGAGAGATTGGAGGGCCCGGACGGCGGCGGCGACCGGTTGGGCGACCTTGAGGTGGATTTTATCGAAGCCCGCGACGGCTTCTATCAGGCGACGGTGAGCGAAACCGGCTGGCCCTATGTGCAGTTTCGCGGCGGGCCGGCGGGGTTCCTCAAGGTGCTCGACGAGGGGACCATCGCCTATGCCGATTTTCGCGGCAATGTGCAGTATATCAGCGCGGGAAACCTCGCCGCTTCCGACCGCGTCGCCCTGATCCTGATGGATTACGCCAACCGCCGGCGGCTCAAGATCTGGGCGCGGGCGCGTCTCGTCCACCGCGACGAGGACCCGGAGCTGCTGGCCCGCCTCGAAGACCGCGGCTACCGCGCCAAGGTCGAGCGCGCCGTCGTGTTGAGCGTCGAGGCCGTCGATTGGAACTGCCCGCAACATATTACGCCACGCTACACCGACGCCGAATTTGCCCAACTATTGGAGATACGCGATGCGTCTATCGGATTGCCGATCGCCGGGTGACTTCGGCGGCCGCGCTATCCGGTATTCGCGCGGCGGTAGGCGGAGAAGATGTCGAGGATTGTCGGCACGTCGAGATCGATCGATTCCCACAGCATCATGTCGGCCCGGTAATTCGCCTTCATGAAGCGCTTGAAATCGGCGCAGTGGGTCTCTTCGAGATCGCGCCGGAAGAGCACCATGTCGCGCGAGAACTTATCGACGCCGAAATCCTGATAGGCGCTCATCTGGTAGAGCTGGGCCTCGCATTCGGCGTCGAGGTAGCGCATGGCGCCGAGGCGCCCTTCCAGATGCTGTACCCCGTGGCCGACCAGTTCATGGACGATGATGCCGCCCAATTCCTGCGCCGGCTGTTTGACCACATGGCGGCCCAGCACCACCAGGAAGGTTTTGCTGCCGGTATCCCGGGCGGCGAAGAAATCGGGCTGGAACTCGGCCAATTGCAGCTTGCCGGTCTCCTCCTTGGGATATTCCGGATTGTAAACGATGGTGACGGCGCCGGCCGCGTTCAAACTGTCCAGCGTATCGGCGCTGAAGGGCGAATCGCTGTAAATCGTATCGAGGGCGGCGCTGACGCGATCCAGCACTTTCGCCGGCGCGACGAGGCTGACATCGTATTCCCGTTCGCCGTTTTCGGTCAGCGCGATAATCTCGACGTCCCGGTGGCGCGTCCGCATGGCGCCGTCGCCATCGCCGCCGGCGGCGGGCGATATTTGCGCCTGGTCGAGCGCCGCCAAATTGGTGCGCAGTTGGGCGACGCGCGGGTGGTCGGCGCCCTGGACCTTTTCGCGGATGGCGAGGGAACGGCGGTAGAGTTTCTCCGCCGCCGCATAGCGGCCCGCCGCGTGATGGATCAGGCCGAGATTGTTGAGCATGATGGCGACGTATAAATGCTCCGGCCCGTGCAGCGTCTGGTAAATGTCGAGCGCCCGTTCGGCGAGGGGTTCGGCTTCCGCATAGTCGCCTTGCAGACGCAACAGAATGGCCAGCTCGTTGAGCGACGCGGCGACCGTGGCGGTCTCATCGCCGAACACTTTCTCTTGCATCTCCAGAGCGGCGCGCGAGTGGGATATGGCTTCGTCGTACCGTTTGTCGGCTTTGTAGAGCTTTGCCAGCGCGATCCGCCGCTTGGCCAATTCGGGATGGTCCGGCGGCAGGCGGCCGGCGGATATGATGAGCAGTTTTTCATAGACCTCAGCCGCCGCGCCGCGCTGGCCCAAGGTCTGATAAAACCCCGCCAGGGTCGCGAGGTGATCGATCGTATCGGGGTGGCTGGCGCCGAACTCCTGCTCGCTGAGGGCGACCGCTTTCTCGGCGAAGGGGATCGCTGAATCGAGAAAGCCCATCAGGGAATATTCGGTGTATTGCCGGGTCGCCTTGAGCAGCTCGGGCGATTGCGCCGCGGCGGCGGCGGGCCACAACAGAACGAGCATCAATAGAGATGCCATCCAACGGGAAATTCTCACGCTATCCGCCCCACACGCCGTTTCTCAGCTCCATCAAAAGTTGATCGCGGACCAGTGGCAAACCTGGGGGACGGCGTGAAGCGAAGGCGGCGGTCTTGTTGACCTTGGCCGGCAACCATGCGCACCTAGGCGGGAGAGGCAAACACCGGCGGGGGGTGCAAGTGGCGCAAACGGAGAGCGTGGGGAGCGCGTGGATCGGCCGGGCGGTCCGGCGCAAGGAAGACCATCGGCTGACCACCGGCAAGGGCCAGTTTTTCGCCGACGTAAAAGCGCCGGACGCGCTGCATCTGGTGTTTGTCCGCAGCGAGCATGCCCATGCGCGCATCCTTGCCATCGACACCGAGCCCGCAGCGGCCATGCCGGGCGTCGTCTGCGTGGTGACCGGCGAGACCATCAAGGACGAGATCAAGCCCCTGCCCCAGCCGGTCGTCGTGCCCGATCTCGACGCCAATTTTCCGACCTTCTGGCCGCTCGCGGTGGGCAAGGCGAAGTTTCACGGCGAGCCGGTCGCCGCCATCGTCGCGCGCGACAAATATATCGCCGCCGACGCCGCCGAGGCGGTGCGCGTGGGCTATGAGCCGCTGCCCTATGTCGGCGATATGGAAGCCGCCCTCGCGCCCGAATCCCCCATCGTGCATGACGGCTGGGAGAGCAACGAAATCTTCGCCAAGACCGTCACCGGCGGTGATACGCCTGAATCCCAAGCCGAGAATGTCGGCGAAGTCGACCGACTTTTCGCCGAGGCGGAGATCACCATCAAGCAGCGCTTCCGCATGCATCGCTGCGGCGTGACCCCGCTCGAGCCGCGCGGCGTGCTGGCAAGCTGGGATGCGCTCGACGGGCTGACCGCCCATATCACCACCCAGCGCCCGCATATCGACCGCCTCGCCATGTCGGACGTGCTCGACATCCCGACCGATAGGCTCAGGGTCATTGCGCCGCGCGACCAGGGCGGTGCGTTCGGCGTCAAGGCGCCGTTCTATCGCGAAGCGATTTTGACCTGCTATCTCGCGCGCAAGCTCGATGCCGCGGTGCGCTGGCAGGAAACCCGCCAGGAACATCTCATGGCGGTGAGCCAGGAGCGCGACCAAATTCACGATCTGGAGATCGCGGCCAACAAGGAGGGCCGCATCCTCGCGCTGCGCGACCGCGGCATCGCCGACAATGGCGATGGCTGCGCCGGGGTCTATTGGGGCTTCGTCATGCCCTTCATGGGCGCGGCGCTGATGCCGAACGCCTACGACCTGCCCCATTGCGACATTTCCATGCGCGTGGTGACGACGAACAAGTCGGTGCTCACCCCGGCGCGCTCGTTCGGCGCCTTCCCCACCCGCTTCGCGCTTGAGCGCGCGATCGACATGGTCGCCCGGCGCAGTGGCCTGGAGGCCGCCGAGGTGCGGCGCGCGAATTTGATCCAGCAACTGCCCTATGTCACCGCGACCGACCTCAATTATGACAGCGGCAATTGGATCGGCGCCTATGACGATTTGCTCGCGCGCATCGACCTGCCCGGCTTCCGCAAGCGCCAGGCGGCGGCGCTGGCCGAGGGGCGCTATATCGGCATCGGCTTCGGCGTCGGCGCGGAAACCTCCGGCGTCGCCTCCGACGTGCTGGTGCCGATGGAAAACCAGCCCGGCTACGGCACCGCGACGGTGCGCATCGATCCGCGCGGCAAGGTCGCCATCTTCGAGGGCGACGCGCCCCAAGGGCAAAGCCACGAGACCACCATGGCCCAGGTCGCGGCGCATGAGTTCGGCATTTCGCCGGGCGATATCGCGGTGACCACCGGCGACACGGCGACGACGCCGCTCTCCTCCGGCACCGTGGGCGGGCGCGCCGGCTCCTATACGGTGAGCGCGGTGTCCGATGCGTGCCGCGTGTTGAAGGACAAGATGGCGCGTTTCGTCGCCCACGATCTCGCCATTGATGCCGTCGCCGATGATTTTGAATTCGTCGACGGCGATATCATCTACCGGCGCGACGACAATCAGCGCAAGAGCTTCCGCGACGTGGCCGAGCGCATCATCATGGCGCCGATCAACATGCCGGCCGGCGAATCAGGCGGGCTCGAGCACACCGCCTATTTCGAAGCCGCCATGCAGATGTTCTGCTTCAGCGCCCATGCGGCGATGGTCGAGGTCGATATCGCCACCGGCCAGTTCGAGATCACCCGCTACGTCACTTCCGAGGAAGTCGGCCAGGTGATCAATCCGCAGATCGTCGAGGGGCAGATCCAGGGCGGCGTCGCACAGGGCATCTCGAACGCGGTGTTCGAGGAATTCGTCTATGACGAAAACGGCCAGCAGTTGACGGCGGATTTCGAGAATTACAAATTGGCCACCGCGGCGGATATCCCCGATATCGAGGTGTATCACGAGGCGAGCGAGCCCTGCCCCTACACCCCGCTCGGCTCGCGCGGGCTCGGCGAAGGCATCCCGGCGCCGGTGCCGGGCGCGTTGACCAATGCGGTGTGCGACGCGCTTAGCCCGTTCGGCATCGAAATCAGCGAATTGCCGCTCCGCCCCAACCGAATTTGGCGTCTCATCCAAGAGGCGCGGCGGCAAGCGGCGGAATAAGGGAGAGTTAGACCATGGCGGCGGACGATATCCGGGATCCGGCGATGCAGGGGCGCCTCGCCCGCTTCGAAGAGCTCGATTTCGGCGAGGTGGCGTGCATCGACACCCTTTTTCCCGAGCATGCGCGCAAGATCGCCCATGTCATCGGCCAGGCGGCCTGCGAGGATGCGGCGCTCCGCCCGTCGATCGCCGACGCGGAGGATTTCCACATGGTCATCATCCGCGCCGAAAAAGGCAAAGGCGCGTCGCTCCACTCGCACCCCACCGTCGAGGTGTTCATGCCCTTGAGCGGCGAATGGACGGTCAATTGGGGCGCGGACGGCGAGCATGAAATCCGCCTCGGCCTGCACGACACGATCTCCGTGCCCGCCGGCGTGATGCGCGGCTTTACCTGCGAATCGCAAGGCGAGCATCTTCTGCTCGCCATCAACGGCCGGACTCCCGGCCCCATCGAATGGCCGGCCAAGACCCTGGAAGACGCCCGGCGCAAGGGCTATGTGCTGGACGAAGAGGGGTTCGTCAGGCCGGCCGGAAAATAGGACGCGTTAAGAAGCGTCCGCCCCGCCCTGCCCCTCGGGCAAATTGCACACCTGCGGTTCGGTCCATCGCATGGCGGGCGCGCCGGAGGCGTCGCTGACCGAGAGGATGCTATCGCCGTCCGGACCGATGATCGTCACCGAGATGGGCCGCCCGCTGGTATCGGCGGCGCGTAAGAGGGCGAACAGATCGCGGGCATTGGCTTCCTGCGTGTCGCGCGGGTCGCACTGCCAGGCGGAGGTGACATAGACCGCGACGGCGCCAGCCTTAAGCTCGGCGGCCCTCTCCAGCACCGGCACCCCATAGGAAAGCTCGATGCGCTCGCGGTGCATCTCGAATGTCTGCTCGAAGCGCTTGAACGTGTCGCTCTCCGCGGATGCCGGGGCTGCTCCGGCGAAAAGAAGCATAACTGTCGCGATCACCGCTGCTTTTAGAATCATGCGGCCATCATAGCAGGAAAATATTCTCTCTCCGCTTTTCATACTGGGCTATGGACGCCGCCCGTTACCAACTCGGCGCGGCGCGCCATGGTGGGGCAAATGACGTCCCGCGCGGTTGTTACAGCTATTGGAGGCAATTCATGGTGCGGTTACACTGCCGTAAATTTAGAATCGGAATATGAAAAGCTTCGCCTTCGCCGTTCTCCTTATCGTCTACGCATTTGCCGCGCCGGCCGCCGCTCAGGACTACGGGGCCGGCATGGCGTTGTATGATTGCGCCCGCCGGTGAATGGCGGCTCAGGTGACAAGAATAGGCAAGGCTCCGGCGCCAAGTTGAGGCACCTCTCGTCTTGCCGCTAATAACGGTTCAGGGAAAATATAAATGCAGAAAACCATCAAGACCGCACTCGTCGCTTGTGTTCTCGCGTTTGCGGCGCCGCTGGCCGCGGAAGAGTTCGTGGCGCGAGACGACGCTTTCCAGGCCGGCGACACATTTCGCGATTGTCCCGAGTGTCCCGAGATGGTGGTGGTGCCGGCTGGTGAATTTTTCATGGGTTCGCCGGAAAACGAGATCGGGCATTCTCACCCGCAAGAAGATCCCTACCACAAAGTGTTCGTTCGCCAGCCCTACGCGATCGGCAAGTATGAAGTGACGTTCGACGAATGGGATGCCTGCGTAGCCGACGGCGGCTGCGGCGGATATCGGCCAAACGACGTGGGATGGGGCCGCGGTAGCCGGCCGGTCATCTTTATCAGCTTCGAAGATGCCGTTGCCTATACGAAATGGCTCAGCCGAAAAACCGGCGCCTCCTACCGCCTGCCGAGCGAGGCGGAATGGGAATACGCGGCGCGCGGCGGGACGATGACGCCTTTCCATTTCGGCATGACGTTAAATAAAGACCAGGCCGCATTCGGCGCGCATGTCATTCACGGCCCGAGGAATCACACCATGCCTGTCGGGAGCTTCCCGCCGAACGCTTTTGGGCTTCACGATGTGCATGGCAATGTGGCGGAGTGGACCGAAGATTGCTGGAACCCAAATTACTTTTCTGGACCGCACCATACCAACGCGATGAGCAATGGCGATTGCCGTCAGCGCGTCACGCGCGGCGGTAGTTGGCAGTATTCCGCCGACTACGCGCGCTCGGCCGCGCGCGCGCCGACTTATGCCGCAAAGGGAAGCGGCAAGGATATGAACGGCTTTCGCGTCGTTCGTTCGCTGCCCCTGAGAGAGCCCGATCTCGAGGCCGGAATCAAGGCGTTCGAGATTGGCGACTATGCGCAGGCGCAACGAGAATTCGAGCCGCTTGCCGCGCAAGGCGACGCCGTAGCCCAATTCTATCTCGGCGGAATGTATTTGAACGGCCTTGGCGTCGTTCCGGGCCATACCGAGGCCTATCAATGGCTGCGCAAATCCGCGGACCAAGACCACGCGGACGCACTGTATCTTGTCGGGTATATGTACGCCGAAGGGTTGGGATTGCTGAAAAGTACCGAGGAAGCCATCAAGTGGTGGCGCCGGGCCGCCGGGCAAGGCCACATCGATGCTCAGTACGAAATCGGTTACCGCTATGCCGAAGCTGTTGGTGTGGCGCGGGACTTTGCCGAAGCGGCAAAGTGGTGGCGCATGGCCGCGGAGCGCGGCCATGCGTCGGCCCAGTTCGGTCTCGGGCTCTTGTACATAAACGGCGACGGCGTGGCGCGGAATACCCGTGCCGCGAAGGAATGGTGGGATAAGGCCGCAAACCAAGGCCTCGCCGAGGCCCAGACAACGCTCGGAGTCATGTATTACAACGGCGATGGCGTGGTGCGCGACCTCACGATTGCCTATATGTGGTTCGACCTGGCGGTCAGTCAGGGATATCGCGAGGCGGCCGGGCATCTCGATGATGTTGCGGCTCTCATGACCGACGCGCAGATCGGCGAGGCGCGCGAACTGGTTGCCGCCTGGCTGAACAGAAGCGGCGACGAAACGGTGGAATCCCTCCGCCTGGGACCGCACGAGGCTGCTGAAGCCGCCAACGAAATGGTGACCCGATTCGAAGACGGCGAAAAGGCGTTTGCGCGCGGCCGGTACACCGAGGCCCTGCGCTTATGGCGCCCGCTTGCCGACCAAGGCTACGCCGTGGCGCAATTCATGATTGGAAACTTGTATGCCGACGGCCTTGGGGTCGGACAGGATTATTCCGAAGCGGCGAAGTGGTTCCGAATGGCCGCTGAATCGGGGATTGCCGAGGCGCAAGTCAATCTTGGATTATTTTACGAGCAAGGTCTCGGTGTCCCGCGGGATTACGCCGCGGCAGCGGAGTTGTACCGAAAGGCGGCCGATTTGGGATTTGCCGACGCCTACTTCTTTCTCGGCAACATGTATGCGGACGGTTTGGGCGTGACCAAAGACCTTGTCGAAGCGGCACGGTTGTTCCGCAAGGCCGCGGAAAAAGGCGTGGCCGAGGCGCAACACAACCTCGCCCTCCATTATCTCTTGGGAGACGGCGTGCGGCAGGATTTCACTGAAGCGGCGACGTGGATGCGAAAAGCCGCCGAAGCCGGAATAGCCGATGCCCAGGCAAATATCGGCATCATGTACCTGCAGGGCGACGGCGTGCCGCGCGATGTGGATATGGCGGTCACATGGTTAAGAAAGGCCGCCGAACAAGGAAATCCCGAAACCCAAGTCGATCTCGGAATCCTTTTCAGCGAAGGCAAGGATTTGGCGCAGGACAATGCCGAAGCCGTGAAGTGGTTCCGCAGATCCGCCGACCAGGGTTTCGCCTTGGGTCAAGTCGGCCTCGGGCTTAGCTACGCGACTGGCGAGGGCGTCGGGCGGGACAATGTGCTGGCGTATATGTGGTTCGAACTCGCCGCGGGGCAGAAATCGGAGAGTGCCGCCAAAGCACGGAAAATAGCGCTGGAGACGCAAAGAGCGTTGGCCGGCGACATGACGCCCAGGCAGATAGCCAAAGCGGAAAAGATGGCCCGCCAATGGCGGCCCGTACCGGAATCGGAGCCCGAAGCGAATCCCGTGGTCGATGACACGCCGCCCGAAGCGAGTTCCGTGGTCGACGAGACGCCGCCCGATACTGCTTCGTCTCCAAGCGGCGAGGAAGAGACGCAAAAATTCGATCCGAGCGCCAGGCCGACGCGCTGAGCCGTAATCCGCGATTGATCCCCATCGGCGGGCGAAGGCGTTTGGACTGCATGCCCGCCTCTCACGCCGCCGTATAGCCGCCGTCGATCACCAGTTCGGCGCCGGTGGTGAAGGCGCTTTCGTCGGAGGCGAGGTGGAGGACGCCGTTGGCGACGTCCTCGGGTTCGCCGACATGGCCGATGGGGTGGAACTTGCCGAACTCCTCCTTGCCCTTGGCGATGTCGCCATGCAGGCGGATCGCGGTGTCCTCCATCATCGGCGTGTGGATGAAGGCCGGGTGGACGGAATTGACGCGGATGCCGTCCTCGGCCAGTTCGAGCGCGGCGCATTTGGTGAAGAGACGCACCGCCGCCTTGCTCGCGGTATAGGCGGAAATAAGCGGCGTGCCGGTGATGCCGAGCACCGAGGAGAGGTTGACGATGGAGCCGCCGCCCGTACGCCGCATCAGCGGAATGGCGTGTTTCGTGCCGAGAAAGACGCCGTCGACATTGACCGTCATGATGCGCTGCCAATCCTCGAGCACGGTGTCCTCGATCTTGCCCGACATGGTGATGCCGGCATTGTTGACGAGAATGTCGAGCCGCCCGAAGGCAGCATCGAGCGCCGCCATGGCCGCCGCCCAGGCCTCCTCCGAGGCCACGTCGAGCTTGAAATAGATCGCTTCGCCGCCGGCCGCGTTGATTTCCTCGGCCAGCGTCCGGCCGGCCGCCTCATTCAGGCCGCTCACCGCGACGCGGGCGCCCTCCTCCGCCAGGCGCAGCGCCACCGCCCGCCCAATTCCGGCGGACGCGCCGGTCACCAGGGCGCATTTGCCGTCGATTCTGCCCATTTCATTCGCCTCTTCCTTGGCTTCGCTCCACCGGCACAATCTAGCAGGTCACCGCCGGCCAGGAGAACCGCCGGGAGATAAAACCCTAAATAGTTAGTCACAACCAACAAATCGCTTTCTTGCCAGCACGGAATTCCGCGTTAACATTGCCTCAGCATTGGGCTCGGTCTTGCTGAGGCGGACGATTGCCGGCCCGCGGAATGCCGTTTGGGAGGGGCTTCGAAACTGAGCGCGATCCTCGAATTTCTCGAGTTTATCGAGCAGCCGGGCAATCAGTCGGTGCGCGACCTGCTTGACCGCGTTCTCCTAAAGGCGCGGCAGATGACCGGCGCCGAGGCGGGCTCGATATTTATCGTCCGCAAGACCGGCGGCAAGGAATGGCTGGTCGCCAATTCCATTCAGAACGACAGCATCAAGCTGAGCAAGGCGGATTTCCGCATTCCCATCGTGCCGTCCTCGATCGCCGGCTATGTCGCCTCGACCGGCGAGGCCGTGCTGATCGACGACCTCTATGCTATTCCGAAAGACGTGCCGTTCGATTTCGACCGCTCCTTCGACGAGGCGACCGGTTACCGCTCGCGCTCCATGCTGGCCTTCGCGCTGACCAATTTTCAAAAAAAGGTCATCGGCGTGGTGCAGCTCATCAACCGCCATTCCGGCAACAAGAAACAGCCTGTCGCGTTCAAGGACGAACAGGCGGATCTGATCCTGCCCTTCAATCAGGTCGTCGGCCGGGTGATCGAGCGCGCCGAAATGCTGGAGCAAATCAACAAGAGAAACATCGACCTCAGGGCGAAAAACCGCACCTTGCGGGCGCAGCAACTGCAAATCGAGGAATTGCAGAAGGATACGGAAGAGGCCTTCATGGTGTCGATCCGCCTGCTCGCCCGCGCCGCCGAGGTGCATGACGAGGACACCGGCAATCACATTATCCGCTGCAACGAATATGCCTATCTGATGGCCAACAAGGTCGGCATGCCGACGGATTTTTGCGACGAGATTCACTTTAGCGCGCAACTTCACGATATCGGCAAAATGAGTGTGAACTCAGCCATTCTCACCAAGCGCGGCCGTCTCGACGATGACGAGCGCTTCGAGATGAACCAGCACACAACCTATGGCCATCAAATTCTGGCGCGCTCCGACCGGTTGCAGATGGCCGCCGAGATTGCCCGCTCGCACCATGAACAATGGAACGGTGGCGGTTATCCGGAAGGCCTCGTGGGCGAGCAAATACCAATTTCGGCGCGCATTCTCGGGATCGCCGATATTTATGATGCGCTACGCTCCGAGCGCGCCTACAAACCGGCCTTCAGCCACGAAAAGACTTATCAAATTCTCACCGTGGGGGATGACCGCCTGGACCCGTCAGAGCATTTCGACCCCAAACTGCTTGACGTGTTCAAGACCCACCACGAAGAGTTCAATCAAATTCGCAAGCGCCTGGAAGATTAGGGCGCGGGTCGGAGCGTCGCCTCCCCGGCTTTGAGCGGGATGCCGGCGGCTTGCGCTTCTTCGCTGCGGTCGAGGCGGAGGAGTGCGAGCGCCTCACCCTCCACACCCGAGCAGATCTCGCCGGCTTCCATATTGTTTGCCATCACCGGCGTGCCCGGTGGCGGCAGCGGACCGTCAACCATCACCCGTTCCAGGCGCCGGCGCACCAGGCCGCGATATTTGGTCCGCGCCGTCAATTCCTGCCCGACATAGCAGCCCTTGTCGAAATCGACCCCATGCTAGCCCTCGAAATCGAATTCCATCAGCGTTGCCTTGCCGACGGTCATATCGCGGCTGCCGTCGGGCACGCGGGCAGCGATGCGCGCCCGGTCGTAATCGCCCGCACTGCCGGCGGAAATGCCGGGCCTGTCCAAGAGCGGCGCGAGGCCGGCGGCGCGCGGCAGGAAGGCGCGCAGACCCGGCATGCGCGGCCTCGGGTCGCGGTAGATCAGGCCGCCTTCGGTGAGCGCCTCCGCGCCGCCGGGATCGGCATTTTCCAATCCGAACAGAGCCGCCGCGCCATCGCCGAGCAGCGCCGCGATGCGCCAATCCTCCGTCGCGTCCAACAGCTCGATGTCGGCGCGCAGCTTATAGGTGGCGAGGCGCTGGCCGAGATCGCCCAGGCGCGCGGCCTCGCAATCGAGCAAAAAGGCGCCGTCGCGCCGCACGACGAAGAAATCATGCAGGAATTTGCCCTGCGGGGTGAGCAGCGCGGCATAGACCACGTGGCCCGCCGCCGCCGGCGATACATCGTTGGAAATCAGGCTTTGGAGGAATTCCTCGGCGTCTCCGCCGGCCACGGAAAGCACCCCCCGGCCCGCCAATTCGATGCAACGAATGTCTGTCATATCGCGCCCGGAATGGTGAATGGTTCTGTTGTTCGACAATGAGTTAGGCCGATTTGCGGCGCTTGGCAAGGTGTCGCTTTGCTCGGTGCTTGTTAAGCCCTTTGGGGATGGCTATAAGGCCGCAAGATGTTGGTCACTCTTGTCGATGACTCCATACCCTTTAACGGGATGACGCCCCCCTATCAGCCGCTCGGCGGGGCGGAAAAAGCGTTCGCCAGCCTGCCGGCGGCTCTGGCGCGGGCGGGCCATGTCGTGCGTGCGATCAACCGCGCGCCGAACGCCATGGGCTATGACAATGTCAGCTGGCTCGATTGGGAAGCCCGCCGGCCGCCGATCACCGAGGTGCTGATCGCTTTCCGCAAACCGAGCCTGTTGGAATTCGTCCGCGCGACGAGTGCGCGCATCCTGTGGCTGACCGGCCCGGCGGATTATCTCGACCGCTCGCAGGTCACCGACATGCTGGAGCGCACCGAAGCGCGCCTGGTCTTTCTCGGCCGCACCCATCAGGAGACCTATACGGGCACGGGGGAATCCTCGATGCGCAATATCACCCCCGGCGTGCGCGAGGAATATCGCGAGGCGGACGACATGGCGCCGAGCGATGTGCCGACCGCGGTGGTCACCACCCATCCCAAGCATGGCCTCGACTGGCTGCTCGATATCTGGACCACGCGCATTCAGCCGAAGGTGCCGAACGCGGAATTGCACATTTATTCGGCGGCGTTCATGCGTGCCGATGCCGGCGAGACCCTGCCCGACGATTTGAGCGAGATCTACCGCAAGACCATTGCCTCGGAGGATAGCGGCATCATCATCAAGCCGCCGTCCGGCGACCGTGACATGTCGCAGGCCTATCGCCACGCGCGGGTGCATCTCTATCCCGGTTCGGAAAAGGAAATGTATTGCTCGACCCTGGCGGAATCCCAGGCGGTCGGCCTGCCGGCGGTGGCGCGGCCCATGGGCGCGGTGAAGGAGCGGGTGATCGGCGACAAATCGGCGTTCCTGACCGAATCCGAGGGCGATTTCGCCGAGCATGCCATCCGCATGCTGAGCGACGATGACGAGTTCAATTCCGCCAGTATCGTGGCCCGGCGCCACGGGCGGTCGAGAAGTTGGGACACAACGGCAAGCGAGTTCGAAACACTCTTTCGATGAAGCTTCTCTTCATCACCTCGACGCGCATCGGCGACGCGGTTCTCTCCACGGCGCTGCTTTCCCACCTGATCCAGAAATATCCCGACGCTGACATCACCATCGCCTGCGGCCCCGCCGCGGCGCCGCTCTTCGCCGAAACGCCGGGCGTCCGCCGTGTCATCGCCATGGAAAAACGTGCGCTCGGCGGGCATTGGCTGGCACTGTGGCGCCAGGTTTGTCTCGGCTATTGGCATCTGGTGGTCGATCTCCGCGCCTCGGCGCTGGCCTATTGCCTGCTGGCGGGCCGGCGCCTGGTGTGGCGCGCGCAGGGCGGCATGGATCACCGGCTGGTCGCGCTGGCGAGATTCGCCGGCCTCGATGCGCCGCCGCCACCTCGCCTCTGGCCCGGCGCGGCGCATGAGCGCGACGCCGAGCGTCTGCTGCCCGAGGGACCGACCCTTGCCCTCGGTCCGACCGCCAATTGGCGCGGCAAGCAATGGCCGGGGGAGAATTTCGCTGCCCTGGCGCAGCGCCTGACGGCGGATGACGGCATCCTGCCGGGCGCGACGATCCTTATGTTCGGCGCGGCATCCGAGCGCGAAGCGGCGGCAGCTGCGGCGGAGGGCCTGCCGCCCGGCCAGGTGCTCGATCTCGTCGGCAAGGTCGATCTCCTGACCGCCGCCGCCCTCCTGGCGCGGTGCGATTTCTATGTCGGCAATGATTCCGGCCTGATGCATATTGCCGCCGCTTCCGGCGCGCCGACGCTCGGCCTGTTCGGGCCGAGCCGCGAGGCGCATTATGCCCCCTGGGGGCCGCGCGCCGCATTTGTGCGCACGGCGCAAAACTATGACGAACTGGTCGGCGGCCCCGGTTACGATCACCGCACGGTGGGAAGCCTGATGGAGAGCTTGACGGTCGATATGGCGGAGGCGGGCGCGCGCGAGCTATGGGCGCGCGTCTCGGGCAAGGGCGGATGAGCGCGGGCAAAGCTGCCAAGCTCTCTGCCGCCCTTTGCGTCCATGACGAGGCCGGGCAGTTGGCGGATTGCCTCGCCTCCCTCGCCTTTGCCGACGAGATTATCGTCGTACTCGACCGTTGCAGCGACACTTCGAAGGAGATCGCCGAGAGCTTCGGCGCGAAGACCGTCGAGGGCGAATGGCCGCTCGAGGGGCCCCGGCGCCATGCCGGCATCGATCTCTGCACCGGCGACTGGATCCTCGAAGTCGATGCCGACGAGCGCGCCTCGGAAGCGCTCGGCAAGGAGATCCGCGAGACGATCGCGGTCGCCGCGCCGGGTTATTTTCTCGTACCCTTCGACAATTACATCGGCGAGCGGCTGGTGCGCTATGGCTGGGGCGGCTCCTGGGGTGTGATGGCGGCGCCCCGCCTGTTCACGCCGGGCGCAAAGCAATGGGGCGACAGCCGCATCCATCCGCCGCTCACCCTGCAAGGGCCGAAGCGCCGGCTGAAAACGCCGATGAAGCATTATGTCGACCGCGACTTCTCGGACATGGTCGCCCGCCTGCAGCGCTATAGCGATCAGCGCGCCGCCGATCTCCGCGCGAGCGGCGAGAAGCTGCCGCCGATGTGGTGGACGCTCCGGCGCTCAGTCTCGCGTTTCCTCAAATGCTATTTCGCGCGCAAGGGATACCGCGAGGGCCGCTGGGGCTTCGCCATCGCGGTGATGGCGGCGCTCTATCCCCTGCTCTCCCACCTCAAGGCCGAGCTCGACGATGAGTGATCTGCGTCTTCTGCAGGCCATCGGCGGCGGCGAGCAAGGCGGGGCGGAGGCGTTTTTCGTCCGGCTCGCGCTCGCTCTCAAGCGCGCCGGGGTCGAGCAGCACCTCCTGGTGCGCCGCGACCGGCCGTGGGTGTCGGCGCTCCGCGAAGGCGGGCTCGAACCGGTGGCGCTGCCCTTCGGCGGCTGGGCCGATTTTACCACCAAGCGCGCCTTCGCCCGCGAGATCGAAGCCTTCCGCCCCCATGTGGTGCTGACCTGGATGAACCGGGCGAGCCATCTCTGCCCCGCGCGGGTTCCGGGCCATGAGTTTCGCCATGTCGCCCGTCTCGGCGGCTATTACGACCTCAAATATTACCGCAGTTGCGGTCACCTGATCGGCAATACGGAAGACATTGTGAGCTATCTCCGCGGCCAAGGATGGCCGGCGGAGACCAGTCACTATGTGCCTAATTTCGTCTCCGCCGAGACCGCGCCGGCGGTGGCGAGGGCTGCGCTGGAGACGCCGGCGGATGCCCCCCTCCTTCTCGCCCTCGGGCGGCTTCACCGCAACAAGGCGTTCGACGTGCTGCTCCGCGCCCTTGCCGATCTACCGCAAGCCTATCTCTGGATCGCCGGGTCGGGGCCTGAGGAGGATGCGCTGAAATCCCTCGGCCGCGAGCTTGGCGTCACGCCGCGCGTGCGTTTTCTCGGCTGGCGCGAAGACGTGGCGGCGCTGCTG